>JAJPJR010000030.1 GCA_021324165.1 Armatimonadota bacterium
CCTGAGTTGTGTTCCCGAAGCCGCCTTTCCAGATCGCACGTGTGGCCGATATAATAGCGTCGCGTCGCTTCGCTTCGAAGAACGTAAAACACCCACATCAAAAAACCATGGTGGGCGGTACTGGATTCGAACCAGTGACCCCTTCGGTGTGAACGAAGTGCTCTACCACTGAGCCAACCGCCCAAAGACGTCGGAAAAGTGTACCCAGCCGCCTAACCGATCACCGTCTCGGCATCCGCCTCAGAGTGAACGTATCCAACCAAAGCGCGCGACCGCGTCCAGTGCGCCGCAACAAACAAACACAACACCCCGCCGAGCACGATCGAAACCCTTTCACCCCAAAGCCTCGCCACTGCGCCCGCCTCGAAGTCGCCCAACTGGGGCCCCGAAATATGAAACAGACTGCTCGTGGCGTTCATCCGTCCGCGCATCTCGTCGGGTGTGGACAGCTGCCTGATCGTCTGCCGGAGCACTGTGCTGATCATGTCGGATGCACCGACCGCCGCCAGACAGACCGCCGCGATCCACAAGTTCCCGGCAAGGCCGAAAAGAATTGTGAACAGCCCGTACAGCGCGATCATGATGACCACAGTCATTCCCTGCCGCTGCACGGTTGGCCGCAAAGAAAGCGTCAGCGCGGCGATGAGCGCGCCAAGCCCGCCAGCCGAGGCCAACACGCCATAGCCCAAAGCGCCCGAATGCAGAATGTTCTTCGCCATGGCAGGAATCAAAGCGGTGGCGCCCGAAAACAGAGTCGCCCAAAAGTCAATCCACATTGCGCTTCTAACGACAGGTGAATTTGCAACAAAACGCAAGCCGTCGCGGATTCGATCAACCACTTGCGAAAACGATTTCGCACGATCTTGCGCATTTGCGGGGTGGCAGGGTGGAAGAAACCAAACCGCGACCAGCACAGCAAAAAACGAAACGCAATTCAAAGCGTAGCAAACTGAAAGTCCAAGAACGACGTGAGCACCGAGCACGGCGATGATCACACCCGCAATCAACGGCCCAAGCACATCGCTAAGCTGCCAAGCGATTCCGTTGATGCTTGCGGCATTCGGAAAGTCGCGCGCAGGCACCAGCGTAACGAACATGGATTGACGCGCAGGGCCATCGAATGCGCGTGCAACGGAATGCGCCGCAACAACCAGATACAAAAACCCAACGCCTGCATATCCAGAAACCGTGACAATCGCAGCCGCCAGCGCAACGAAAGCCATCGCGCTTTGAGAAATCAGCATCATCTTGCGCCTGTCGGTCTGATCTGCCAAAACTCCGCCGTATAAAGTAAAGAACAAGAGCGGAACGACCCGCACCAGGCCAACCATGCCCACAAAATACGAACTGCCAGTTAGATGATAAATGTGCCACATGATTGCCCACGTCTGCACGCTTGTTCCGGTGTTCGAAACGAAACTTCCAAACACGTAGTTACGGAAACCGGCGTGACGAAAGGCAGGAAGTCGCATGGAACCAAGCCGATTGTATCACCTGGCAAATGAAGTAATCTGTGCTCGTGGAAAGGAGATTCTCGCGGCTCTCGGAGGCGTTTGTGTCCCCTGCGCTAAGGCAGATCACGATTGATGTGCAAAAGGTTGGAGGAATCAACCTTGGACAAGGTGTCTGCCAGCTCCCTGTTCCACCCATCGTGTTGGAAAAAGCGGCGGAAGCCGCACAAAACGGAACCAACCGGTACACGAACCCGCGCGGGCTTTTGGCGCTTCGCGAAGCAGTCAGCGAAAAGGCCCGAAGTTTTAACCGGATTGCTGATTGCGATCCTGAACAGAACGTTTTGATAACGTGCGGCGCCACCGGCGCATTCGAAGCGGTTTGCGCGGCCTTGCTCGACCCGGGCGATGAGGTGGCGATCTTTGAGCCGTATTATCCTTATCACCTTCAGGCGCTCCGCCGGTACCAAGCCGATGTCCGCTTCGTTGTCCAGCGTCCGCCGCATTGGGAAGTTGATTTTGACGCCGTACGCAAAGCGGTCAGTCCGCGCACAAAACTTCTGCTCCTGAACACGCCGGGCAATCCTACAGGAAAAGTTTTCACGCGCACCGAGCTGGAGATGATCGCCGAAACGTTGTCTCATTCCGATTGCTTTTTGGTGACCGACGAGATTTATGAATACATGACGTTCGATGGAAAGGAGCATGTTTCTCCTGCGAGCGTGGAATCGTTGCAAGATCGCACAATAACTATCAGCGGGCATTCCAAAACGTTCGCGATTACCGGCTGGCGCATCGGCTATGCGATTGCACCCTCTTGGATCGCCGAAAGAATGGCGGCATTTTTGGATGCGGTTTATGTGTGCGCGCCGGCTCCACTGCAGCAAGCGGTTGCCGATGGCATTCGGCTGCTTGGCTCCGAGTTTTACGAGCAGCTGCGCAACCAATATCAAACGAAGCGCGATCGGTTCGGCGAAGGTTTGCGCGAGGCTGGAATGGAGCCGCTGGTTCCCGAAGGTGCTTACTACATGCTTGGCTCGTTCGAAGGAGTTTTTCCCGATTTGAACGCTGATGAGTTCGTTCGGCACATGATTCAATCGTGCGGCGTTGGCGCCGTGCCGCCTTGCGACTTCGTGCGCGATGACGCCGCTGAAAAATGGGTGCGATTCTGTTTGGCGGTCGAAGATTCCGTTTTGGAACAAGCGCTGCGTCGCCTCTTGCACTTGACTACGAAGGGCGCGGTGACGGTGTAACATGCACGGCATCGAGAATCTTTTCGAAAACAATCGCGCGTGGGCAAAAGGGATCACCGAACGCGATCCGGCGTTTTTTGAAAGGCTGTGCGCGCAGCAATCACCCAAATATCTTTGGATCGGCTGCAGCGACAGTCGAGTGCCCGCAAACGAAATCGTCGGCCTCATGCCCGGAGAGATTTTCGTTCATCGCAACATCGCCAACCTGGTCATTCACACCGATTTCAACTGCCTTTCGGTGATCGAATATGCCGTGGAAGTTTTGAAGGTCAGCGACATTATTGTGTGTGGACATTATGGCTGCGGCGGTGTCGCTGCGGCGCTGAAAGATGATTCGCTTGGAATTATTGACAACTGGCTTTGTCATATCCGCGACATCTATGTAAAGCATGAGCAGAAGTTCGCTTCGGTTGGCGGAGAAAACCGTGTCAACCTGCTTTGCGAACTGAACGTGGCCGAACAGGTTGCCAACGTGTGCCGGACCAGCACTCTTCAGCGCGCTTGGACCCGGGGAGCAGATGTTTGCGTTCACGGCGTGATCTACGATCTGCGCGACGGGCTTCTGAAGGATTTGGGCCTGCGCGCCGAAAGGATCACCGACCTGCAGCCCGCCTATCGGCTGGCGGTTTCGAAATAACGCCCGCCCAATCCCACGGTCAATACCTGGTAAATATGCAAGATTGTGTGTGTGTTGACATTGCGGCCGGCACCGGCTACACTTTGATTGAAAACAGGATCACGAAACGAACGATTTTCGCAAGAACCTGGTGGAGCACCCCAGCGAGAGAGCGTCGTTCAGTTTGCCAACCTGGCCGGTGCACCGTCGGGGGCGGGAGGTCAAGATGCGGTCATTCTGGACCCTCCAACCAACGCGTAGGGTTCGAATTGAGGGATGGCTGATCTTCGTCGGATTCTTATTCATTTTTTACGGAGTAAGCGGTCCTTTTTTGGCCAAGCCGATCTGGCTTTTTGGTTTTCCAAGCGACCTCGGAACCATTCAGGGGGACCGAGATGCGCGAGTGCGCTTCACGGTTTACAATCCACACCTTCGGGCGGTCGAATTGGAATCGGCTCCGCAAGGGTGCGGCTCGAGCGGAGATAACGAGACGATCCCTCCACTTTTGTGGACGGAAGTTACGGTATACCTCGATGCAACGAGATTGCCGGTTGGGCCTGGGGTTCGGCAGATAGCGATCAGAGGATTGGTGGGCGGCGAGCCGTTCGAGCGCGTTGTGAACGTTCATTTCACGGTGCAGCGTCCAGAGGTGCAAAATGCGCAGAAGTAACACAGGGTATACGCTCATGGAGCTGCTTGTTTCGTGCGGGGTGATCTTGATTCTCGCTGCCGTTTTGTTTCCGGTGATTTCGGCGGCGAAGAAGCGAGCCATGCAAGCAAGCTGCATGAGTCAAGAAAATCAGATTGCGAAAGCTCTCCTGATGTATCGCGACGATTCTGGGGAGTTTCCAGGCGGAAACTGGTGTTGGCTGATCCAATCTTATTTGGGCATGAAACAACCAGCCGATCCAGAAATGGAGCGTCATCACGATCGGAGGCCCTGTCCACTGCTCGACATCCCGCTCGATGACTGGATGACGGTGAATCCCTTCACGGGGTATGCCACAAACGCCTGTCTTTCTGCGCCGGGGCCTGGACTCCTATCAACTGGCTCTTCCACCGTGATGGACGTCGGCAGGACGGTCTTGATTGCCGAAACGGGTCCGGCAATGTGTCGCGGCGGGTGGATGATTCATGCCTCGATATGGGCCCCAGATTCTTTCGAAGGACCACTAACCTTATGCGGAGGTTTAGATGGGGAGATCATCCCTCCGGCTGGCGACCGGAGACATTACGGTGGCGCAAACTACGTTTTTTTGGACGGCCATTCACATTGGTACCGCCCAACTGACTTCATGATTCGAGACACTACTGCAAATGCGTGGGAAACTCCTTGTGCGCCAAAGAAAGTAAGTGGCCGCTCCGACGGACCAACATTTGCAACTTCGTGGAGGCAACAATGAAAACTCGATGGCAGATAGGAGCATTGATCCTGGGGGTAGGCATGTTCCAAACACAAAACGCCCTTGGCGGTCCGTTTCAATACTGTATTGGACATGAGATTGTCGAAACCGTTCCTGGCTTCAATTGCGAACAGGCTTCATATCCATGTTCTGACACCGACTGCAAGACGCATGCTAAAGACGATTATGACTGCGGGTTTGGAGGCGAAGGCTGCTACATCAAGACCGATGCTGGCGTAGGGATTGAACGTGTATATCATTGTAAGTCAAATCCAGTCTCGGTCTGCATTTGCCCATACCAGACGGATCAGCCTATATCCACAAGTACTTATTCAAATATCGAGGAATGGTGCGCAACCCAGCCGTGGTGATGCCGAAGAGGCTGACGCTCCTTTGCTTGTTCGCTTGCAGAATTGCAATGGGCGCAGGCGAACAAGAGCATGTTTTCAACTTGGAAATACAATTTCCGAGCTCATTTGCAGAATCCGAAGTCGAGTCGCGGACGAACAAGATCATCGAACAAAACCGGCTGGCGGGCCGGTGGACCCAAAAACTCGCGGACATAAACAGGCCGCTCATTCGTGCAGCAATGCTCGAGGAAGCGCGGGGCGTCACTCGTTCGGGGACCATCACAATATATGCCGGCAAGTGGGGCGAAGAGGTGCACTCCTTCGTGCCGATGCTTGGCGTTCCGGGACAAACAACTCCGACGATCGAGATTTGGGATTGAAACGTTACTTGGCACATTTTTGGGGGCGGCGACAGCAATGAGGGAAAAATGCCCACTGTTTATGCAGCCGATTTCCGCGAAACGCTCGCAAGACCGGCCGACGTATTCATACTGGCTGGTTGCATGGACCCGAAGTTGAGGCGCGTTTCGAGCCCGACAATCAGAGACAGGAACGTTACTGAGACGTTTGAGGGAATTGGTCCAAAGTCGCAACTTTGGAGGATGGCATTAACTTGGCGCAAACGACCAGGGTGGAAACTCCTTCGTGCGGAATGCCAGTTCAAACGCGATGACAGGTGGCTCAGCGACTCAAAATACGAAATCCTCTCACACGCCGCTGTAGACGGAAAAATGATTCCAAGCGACGTTTTGATACGCAGGGTTGCAGCTGGAAACTCCTATGTCCCCGTCGAGCGTTATCGGTACGTCGGGATCAAAAGCTGGACGCCGCCCAAGATGTCGGACTTGATTAAACAAGGGTCGTTCGTGACCGATTACCGGATAGGCTTCGACCGCCCAGCTTCTTACCGCTGGGAAGGCTTCCTTCCTTCGCGTGCTCAACTGGCTCCTGTCAATCGGTTAGAGAACGCAGTGTCTTACATTGCTGAAGCGCATGTGCTCAGTGTAATTGCGGGAATCTCGATGGCCGCCATTGGTTTTCGCCGAAGGCGCAAAATTAAAGCTTCTTGATTTTGATATCTCTAAACCAGACTTTCGCGCCGTGATTTTGCAGCGCGATGTGCCCCGATGTTTGAACCCCATATCCGGGCATATCTTTGAACTTGCTTTTGCCAAGGCGGCTGTTCCAATCGTTTGAACCCACGACATAATCTACCACCTTCACACCGTTCAGATAATGCTCGATGTGCGTTCCACGGGCCACCAGCCGCGCCTCGTTCCATTCACCCGCTTTTTTGCACACGTTTTTCGCGGGTGCATACATGTCGTAATCCGCACCGGCGCTGTGCAGGGTTGTGCCGTTGTCGTTGTTGCCTTCATTATCCAGAAGTTGGTATTCGGCGCCCGTGCGCCAAGAGGATAACTGCTCCTCGGTGCAGCGATAAATGATGCCGCTGTTGCCGCCGGGGGCGATCTTCCATTCCAGCCTGAGTTCGAAGTTGGCGAACGTTTCGTTCGTCACCAGATCGCCGTCATCATCGCCCGGGTCGAGCGCCAACACCCCATCGCGAACAGCCCATCCCGACGTAACCGTGTTTTTCTTATACACGTGCCAATGCTTCGAAACGCCGCCTTCCAACAACGACGTGAACCGTTCATCAAACTTCATCGGCTCCCAAACGCCTTGTTGAGTAAAGGTGCAAAGCAGAAACGCCGGCGCAAACAGCATCACGCTATTTTAGCCCTTGTACATCGGAAGTTTCCAAGGCTTGCGGTATTCGCGCGAATATGCTTGCGTGTCTTTGCCCGCTTTGCCCACGATGTCCATCTTCGATTTGTCCCAATACACCGTCTGCCCCGCAAGCAGCGAAGCGTTCGCCAAATGGCAGACAATTGTGGTTTGGGCTACCGAGGCGATGTCGGCAACCGGCGCTTTGCGCGAAGCCAAACAGTCGAGCCAGTTGCGCCAATGATCGGTCGGCGGCTCGCTGGATTCCTTCGGCATCTCTTTGCCTTCAGGATCGAGAACAACCCAGCCGCCGCGCCAAACCCTCAGCGTCCGCCCATCTTCGCTTATAAACTCGGTGCCGTGCCCAGGCTTGCCCGGATGATCGCGCAGCACCGACCACTGAAGCGTAAACGTCGGATTTGAAAACAGCATGAGCGTTTCATTCGTGTCATAGGCGGTTCGGTCGTCGTCGGTATACGCCCACTGCCCTCCATGCGAAGTCACCTCGATCGGCATCACCAAGTCGTTGCCTTTGCTCATTCCCAATAGCGCGATGTCAATCATGTGCACGCCCCAGTCGCCGCTCATTCCGCTGCCGGTGTTCATAAACCATCGCCAATTGAAGTGCACGTGATTGGGCTTATAGGGCACGAACTTCGCGGGGCCAAGCCAAAAGTCGTAATCCAAACCTTTGGGCACAGGCTGAACGGTTTGTCTTCCTGCCTTGAACGTGTCGGTAATCCACGCGCGGCAGCCGGTGATCCTGCCCAGTTTGCCCGCGCGGATGAACGCGATCGCATCGGTAAATTCGGGAGTGCTTCGCTGCCAGGTTCCCACTTGAACGATCCGCTTGAAATGCCGAGCCGCGCCCACCATCGCGTTCGCTTCCATGATGTTGTGCGAGATCGGCTTTTCGCAATACGCATCTTTCCCAGCCTCGCAAGCATGAACAAGGTTCAGGGCGTGCCAATGATCGGGCGTGCCGACAATGATCGCGTTGATCTCTTTGCGTTCGAGCATTTTTCTGTAATCGTGAAAAACCTCTGGCTTTTTGCCATATTTTTTCTCCACGTCGGCGATGTCGCCTGCCATGCGGTTTTCATCCACGTCGCACACTGCGGCGACTTCCACCTCGGGGTGCCCCATCAGATTGCGCATGTTGGCGGCTCCCATTCCTCCGCAGCCGATCAGCCCGAGCACAATTTTGTCGTTGGCCATCACCCGTCTGCGGGCCGTTTTCGGCTCGGCGAAGGCGCCCAATCCTGTCGAGGCTAAGCCCGCTCCAACCGCCGCCGCTCCAACCTTTCCCAAAAACTCCCGTCTCGAACTCTTCTTCATGCATCCATAGGTTCGATTCCCAAGTTCGAAATCCCTTTCGGCGTTTAAAGCGGCTCCCAATCCGCCGAGAATTAGTACTATGCCTTCTCCAAGGCGGAATTTCGCCCTGGCCGCGGTGGTCGCCATTTGGCTGGCTGCGGTGTGCGCCTACTTCGGCTACCTTCTCAGGTATTCCTCGTCTCCCGGCACGCCCGAAATGCACCTGCCTGCGGCAACGGGGTTGAACCTAAGGCTCGACGGGAAGACCGCGACGTTGGTTTTGTTCCTCCATCCCAAATGCCCCTGCTCGCGGGCGACCGTGGGCGAACTCGAAAGACTGTTGTCCCGCTGCCGCGGGCGGCTGATGGCGAAGGCGTTCCTGGTTGCGCCTGCCGGCGGTCAGGAAGAGTGGGCGGCCACTTGGATGGCAAACGAGCTTCGGACGATGCCCGGAGTCGAACTGCAAATTGACGTGGGCGGCAGAATCGCCCGTTCGCAAGGGATCGCCACATCGGGCGATACGATTCTTTTTGACAAGTTCGGAAAGCCGCGATTCGAAGGCGGGCTGACCGATTTTCGCGGCCACGAAGGCACAAGCGCAGGCGCCGACCGCATCATCGAAATTTTGGATGGCAAAGAAACGAAGTTCGTGCGGACGCCTGTGTATGGATGTTCGCTCGGAGATTTGGGCGCTCAAAACGCTAACGGAGTTAAACAATGAACACGGCCATTTTGCATCTGGATTCTGCGCAGCGGCGCATCAATGAGCGCGCCCAACAGATTTATGACAAGCAGGTTGATCGCGCGCGCCGCCAAATGGATCGCTTGATGCTGCTTCTGATGCTGCTTCAGTGGATCGCGGGCGTCGCCGCCACTCTTTGGATTTCGCCGCACACATGGATCGGATCCATCAGCCAGCCGCACGTTCATCTTGCGGCTTCGATTGTTTTGGGAGGCATGATCAGCGCGCTGCCGGCGCTGTTCGTTTGGCGCATGCCAGGTAAACCGATCACTCGTCACACGATCGCCGTGAGCCAGATGCTTTGGTCTGCGCTGCTGATCCATTTGTCTGGCGGCCGCATCGAAACCCACTTTCACGTTTTCGGCTCGCTTGCGTTTTTGGCGTTCTATCGCGATTGGAAAGTGTTGATCACGGCCACCGTGGTGGTTGCGGCCGATCATCTGGTGCGCGGGATTTATATTCCTCAATCGGTGTATGGCGTTTTGGTTGCAAACCAGTGGCGGTTTTTGGAGCATGCAGGCTGGGTGCTGTTCGAAGTTTCGATTCTTACCGTGGGATGTGTCCGCGGTCTTCGAGAGATGTGGGACGTGGCGCTTCGAAGATCGGAAGTTGAAGAAGCCAAAAGCCTGACCGAAATTGAAGTTCAAAAACGCACCGAAGAACTTCGGCTTGCCATGGAAGCCTCCGATGCGGCGAACCGCGCGAAATCGGCATTTCTTGCCAACATGAGCCACGAAATACGAACTCCGATGAACGGTGTGGTTGGAATGGCCGGACTGCTCAAAGGCACGAACCTTACCGAGGAGCAGGAGGAGTTTGCCGACACGATTATGGCAAGCGCAACAGGGTTGATGGCGATTCTCAATGACATTCTTGATTTTTCGCGCATCGAGGCCGGCAAACTTCAACTGGATGAAACCGACTTTTCGGTGAACGAAGTGGTGGAGCAGGTCGTTGGCCTTATGGCAAGCAACGCCGCGAAGAAGAACGTGGAACTGTTGATTGATATTCCGGCGGAGACAATTGCGGTGGTTGGCGACTCAGTGCGTTTGCGGCAGATGCTTATGAACCTGGTGAGCAACGCCGTGAAGTTTACGAACGAAGGCGAAGTTTGCGTAAAACTGACGACCACGCAAGAACCTGACCAAAAACTGAAACTGCGGTTTGAAGTGCGCGATACGGGAATCGGAATTCCCGAAGACCGGCAGGCGGCCATTTTCGAAAGTTTTGCTCAAGCAGACAACTCCACCACGCGCAGGTTCGGCGGTTCGGGTCTGGGGCTCGCCATCACGCGAAGGCTGCTCGAGATATCAAACGGCACCTTCGGCGTGCAAAGCAAAGTTGGCGAAGGCAGCACGTTTTGGTTCGAACTCACGCTGCCAAAAGGAACGATCGCACCCGAATCCGAACCGATGATCAGCCTCAAAGACGTGAAAGTGTTGGTTGTGGATGATAACTCAACAAACCGACGCATCGTATCGGCCTGGCTTACGAGTTGGGGAACCAATCTGTGGACGGCGGAATCGGGTTCGGCGGCTCTTGAAACGTTGGAAGCGCGCAAGGAAGGTTTCGATGTGGTGCTCTTGGACTATCTGATGCCCGGCATGGACGGTATTCGCGTTGCGCAAGCGATTCAAGAACGTTTCGGAGAGAACCGGCCGGCGGTCATTCTGCTTTCGTCGGTAGAAAACGAACACAGCCGGGCCGATCACGCTTCTTTTGGTATTGACGCATGGCTCACAAAGCCGCTGCAATCGCAAAAGGTGCGGCAGGCGATCGAAAGATGGGTTTCAAAAAACGGCGAGCAGAAATCCAAGCGGAATCAGACGCAAGGCGAACAAGATTCTCCGCTCAAAGGATTGCGCGTGCTCGTTGCCGAAGACGAAAAGGTGAATCAACGCGTGGCGATGGCCGTTCTCGCGCGGCTTGGATGCGATGCCGTTCTCGCGGAAAATGGAGATGAAGCCGTTCAGCGGCTTTCCCAGCAGAAATTCGACTTGGTGTTGATGGACGTTCACATGCCGGTGATGGACGGACGCGAAGCCGCAAGGCGGATTCGCGAACAAGAAGCAGGCACAGGGCGGCACATTCCGATTCTCGCCGTTTCGGCGAGCGCGATGCAGCAGGATGTCGCGCTCTGTTTGGAAGCGGGAATGGACGCGCATGTAGCCAAGCCGTACACTCCCAGCCAGCTTGTTGAAAAGATCACAACCGCACTCGAACAGTTCGGCGCTGCTGCCTAACCTTTTGCAAGCCGCGGGTCTTCTTTCACAATGATCGGCATTTCGTAAGCGATTCCGTTTGCGGTAAGCCGCACTTTGTACACGCCCGGTTGAACCATCGGCGCACGATTGGCAAACGGAGTGTCTCCGATGACTGCTGTCATAGGAAAGAATCTTGCGGGGCCCGATTCTGAAGGAGCCGATCGCAAATCCCACACGAACCGATGCATTCCTTCCGCGGTTGAAAGCCGTTGAAATGGCCGAATCCAATCCGCCGAAATCTGCAGCGCCTTTTCATCAACCGGAGGCGCTTTGTCATCGCTCGAAAACCGCCGGATCAGATTGCCGTTTGCATCCAAAATTTCCAACACCAGTTTGGTTACGGGGAGCTTTAACCAGTAATCAATCGGCGCTCCGTCGGGCGGATTCTTGCCCGCAGGTTCTTCAGGAGGAAGCGGCGTATCGGTATTGCGATTCCATTCGACGCGCAGAGCGGTTTCCGGCGCAAACAGATGCACCTGCTCTTCGAGGATTTTGGGCTGAAGTTCGCGCAAAGGAGCGATGTCATCCAAAATCCAAAAACTTCGGCCGTGCGTGCCAACCACCAGATCGCTCTGGTGGATGACGAGATCGCGAATGGATGTGGCCGGCATGTTCAACCGCAGCGGGTTCCAATGCTCGCCGTCGTCGGTCGAAAAATAGACTGCCCGCTCGGTGCCGCAAAACAGCAAGCCTTTTCTTTTTGGATCTTCTCTTATCGTTCGCACCGGTTCGCCCTGCGGAATGCCGCGCACAATTTCCGTCCACGTTTTGCCGCCGTCGTGCGTTTTGTAAATGTGGGGCTGCCAATCATCCAGCCGCATGCGGTCAACGGCCGCATAGCAGGTGTCGTCATCGAAATGACTTGCATCCAGCTGAGAAACTTTGCTCCACGGAGTGAGGGGCGACGGTGTAACGTTCTGCCAAGTTCTGCCGCCGTCTTTTGTCATCTGAATTAGTCCGTCATCGCTTCCGCACCAGATTGTGTCGAGGTTTTTACGCGATGGGGCGATTGCATAAATCACTCCCCTTCTTGGCATTGACGCCATCTCTGGTTTTGCGAACACTCCGATGTTTTTTGGAACGTCATACGTTTCGCGCGTCAGGTCGGGGCTGATCTGCTGCCACGTTTTGGCGCCGTCGGTCGTTTTGAACAAAACTTCGCCCGCGAAATACAGCACATGAGGATCAATCTCTGAAAACATGAGCGGAGCCGTGCGCAGATACCGGTGCGGACCCGGCGGCCTGCAGTTTTCCACGACGCCGGTATCTTTGTGATACCGAGTCACGCGTCCGCCATACACGATATTGGGATTCAGCGGATCGGGAGCGATGTACGCATATTCATCGGCGCCAACCGGGTGCCATTCACGAAACGTGATTTGGCCGTCGTTTCCGCGGCTTGCAATCCCCACAGAACCGCTTTCCTGCTGCCCGCCATAAACGTTGTAAGGAAACTGGTTGTCAGTGATCACATGATAAAACTGAGCTGTGGGCTGGTTATACCAACTGCTCCACGTTTCGCCGCCATTGACGCTCACGATCGCGCCTTGATCGGCGCACAGCAGCATCACATCGGGAAACTTCGGATTGATCCAAAGCGTGTGATAATCATCGCCGCCTGGAGCGCCGCGGATGCACCGAAACGTTTTTGCGCCATCAACGGATTTATAAACGGCAATCGCGCTGCAATAAACAACGTTTTCATTCCGCGGGTCAACGTCAATCTCCGCAAAATCCGATCCGCGCGCCCACACCCGCGCTTCGCTCGTCGCAAGTTTCCAATGTTCACCGCCATCGTCCGAACGATAGATGCCGCCTCCAGTGCGCGAATCAACCGTCGCATAAACGACGTTCGAATTCGAAGGCGCGACCGCAACGCCGATGCGCCCCAATCCGTCCGAGATTCTTGGAAGCCCGTTCATGATCGCCTTCCAACTTTTGCCAAAATCGGTGGACTTATAAAGCCCTGTTCCTGGGCCCTGCCATTGACCGTTTTCCCACGGAGCCTGACGCGCCGACCACATCGCCGCATACAAAACGTCCGGATTGTTTGGATCCATCACAATGGCCGATGCGCCGGTGTCTTCATCAACGAACAAACACCGCTCCCAACTTGTGCCTCCGTCGAACGATCGGAACACGCCGCGCATCGCATTGGGCCCATATGGGTGCCCCAAAACCGCCGCCGCCACCCGATTTTTGTCCTTCGGATGAACCACGATGCCGGTCATCTGCTGCCCGTCTTGCAGGCCGGTGTTGTGCCAGTTCGCGCCTCCGTCGGTGGTTTTGTAAACGCCGTCGCCGACGCTCAAATCGGGTCTTTGCAGCCCTTCGCCGCTTCCCACATAAATCGTCTTCGGATCGCTGGGCGCAACGGCCAAACATCCAACTGAGCCTGTGGGAGCGTTGTCGAAAATCGGCTTCCAAGTGCGGCCATAGTCTGTGGTTTTCCAAACGCCGCCGTTGTTCACGCCGATGTACATAACGTTCGGATGCACAGGATCGCCATCGCCGGCAACCGTCCTTCCGCCGCGATGCGGCCCAATGCACCGCCAACTGAGGCCCGAATATGAAGATAACGGAAACGATTGAGCAAAACCGGTTCCCCAGATCAGCGAGAAGATCAATAAAGCGCACTTCAAACCCATGAAATAACGGTTCGCCAAAAACAAGCGATCTCCTTTCTGCAATGCGACTTTCGGATTCTTACACGCAAGCCGACGCCGAGCCGACGTTGTTCGAACTGATCGCAAACCGCCCCTCGTAAACACGCTGTGCTTTGGCGCTCACCACGAGTCCTTCGTTTTCTCCGCGAGAAACCACGGCTTCGCCGCCTGGGTTTTCGACCGCCAATGCCAGCAGTTTCGGATTGTTTCGAAACCAAACTGCCGCGGCCGCGGCGCTGCCCGTTCCGCAGCCCAAAGTTTCTCCTACTCCGCGTTCCCAAATTCGAATTCGCACGCTTTTTTCGCCCGTTGGCCAAGCCCAGATCACCGATGTGCGCATCGGAAACCGCGCATCGTTTTCCAAAATCGGGCTGACGCGCGCAAACTCTTCATCGTCCGGCTCGCGCAACCGCTCGATCACGGTGTGGGTGGAGCCCGTGGTCAGTGCGGAAGCCAGCAGTTCGCTCCCCGCAACCTGAATCGTCTGCCTGAACATTTCTGACAAACCGCACACCACCGGCACCGAACCCGCATCGAACCGCGCAGCCGGCAGCCCAACATCAATCCATCCGCCCGCAGAAAAAACCGCCGCATTCGATCGTCCGCCATGCCGAATCTTGATGATCTCTCCAGCCGAGCCGCGCCACAAATGCAGCGCCGCGCACCGAATGCCGTTCCCGCAAAAATCTTCCGAACCATCGGGGTTGAACATCCGCAGTTCATGCTGGCTGTCTTGTTCGGTCAGCACAAGCAGCCCGTCCGAGCCCGCACCGAACCGTCTTGCGCAGATCGCCCGCGCAAAATCTTCGTAGTTTTCAACCGGCTGATCTATCAGCACAAAATCGTTGCCGATGCTCACATATTTATAAAACTGAATTGCGTTCATTCCAGCTCTCCCGTCAAAGGTTCGATGCGCATTTTTGCCGTCTCCATCAGCGTTTTGAACCATGCGCCATTGGGCGACAGCACAGGAAACCACCATGCCGACGGCCGGCAGTCGGTGCGGCGCAAACCGTACGCCGTGAGGTATGCGTTCCGAACCACTTTCATGCGCAGTTCGTTTGCGATCTGCTCGATCTGTTTTCTTCTTGTTCTGGTGGATTCATATACAGGATCGGCACTGAGGCTCGCCTTTTCGGCTCCAAGCCGAACGAGAGCGGCTTTGAGATCTCTTCGTTCGGCGCGCAAGCGGGATACCGTTTCCATGCATACGTTTCGTTCGTGCATGTTTCCGGATCGGTACATCTGTCCCATTTTGATTTCGGTTTCCTGCCATTCGCGTTTGATCGCTCGAAGCCTGGCGCGCATCTGCTCTCGTTTTTTGTCGAGTTCCATCTGCTGCTCACGAAGCGGAACAAAACTTTCGTGCAGTTTTTCGTATTCCGCGGCCAAATCTCGAAACTCATCGCCGGCGATGCAGGTGAGCGCGCAGATCGCCGCGTGCGGGCTCCTCGCTTCGTGCAAACGCTCAAGAATCCTCTCCTGCTCCGAAACCACCTGCCGCCACTTTTCCGCAAAATCACCGCACGATACTTGCTGTGCGCCAAACCCTTGCTGCAGATGACCCGGCAGGTCGAGGCTTGAATCCACAACCGAGAGCGAATCCCAAGCGGACAAACTCACGCGCAGAATCGGGTTTACGCGAACGTCAATTCCGTTCTTGATCAGATGGTTGTGCATCGCTCTGGTTCGATGCACATAAGAAGATGCTGTTTCGTGAAAAGCGAAGATGAACTCCGATGCGAGCATGCTGATGAGCGTTATCGCCTTTCCCACCAACGCGCAGGGCCCAAACCGCGCCTCCACAACCTTCGCAAGATCGGTTATCGAACGGATTTCGGTTTTCAAGTCCACGAAAATCGGCTCCGGCGTCATGATCACCAACGCATGGGGCGCGAGCCGGATTGTGCCCCTCCCAACTCCGGGAATCACCAGATCGAACGGAATGGCGCCCGTACCAAATTTATCCAAAGAATACGTGTCCGATCCTTCAACGGCATGGTTGTAGGCGTCAATCGCAACCGTTCGTGTTGATGGATTGGTGAAAAGGTCAACGAATTGAAACCGCTTCTGATTGCATGTCCGCTCCGAAAAAGAGAGCAGCGTTGAAGTCCTGGTGATCTCCGAAGCCACATTCTTTCCTGCAACCAGTTTGTGAAAATCCGAAAGCAGACACTCGTAAAACGTTGCGAGTGTCTGCCCCATACAGCTCTCGCGGGTGTCGCACATCAAAGTGTGAATTGAATCGCCCGCAGCGATCGCAGAATCCCGAACGCTTTCCGTGCCGATCGTTTTCACCGTTTCGTTCAAAGCCCAATGAAACGTCTGCTGCAAAACTGGAAAGATCGGTTCCAAACTCAGTTCGCTGGTAACTTGCGCTCGCGGATCGCGCGCCGCAATCCCCCGCCAGCCATACGCTTCGGTGATGTGATCAATGAAAGCGGGCTCGTGCTGAGACAGTTTTTCGATCGGAACTCCCGCCTTGCTGAACGCCTCGCGCGGAACTGTTGCTTCGCTGCCGAAAAGAGCGCTGAATTCTCCCGCCGCCGACCAGAAGTTCTTCGTTGCGCCGTCGTTTTTTGGAAGCGCGCTGAATTGGCTCTGCGACGCAACTCCGCCAGGCAGTTTGGCGAAATAGTCCGTGTCGTGAATCCCCGCAACCAGGTCAACGCTCAAACCCACCTGCTCCCCGATCAGCGGAAGCATCGCCTTCAAAGGCTCGTCCCAAAACACCGTCTGCCCCAGAGCCAGCATGGGCGTACCTGGAGATGTGTCTCGAAGATGCTCGAGACAGGCCCTCACGGATGGATCGAACGACACTTGACTGATTGTACTAATCTTCGAGTTTTGCGCGCAGTTCCCCAGGAACCGCCACCGCCTTCCGTTCGGGGCCCATCGTAACGTGCCAACTGAACCCTTCGGTCAGCAGCGCGTCTTCGCCCGCCCTGCGAATCTCGTACTCGAACTTGATTGAAGCCCGCTTGATCTCGGCGATGCGCGTGCGCACGATCAGTTCATCGTCATACCGAATCTCTCCTCGATATTTCACACCCACCTCGACAACAGGCAGAAAAAGCCCTTCGGCTTCCAAACTTTTGTAGGTAAACCCTTTCGACCGGCAGAACTCTCCTCGGGCAACCTCAAACCAATAAAGGTAGTTCGCATAATATGCGTGGCCCATCTGATCGGTCTCGCCATACCGCACTCGAATCCGCGTTTCCACCCACTGCATCGAGGGTAGTTTACAATGCGTTGTGGCAGCCATCATTCTCGCCGATGATTCCGACCGACTCGACCAGATTCGGCGGCTGTTTCGAGAATACGAAGCGTGGCTGGAAATCAGCCTTTGCTTTCAAGATTTCGAACAGGAGTTGGCAAACCTTCCAGGAAAGTACGCCCCGCCGAAAGGGCGGCTCTATCTGCTCGAGGCTGACCAACAGTTCGTCGGATGTGCCGCTCTCCGGCCCCTCGATGAAATCACCGCCGAAGTCAAGCGGCTTTACGTGAATCCGAACTACCGAAACAGATCGTTCGGAAAAATGTTGATGAACAAACTGATCGCCGAAGCCGGATTCATCGGTTATCACCGTTTGGTGTTGGACACCCTCCCAAAAATGTCAGCCGCCATCCAACTTTACCGCTCGCTCGGTTTTCGCGACACCCTGCCGTACTATGACAATCCCGTCGAAGGCGTGGTCTACATGGAACTCGCCCTATGATCGAAAAGAACCTCGATGCCCTTTGGAAAATCGTTTCAAAAATCCCGAAAGGCAAAGTCATGTCCTATGGGGATGTTGGGAAGCTTCTGCCCTACCCAGCTTCGGGCTTTCAGGTGGGCAGATGGATGGCCCGATGCCCAGACGGGGTGCCTTGGTGGAGGGTTGTGGCAAAAACCGGCAGCCTGCCTATAGGCAAACGCGCTCACCATCTCCACCGCGAGCAGATGCGCAGACTGAAGGCAGAAGGGGTCGGCATCAGCGCCGATGGCGTGGTGAATATGGCAAAGCACAGGGTGTGATCACCGGGCAAATCGGCCCAATCGCCCGCGAAAAGGTGTGCCGACGCCCGATCGCGGCGTATAATCTGTTTACAGGAGCAGATTCAACAGTGCACACAGTATTTCCGGTTGCTTGGCTGAACGGCTGGGAACTGCCGGCGATTATCGTCGTCATCCTCTTGCTGTTCGGTGGAACCAAAATCCCCCAACTTATGCGCGGGCTCGGGCGCGGCGTAGGCGAGTTCAAAAAAGGCATCGAGGAGGGCCGTTCGATGCTCGAGAACTCCGTAGAAGAGTTGGACGAAAAGCAGCAGCCCAAGCAGCCCTAAGCCCGATGCGCCATGTTTGCCTGGCAGGGTTTCGCGTTTCCCCTGGGCGACCGGTGGCGGCCGTCCGTTCTTAGCGGGGCGTACCAGCAGGGATACGTCTGCCTGGAAAGCGACGACGAGCTGATCTGGCAGATCAGGTGGAAGCAAGGCAGGCCGCCCGCATCGCTTGGCGCTCGCGCCAATGAATACCTTTCAAAAATCGAGCGCGTGGCAAAACGACGGAAACAACAGTTCAGCTCCATCGTGCACGAATCCGATAACCGTGCCGACTACGAGTGGCACGCCGATCACAAAGGGTACGGAACCGTGCGTTATGAACCCCAAACGCGCCGCGTGTTCATGATCGAACTTTCCGGCAGAAAACAGGAATCTCTCAAACGGGAGATGCGATCCTCGCTTTCCGAATTCGAGGACATCGGGGGCGCAACGCTCCCCTGGTCGGTTCTCGGATTAAGAATCGCTTTGCCAAAAACCTTCAAACTCCATTCATGGAAAATGGTCAGCGGCAGAATCTCCCTAAACTTTCGCTCGCGCGGCTGGTCGCTTCAGGCCGAACGCTGGGCGTTTGCAAACCAACTGGTTCAAAAGCACGGGCTGCAACACTGGAGCATGGAGGCCGCAGAGATTCGCCATTGCGTGGAACATCCCCTAGGCATCGAGCTCAAAGAACACAAACTTTTCGGGCAGCGCAGCGCCCTGGTGCGCCACTTTCCCGATTCCAACAAAATCATTCTGATCAAAGCGCGGCATCCAAAAGGGTGCTGTTTGGAATGGGACTGGATCCCGTGAAACTGTTTCAACGCAAGCCGACGCCGAGCAAAAAGCAGATTCGCAAACTCAAGCCCGTGCGCAACCCAACGGTCGGATTCGAATCGAACGACGACGGCGGCATCATGTTGATGGTCCCCATGACCCATGCAAAGCCGCTCATCAGAGCGCTGGCCAAATGGTCGAACGCCCCAGCCGAGAGACAGGTGGAACTCGAACCGGTGGGAGCAGCCGTGTGGCAGATGTGCGACGGCAAACACACGATCGAAATGATCGCCAAATCGCTCTGCGCGCAGTTTGGATTAACCCCCGCCGAAGCTGAAGCGTCGCTTCTGGCGTTTCTCGACACACTTTCAAAACGCAGGTATTTAACTTGGCAAAACCCGAAAGGCAGATGACCCAGCGCGATCCTTCCATTCGCGTTGCTTTTTCGCAAGCCGCTAAAGGCGTTTTGCATCGGCCCGCGCGGCAGCTCGCGGCGGCTTTGGGCGTTGTGCTCGCGATTGCGCTGTTCGCTTATGTCCGCACCAGTCAGATGCTCGCGTCAGCACACGCTGCCGAGCCCGACGCGATCGAAGCGGCAAATCGCATCCGATGGCTCACCGCTCTCTCCCTGCTCATCTGCTTCACGGGAATCATGAATGCGATGCTGATGAGCGTTACTGAGCGGTTTCGAGAGATCGGCACAATGAAATGTCTCGGTGCAACCAACGGGTTTGTTCTAAAACTGTTTTTCGTAGAAGCGGCGATGATCGGCATCAGCGCTTCGCTGGCAGGAGGACTGCTCGGTGTTCTCGCAGCCGCACTGATGCACGCCGCATCCGATGGAATCGGCGCATTCGGAGCGGCGGCGCTCGCCGCGCCATCCGTTTTTGGCGCGTCTTGTCTGCTGGGCACAGGGCTCACCGTGATTGCGGCATTGGCTCCTGCACTTCAAGCCGCCAAAATGCCCCCCGTTGCCGCGTTGAGGGTCGAAATATGAACGAACTCGTCGTTAGGACGCGCGATCTGTCCAAGCATTACAGCCTCGGCGATTCGGTTGTCAAAGCCCTCGACGGCGTTACGCTCGATGTACGCCGGACCGAATATGTGAGCATCATGGGGCCGAGCGGAAGTGGAAAGAGCACGCTGTTCAACATGATCGGTGGATTGGATGCACCGACGTCGGGCAGTGTTTACATCAACGAAGTAGATATCGCGCAGCTCACACCCAACGAACTCGCGTATCTAAGAAACCGCACCATCGGATACATTTTCCAAACGTTCAACTTGATTCAGGTGCGCACGGCGCTCGAAAACGTAACGCTGCCGATGCTGTTTGCCGGCCTTTCGCCCGAAGAAGCCGACGAAAGAGCCATCGCGCTGCTCGAACGAGTCGGCCTTGGGGACCGGCTTCATCACCGCCCGCACGAACTTTCCGGAGGCCAGCAGCAGCGGGTGGCGATCGCGAGGTCGCTTGCCAACAATCCTGCAATCGTTTTGGCAGACGAGCCCACCGGAAATCTTGACCTGAAAACCGGCAAAGAGATCATTGACTTGATGAAAAGGTTGAACCAAGAACAGGGTGTAACGGTGATTTCGGCCACCCACGATCTGAAAATGGTGGATGTGAGCGACCGGATCGTGTATGTGCGGGACGGCCGGATTGCCAACATCGAAACCCGCTCCGACCTTCGCTTAGCGGTGGGCGAAGTGGTCGGCCTGAGCGACGATCTGCAGGCATGAGCAATCGGATCGGAATCATCGGCGCTGGAAGCCGCCGCTGCGGCGGGGCGGTTCTGGCGGGTCTGTTTGCAAATCCAAGCCCGATCAACGAACTTGTGCTGTTCGACGCGCATCTCGAAGCGCTCGATCTTTTCGATCGCGTAGCGCGGGCATTTGCGCGCGAATCCGATTTTGAACCCACCATTCGGTGCGCCGAATCACTCGAGGACGCGATCAAGAACAAAGATTATCTGATTCTGGCGGTCGGGCTTGGGCAGGAAACCGCGTTCGTCGAAAGCATCCATGCCGAGTTCTCGAGCTCCGATCTCACCCATGAGACCCGAGACTTGATCCGGTGCCTTGCATTGAGCCCGCTTTTCGAAGAGATTAACGAAACCGTTTACCGCGAGGCGCCCGGCACGAAGACGATCAACCTAACAAGGCCGACACGACTGACTGGCAAGCTGCTGTCGGTGCCTGCGGTTCATTTGGATTGGCCTGAGATCTTGTCGCCGAATGCAAAGGTTGCGGCAGCGCATCAGGCGCTTCGGTGGGCTCGAAGCGAAGATTACGCTCAGATCGAACTCGCCAGGCATGCGCAGAGCCCGTTGATTGCCGCCATGACGCAGTGGGAAACGTTGAGCGAAAACCGATTTGATTCACGCGCGGCCGCAGGTTGGATCGCTTCGCTCGAAAGCGTGAGTCAAGGCTTGGGCGCACGCCTTCGCGTGCGCTGATTAGTGGCGCAGCGAATCCAAAATCGCCGACCAAAGCCGATAATCCCGCACCGAGACGATGAACGACAAGAAGCAGATGGTGGAGGTTGCCACCGCCAAGATTCGTGAAACCCGCATCGAAGCCTCCGCTGCGGCGCTCTCGGGCGAATCGGCGACCGTGGCATACATCCATCGCGTGGTCAATGCCACCTGCAAAAGCGCGAAACAGGAATAGCCAATGAGGATCATGCAGTACGCAAACAGCAGCGGAACCTGTTTGTCATAAAAGAAAAACGGCCGATCGGGCGCGGTTCTGGTGTAAATCGGAACATACGCCGAAAACGCGATCGCCGCCAAATTGAGCACGTTCAGCACCCAGCCCGTCGCGAAAACAACCCTCGCCTTCGATTGACTCCGCTGTTCAACCATCGTATCTCGCAAAGATCAGCGTCGCGTTGTGCCCCCCGAAGCCGAACGAGTTTTTCATCGCCGTTCGAATGGGCGCCTCGCGTGCGGCATTGGGAACATAGTCCAGGTCGCATTCCGGATCGGGGTTTTCATAATTGATCGTCGGCGGAATCGTGCCCGTTTCGATCGCCTTGATGCAGGCGATGGATTCGATCGCGCCAGCCGCACCAAGAGTGTGCCCGATCATGGACTTGGTGCTGCTAACCGCCAACTTGTGCGCGTGCTCGCCGAACACGCGGTGAATCGCTTTGGTTTCCAGGCGGTCGTTATACGGCGTGCTGGTTCCGTGCGCGTTGATGTAATCAATATCGGCTGGCTGCAGATTCGCCGATTTCAATGCCAAAGACATGGATCTCCGCGCTCCGTCGGCGTCCGGATCAGGCTGGGTGATATGAAACGCGTCGGCGGACATCGCGTATCCAACCAGTTCGGCATGAATCCGGGCCTGCCGGCTTAGGGCGTGCTCCAAACTCTCGAGCACCAACACGCCTGCGCCTTCGGCAATCAGAAACCCGTCGCGCTCGGCATCGAACGGTCTGCTCGCGCGGGTTGGATCGTCGTTTCGTGTGGTAACCGCGCGCGCCGACGCGAACCCCGCAACCCCGATTTCGGTAATGGGGGCTTCGCATCCGCCCGCGAGCATCACGTCCGCCTCGCCTCTACAGATGATCTGTGCAGCATCGCCGATGGCGTTTGCGCCAGTGGAGCAGGCTGTTACGACGCAGGTGTTCGGACCTTTCAGTCCGTGCCGAATCGAAACGAATCCGCTGGCCATGTCGGGGATCATGAACGGAACCAAGAACGGAGAGACCTTGTCCGGCCCGCCGGAAAAAAGCCTTCGAAGTTGATCGGTTAGGATGTCCAACCCGCCGATCCCCGATCCGATCAGCACGCCGATCCGGTCTCGATCCTCGGATTCGAACTGCAGACACGCGTCTTCGATCGCCATGTCGGCCGCCACAACCGCGAACTGCAAAAATCGAGTCAGACGCTTCGCGTCTTTTCGATCCATATGTTTTTCGGGATCGAACCCCCGCACTTCGCCCGCGATCTGGGTGCCGTAGCCGCTCGCATCGAACAACGTGATTCTGCCCGCTCCGCTGACACCCGAGACCGCGTTGCGCCAAAACTCGGCCGCCGTGTTGCCGATTGGCGTGATCGCACCGAGACCGGTGATCACAACACGTTGACCGGACCCGCCTAAACTCATGGATCGCTACGCAACGGTTTCTTCAATCTTCTTCGAAATATATTCGACTGCGTCTTTTACCGACCGAATCTGCTCGACGTCGTCGTCGGGAATGTCAATCCCAAACTCATCCTCCAGCGTCATCACGAACTGGACAAGATCGAGCGAGTCGGCGCCGTAATCTTCTTGGAAACGGTCCTCCAGCCGAATCTCTTCGTTTTTCTTGCCGAGTTCGGCCTCGATCACTTTCTTGATTCTTGCGAATACGTCTTGATTCACTTCGCTCATTCGATCACCTCAATCTCATAGTTTGAACGGCACGCGCGGCCCGGCGCACTACAAACTCAGCCCGCCATCCACCACGATCACCTGTCCAGTGATGTAAGCCGAGGCATCGGACGCCAAAAACACCGCGACGTCTGCTACGTCGGTTGGTTGGCCAAGCCTACCCAGAGGCGCCGTCTTGATGACTGATTCACGCATCTGTTCCGAAAGGGTTTCCGTCATATCGGTTTCGATGAACCCGGGCGCGATCACATTGCAGGTAATTCCCCGCGATCCAAACTCTTTGGCCACACTTTTGGTTAGACCCACTAACCCCGCTTTCGATGCCGCGTAGTTCGCCTGCCCGGCCTGCCCCGAAAGCCCCACAATGCTCGCAATGTTCACAATCCGGCCAGCCCGCTGTTTCAGCATCGGCTTGGCAGCCACGCGGGTCATGTAAAACGCTCCCGTTAGGTTCACCTCCAGCACACGATGCCACGCTTCGTCCGACATCTTCAACAGAAGGCCGTCCTGGGTGATTCCGGCGTTGTTGACCAGAATATCGAGCCTCCCGAACTTTGTCACAACCACGTCCACGGCGAACTCGGCGTCAGCGGGAGAACTCACGTCGCCCGCGATTTCCACCGCCCGGCCCCCTGCCCGTTCGATCTCTGCCACCGTGTCGGCTGGAGGCTTGGTCGCCAAGCACCCCACTGCCGCTCCTTCCGAAGCAAAACTGACAGCGATCGCTCTGCCGATTCCCCTGCTGGCCCCCGTTACGAGCGCAACTTTGCCTTCGAGCCTCATCCGACCGCCTCCACGACCGCTTCCAGGTCACTCGGCTCGCGGAGAGGGACGGCTTTCACTTCGGGCGCGATCCGCCTGATCAGCCCGCACAAAACTTCGCCCGGCCCGCACTCGATGAACAGTTCGATTCCAGATTCAACCATGCTTTTGACGCTTTGCGACCACCTTACCGCCGATGCCAGCTGCCTTTCGAGCAGCCCCGGCCAGGAAAGGGGATCAGGTTCGAACTGCCCCGTTACGTTGCTCCAAATCGGAATTTCGGGCTGCGAAAACTGCACTTCCCGCAAGGATTCTGCCAAGCGCCGGGCCGAATCCGCCATCAACGGACTGTGAAACGCCCCGCTCACATTCAGGCGGATCACCCGCTTCACCCCTTTTTCCGAGAGCAGCCGCGCGGCCTCATCTACGCCGGCAGCGTCTCCTGAGATCACAACCTGGCCGGGGCTGTTATAGTTTGCAACGACGACCTCGGCGCCCGGCTTTGAGGCTTCCGAACAGACCGTTTCGACCAGGGCGTCATCCGCCCCGATCACAGCGGCCATCGTACCAGGCCTCGATCTGCCCGCTTCGGCCATCAGCCTGCCGCGTGCCGCAACAAGGCGGGCGCCGTCGTCGGCTGTCATCGCTCCCGCCGCCGCAAGAGCCGCGTATTCTCCCACGCTGTGTCCCGCAACGCCGGATGGGAATTCCTTCACGACTGCCCGAAGCGCCTGTAAAGCCAGCAGCCCAGCGGAATATAAAGCGGGCTGAGCGTTCTCGGTTTGTCGAAGGGTGTGTTCGTCGGAGCCGAAACAGATCGCCTTCAAATCAATTCCGGAAGCGGTGGAAAGCGATTCGATCAGCCCCCGCGCCGAATCATCTGCTTCATAAAAACCGAGCCCCATCCCCGGTTTTTGCGACCCCTGACCCGGAAACACCAAAGCGAACTTGCGACTCACAGGTGCCGATTCTACTATCGCAGAGGGTGTTAGAATCCTTGATTAGTGAATCGAAGCGCAGAACAGGTTTTGGAGTTTCCTGCCGTGTTGGAAACGATCCGCTCCCGGTGCCGATCCACTTTGGGAGAAGAGAGCGCAATGCGCATCGTGCCGAGTTTTGACGCGCAGATCATCGCCAAAAGGATTGACGAGACCTTTGAAGCGCTTGAACTGCTTCGAAAATCGCTCCCACCTGAAATCGGCGGCCTGCGCGACGTTCGCGAACCGGTCTCTTTAGCCGCAAAAGGCGCGCAGATTTCGGGGCAGGAACTGTTTCGGGTTTTCGAAAGCCTGGATGCGATGGCGAGGATGCGGAAGTATCTTCTGCCGCTGAAAACTACCGGCCCGCGGATTTGGAATTACGGCGAGCGGCTCCCTTATCTTTTGCCTCTGGCCGAACGTTTGCAGCATTCGATCGCGCCCGATGGCGAACTACTCGACACCGCCAGCGAAGAGCTGCGCAAAGCCCGCACTCAAATTCGAACCCAGCAAAACCGAATCACAACCAAACTGCAGGCGCTGATCTCGGGCCGTTTGCGATCTTGTCTTCAAGATCCTATTTTCACCCAGCGCTCTGGAAGATATGTGATTCCTGTGAAGGCTCAGTTCCGAAACCGCGTGCCGGGAATCGTGCACGATGCGAGCGCGAGCGGACAAACGCTGTTCATCGAGCCGCAGGAAATCATCGAGGCCGACGACAAGCTTCGGCAGTTGGAATCCATCGAAAGAGAAGAGGCGCAACGGATCCTTGCGCAGTTGAGCGCCGAGGTGGGTGCGCACGCTGCGGAGATTTCCGACGGGCTCGATGCGATCGCCGAAATTGACGTGCTTTTTGCCAAAGCGCGCCACGCACAAGATTTTCACTGCGAAAAACCGGTTTTGGTGCGTGAACCGTGTTTGTTTCTGCGGTCGGCCCATCACCCGCTGATAGATAGAACGGCGTCTGTGCCGATCACCGTTTCAGTCGGCGGGAAGTTTGGTTCGATGCTCATCACAGGCCCAAACACCGGCGGCAAAACGGTAACGCTCAAAATCATCGGGCTGTATGCATTGATGATCGGAGCCGGAATTTTTCCTCCGGCAGATGCGGTGACGTACGGCCCGTTCGCGGGTGTGCGCGCCGACATCGGCGATGAGCAAAGCCTTCAGCAATCGCTATCCACGTTCAGCGGGCATCTGAAGAACTTGGCGCACGCACTAAAAACCGCAGAGCGCGGAACCTTGGTGCTGATTGACGAGGTCGGAGCAGGCACCGACCCCAAAGAAGGAGCCGCGCTCGGCAGAGCGATTCTTGAAAAACTTGCCGACAAAGGAGCGATCGCGGCGGCGTCCACGCATTTTGGAGAGCTCAAACAGTTTGCGCAATCCGACCCACGGTTTTTTTGCGCCGCGATGGAGTTCGATGCGGAAACCCTGAGGCCGACGTTTCGCTTGCAGCCCGGCGCAGCCGGAGCGAGCCACGCGCTCGAAATCGCGCTTCGTTACGGAATCCCCAGCGATGTGATTGACCGGGCGGAAACGCACATGGGAGACGAAGCGGTTTCGGATCGAAAAATCTCCTCGGAACTGGACTTGGCGTTGAAGCAGGCACGCGAAGAAAGGGAACAGGCGGCGATGATCACGCGCAACTTAGAAGCGCAGGAGCGCAAACTTCAAACCGAACGCGACGAATGGAAAGACCGGCTGCACAAATCCAAAATGCAGCTGGAAGAAAAGATTTCTAACGCGATTCTCGAAACCAAAAACAGATACACCGAACTTTTGGAGCACCTGAACTCCTTATCCGAACAAGCCGCCGTTTCCGATGCCGACCGCGAAGAGATGATCAAAGCCGCGCAGCAGATTCAACTTGATCTCGAAGCGGTGCGCGATGAATTGCGAGGCGGGTTGTCCGCGCCGCAAGAGTTATTCAAAGTCGGCGATCACGTAACTTTAAAAAGTTCGAATCAATTTGGGCGGGTTGTTAAAATCGGATCGAATGACAAAATCACCGTGCAAGTCGGCGTGATGAAACTTCAGGTTTCTGCCGACGACATTCGAAAATCTGAGCAAAAACAGGCGCCGCCGACCTCGACGGGCACGCGCGTGCGGATCGCCGCCAAAATGGATGCCGCAACCGAACTGCACCTGCGGCATCGCCGAGCCGAAGAGGCGGTCGAAATGCTGGAAAAGTTCTTCGACGAAGCATCGCTCGCGGGTTTGCACACGGTAAGAATCATTCATGGAAAAGGTGAAGGAGTGCTGAAAAAAGTCGTGCGAACGTTTCTTAGCAAACGAAGCGACGTTTCAAGTTTCCGGGAAGGCGGCCCGGGCGAAGGCGGGTCGGGCGCGACCGTGGTTTATTTCAAGTGAACACTGAAAACCTGATCGAAGCGGCGCGTGCAGCGCGGACGCATGCGTACTGTCCCTATTCCGGATATGCCGTGGGCGCTGCGGTTCTGGGAACGAACGGACGCATCTATTCCGGCTGCAACGTCGAGAATGCATCGTATGGCCTCACGATTTGCGCAGAAAGAAATGCGGTTGCCAGCATGGTTTCGGATGGGTGCACATCGGCATCGGCACTCGCGCTTGTCACGGCGAACGGCGCTCCGCCATGCGGCGCATGTTTGCAGGTGCTTTCAGAATTTGCGGATGATTCAATCGGTTTCGAAATCGTGTGCGCAACCGAAGCCGGACAAAGCGCCGTGCACACACTCAGCGAACTTTTTCCCAGCAGATTTCGATTATAAATCGGCTTCTTCGTTCACGAAACGCGCGACCGCATCGCGCCAATCGGGCATCGGTTTCAGGCCGAGACTTGCATACTTGGAGCAGTCGAGCACCGAGAACCGCGGCCTCCTAGCCGCAGCCGGCCATTCATGCGTGGCAATCGGCACAACTTCTGCCCGAATGCCTGCTTGGTTCAGACATTCCACCGCAAGGTCATGCCAACTCGCCCGTCCTGCATTCGCCACATGATACATGCCGCCTTCGACGCTGGCAGATGCCAATGAAACGATTGCGGCGGCGAGGTCTTTAGCATAGGTCGGACTTCCGATCTGATCGTTCACCACGTGCAGCGGTTTGCCCTGTTTGGCGGCGCGCATCACGGTTTTTGGAAAGCAGTTTCCGCTGGTGCCAAACAGCCACGATGTGCGGACGATGATCGCTTTCGGAAACTTATCCATGACGAGCGTTTCACCATGCAGCTTGCTTTCGCCATAAACAGAGATCGGATGCGTTGGGTCGTTTTCGCGATACGGTTGATCGGTTTCTCCATCGAACACGAAATCGGTGCTCAAATGAATCAGTTTCATTCCCCGCCAAGTGCAATAACGCGCGATGTTGAATGCGGCGCCTGCATTCAAAGCGAACGCTGCATCGCGCTCGGTTTCGGCGGCATCTACTTTTGTATAGGCCGCACAGTTCACCACGATCGAGGCTTGGGTGTGCAAAAAATATGGATGCAGATCAAGATCGTTGGTTACATCAACTTCCCGCTTGTCGGGAGCCTCGACACCAAACCCGCACGCTTCGAACTGCTTGCGGACTTCCGTCCCCAAAAGGCCGTGCGCGCCCAAAACCAAGGCGGTTTCGCTCATGACTCCGTGTGCCCAAAAGGTAGCATCGGTGCGTGCAAGAATACATCATTCGACCTTATGAGCCGGGAGATGATGAGGCGGTTTCGGAAGTGGTGAGACAGGTGTTCGAAGAGTACGGCTTTCCGTGGCAGCCCGAAAGATACAACGCCGACACCGCCGACATCCAAACGCACTATCTGGCTAAGGGCGGCGCATTTTGGGTTGCCGCATTCAACGAAGCGATTGTCGGCGCGGGAGGTTTTCTGCCGAAGTGTGACCAGCGCTGCGAACTTCACAGACTGTATTTTTTGAAAGAACATCGAGGCAAAGGCATCGGCGGAAAAATGCTCAGAACCATCGCCGAGGAAGCGCGCCGAAGAGGCTTTACGCAGATGGAGTTTTGGTCGGACAAACTTTTGACGACCGCACACAAGGTTTACGAAAGATACGGCGCAAAACTGATCGCCGAACGGCGTGTGGAAGACCCAGATTACGCTTCTTATGACGAATGGGGATATGTTCTTGATCTCGATGCGTTTTTGAATCAACCCGGTTGAGGCGCCGCTCCGACTTCCACGCTCCAAATCGAAACCGCGCGGTCTAATCCCCCAGTTGCAAGCCACCTGCCATCAGGCGAAAACGCCACGGACTTAATCGGGCCATTGTGTCCCGTGAGTTTGTTCAGAAGCCTGCCTCCCAACACGTTCCACAGGCGGGTTTCGCCCTTACGGCAGGCGCTGGCCAAAAGCCATCCCGAGGGATGAAACGCGATGGATTCGATCGGTTTTTCGTGCCCCCAAAGCGATTTGAGAGATTCCCCGGTTTTCAGCGCATAAACCCGAATCGTCCGGTCGGCAAGAGCCACACCCAACATCCGGTCGCGCGCATCGAAAGCGATTTGAACCGGCGATGCGCCGACGGGACGAAGCATCGCATATTCCAAACCGGTTTCGGCTTCATAGAGAACTACCGCCTCGTCGCCGCCGCCCGTTGCGATCAGCCGGCCGTCTGAACTGTACGCAACGGCAGAGATCGGGCTTTCGTGACGCCTTCGCATGTAAACCGTTCTGCCTGATCTGCGCTCGATGACCACCAACGAACGGTGCACCGAACCGAGAGCGATGCGCTTGCCGTCGGGGCTGATCGCAAGTTGAGAAACCCATTCTGCTTTTTTGGATTTTGATTCGGTTACCCGCCCGTGGGAAACGTTCCAGGTGTATACAGATCGGTCGCTTTCGCCCGCAGCAACGATCCGGTCGTTGCTGATCCATCGCATGTCGGTCAACGAACCTCCCTGCAGTTCCAGCTCGATGAGTGGGTTCGCTTTTTTCACCGAAATGACGCGGAGAACGTTATCGAAACAACCGATGGCGAGTTTGCGAGAGTTAGGCGAGAACGCGACGCAGTAAACCGGCGACGGAACGTTCGTAATCGTGTACGCATGCTCGATCAGCAGCTCGCCAGCGACGGTGGGAGGAGGCGGAGCGTCCACGACGCTCGAGCGGCGTGCAGCATCGTACTCTGCACGAAGATCTGGATCAATCAGCACCCGATACGCTTCGTTCAATTCGGCCATCTGTCTCTGCGCGTTTTTTGCGCGGTTGACGTCAGGATGCAGCTTGCGGGCAAGCCGGCGATAGGCGCGCTTGACATCGGCAGAAGACGCCGTGGGCACAAGTCCCAGCGATTCATAGTGGTTCACAACTTTCACGCGACCCCTGCCTTCGACTTTTCGTGACTCGATCGAAACATTAACCGGATGGGAGCACCTTCCAAAGGAAACTGTTTTCGGATGGAGTTGAGCAGATACCTTTCATAGCTGAAATGCACCAAATCGGGATCGTTGCAAAACAAAGTAAACGTGGGCGGCGCGGTTCCTGACTGCGTGGCGTAATAGATTTTGAAACTCTTGCCTTTGCGCGTAAGCGGCCTTTCGAACACCGCTTCGCGAATCAGCCGATTGAGTGCGCCCGTGGGAATGCGAAACTGTTGATTTTCGGCGCCTTCCAAACACGCCTCCACGGCGGCTTTGAGCCCGGTTGCATGCGCAGCGCTCACGAAGCAGATCGGCGCATAACCCACTTCGGGAAGCTGGTCTCTCAGGTCGTTTGCGAACCGTTTTTTGGCTTGCGAGCGGCGCTGTGGCAGCCCGTCGGGCGGTTCGACCAGGTCCCATTTGTTCACGCACAAAACGCACGCCTTTCCCAAGTCGTGTGCCGCTTTTGCGATTCGCTTGTCACCATCGGCAACGTGTTCGCTTCCATTTAGAACGATCATCGCAACATCGGATCGCTGCATGGCGCGTTCGGCCCTCAGCACCATGTAATACTCGACCGAACCTTGAATTTTTCCGCGCCTTCTGATTCCCGCGGTATCTACAAGCACCACAGGTTCGCCGCAGATTTCGATCTGCATGTCAACGGCGTCTCGCGTGGTTCCGGGAATCTCGCTCACGATGACACGCTGTTGGCCCGAAAGGGCGTTGAGGATGGACGACTTGCCGACGTTCGGTCTGCCTACGATTGCGATCCGCACCGCAGAGCGTTCCGAATCATCCTGCGGCGTCGTCTCGGCGGGAAGCCTTTCGCTGATCTTATCGAGCAGCTGCGCGATGCCGCGATTGTGAAGAGCGCTGATGGGGAATACCTCTCCGATTCCAAGCCGATAAAAGTCGGTTGCCAAAGCGTCGCGCTCTGCGCTGTCTGATTTGTTAACTGCAACCAAAACCGGCGCCTCGATCGAACGCAGCGCCTCGGCGAGTTGTTCATCGGGCGGAACAACTCCATCTACGGCGTCCACAACAAACACCACAACATCGGCTTCGGACAGCGCGATCTCGGCCTGCACGCGAATCTGTTCGACCAGGGGGTCATCATCGCCAAAGAGGATGCCTCCCGTATCAACGATTTCGAATCGGCGGCCGTTCCATTCTGCTTGTTCATACAGCCGGTCTCGCGTGATGCCGGGCTTTTCTTGAACCACCGCCACACGTTTGCCCGCGATGCGGTTGAACAGACTGGATTTGCCAACGTTCGGCCTTCCCACGATCACAACGCGTGGGAGCTTGAATCTATGCTCTCGTAAACCTGTTTCCATTTTGGGCAGCCTTCGATTCGGCCCTGCAAACCGCTCCGCCGGTAGACTATGCGCACAACACAGTGCGCGACTGGTTTGAGTACTCCAACGACGCCACATCTTTGACGATTCAGTTCGTTGATGTGCTGATTGTCGCGTACTTGGCTTATCGGCTCCTGACGGCAGTCCGCGGCTCACGCACGTGGCGCATCATCGGCGGGGTTTCGATCTACTTGGTTGTTTGGTACCTCAGCGACTTATTGGGTTTGCGCACTTTGCATTTTATCCTGGATCGCGCTTTGGCGCTCGGCCCGGTGGCTCTGGTGATCCTGCTCCTGCCCGAAATGCGCTCGGCCCTGGAGGGGATCGGCAAACTCGGGTTTTGGCCCGAAAGGCTGGGAGGCGGAGAAGCCGAAATGCACGAAGATACGATCGCCGAGATTGTGGCGGCCGCAGCCGACTTGAGCAAAACCCGCACGGGAGCGATTTTGGTGATCGAGCGCAGCAAGCGGCTTCCCGAGATCGAAGCGAACGGAGTGACGGTGCTTGCGCGGGTCAGCGCGCCTTTGTTGGTGCAGCTGTTCACGGGATCGGGCCCGACCCACGACGGAGCGGTGATCATTCGGGGCAACACCGTGATTGCCGCGGCCTGTTATCTGCCCCTGAGCGCCGCGCCGATCGGGCCGCACATGCACCTTCGGCACCGTGCCTCGGCAGGCGTTACCGAAGAGAGCGACGCGCTTTCGATTGTGATTTCGGAACAGCGGGGCACGATTTCGGTAGCAGAAAACGGAAAAATCAAAGAGGGGTTTACTCCTGACCTTTTGCAATCGTATCTGTCAGAAAAACTGATTGCGCCGAAGCGATCCAAACGCAGCAACGCAGACGCCAAAACCCAGAAGGAGCGGACGGATGAAGTGGCTGTTCAATAACTGGCCGCAAAAAATCGGTTCGCTGCTTTTGGCGATTCTGCTTTGGCAGCTCGTGGTGCGCATCGAGGAACCCACGCTTCGCAGCACGTTCAACAACATCACGATTGATTATCGCAACCGCCCGCAAGACCTCGCGATTACAAAAGGGCCGACCACTGTGACGGTCGAGGTCAGCGCGCTTGGAAGCGAACTGCCGCGTGTGAAAGCCGAAGATGTGACGGCGTGGGTTGATTTGAGCAAGGCCGACGCCTCGACTTCGTCCTATCGAGTTCACGTTACGGTCCCCAACGAGGTTTTGACCAAAGCCAAGGTGGTTCCGAGGCCCGAATTCGTTGCGGTTACCTTGCAAAAAGTTGTTTCAAGAGTGTTGAAACTCGCTCCACCGCAATACGTCGGCACCAGCGAACGGTACGTTTTGGGAAACGATTATAAGTTCACGCCCGACGAAGTGGTGATTTCCGGGCCGCAGGCCAGCGTGATGCGCGCGCGTACCGCCCAAATCACCGTAGATATCGGCAAACTGGAACCCGGCGTTGCTTACGAACGGCCCGTTTCCGTTTTGGATGAAGACGGGCTCGCTGTGGTCGGGCTCAGTATTTCGCCATCCAAAGTCACTTTCAGCCCCTCGCTCGCCCCAACTCCGCAAGAAAAAAACCTTCTGATTTCGCCCGTTTGGAACGGATCACCCGCACCTGGATTTCGCGTCATCCGATATGAACTTATTCCGAATCAGATTAAAGTGAGCGGCGACGCCAAACTTTTGGCAGGCACTTATACGCTGGATACTGCGCCCATTGATATCAACGGCATTTCCGAAACCACGCAGTATCAAACCGCGGTTGTGATGCCAAAAGGACTTACGGCAAAACAGAGAACCGTTACGGTGCGCGTGTACGTCGAACGCAATCCTATCGCACCGGCGGGGGGTTGATGACCGAAATCCGAACCATCCGCGACGACGAAGCTGAGACGTTTCTTAGGCTTTTGTGCGACGTGTTCGATCTCGATTTCGAAAGGGCAAAAACCGTGTTTCGCCGCGAACCTTTTTTCAACGTCAAATGCAAATGGGCGGCTTTCGAAGACGGACGCATGGCGGCATGTCTCACCACCGTGCCGATTCGATTCGGCGAACTCGACGGCATCGGCATCGCAGGCGTGGCGACACTGCCGGATTTTCGACGAAGAGGACTCGCCGAATCGTTAATTAACGCCGCGGCGCCCAAGCCCACGCCAGCGCTGCTGTTCGCCACCGATGAGCGGCTTTATCGCCGCATCGGGTTTCAATCAGTGGATGAAGTCATCTCCTGCCCGCTGCCCACCACGCCGGAGCGCACCGCCGAACCGGCTGCCGAGCCGTTCGTGCGGGAACAGTACCAACAGTGGGCCTCCAAAGACCCGCGGCGCTTGGCCCGCGATGCCAAAAGGTGGGAATATTGGGGATTCACGATGAAATCTCCCATCGGAATTAGAGGCGGCTACGCCGTGCTGGAAAAAGAACGAGTGCGGGAACTGCTTCCTGAGTTTCAACCCGTACCTGCCCAAACTCCGGTCGAATGGCTCGGGCTTCGATCTATGGCAGAACACCTTCAGATACCGGTTGAAAACGAACAGGTGACGATGACCTTGATGGCTCGCAGCCTCGGGTTTTTGCCGCAGATGTTTCTTACCGATCAGTTTTGATTCGGCAGAGGGCGGTAGCCTTAAGCAGCGCAAAGTGCCGGCCGGAGATAGACTCGAAAACCTTCGCGCGCTCAGAATCGCGAATTTCGATCTGGCGTTCGCCACGATGTTCGGCGCGCTGGTTGCCGGCAATTTCTACAGCGAATTCATCATCCGGCTGACTCCCGATTCGCGCCTTCGGGCGTTTATTTTCGCGCTTTCGGCCCTGTTGGGCGTGCTTCAAATTCCGGGAAGCATTCTGGGCCAAAGGTTTCCACGATACAAAAAGTATGTGGGTGTCGGAGGGTTCTTTTGGCGGTTTTGGTGGATTCCGATCGCGTTTCTGCCCCTGATGCCAGCCCATTGGCCGCGTCTCGAAATCTTTCTGAGTTGCGTCGCACTGCAGGCGATCTCGATTTTCATGATTCAACCCACCTACAACGAATGGCTCACGAAACTGGTGCCGGTGAGTCACCGCGCGTGGTACTTTTCGCGCCGCGCGGCTTATGCGGTCGCTTTTGCGGCGGTCGTCGGATTTCCTGCCAGCCGGTTCATGGACTTCATGCGCGCGCGCGGCCAAACCGATCTCGGTTTGTGCATCACGTTCTCGGCCGGAGTGCTTCTTGGGTTTGTGAGTTTTTATTTCTTTATGCGCATGCCCGACACCGTGCGCGACCCCGAACCTGCCGAATCTCATCAGCCCAAGTCGCTGCTGGTTGCGCTCGAACACAAGCCGCTGAAAAGACTCCTGATCTTTCTTGCCGTTTTTACTGTAGGCCAGACTGTGGCCGCGCCGTTCTTCTTTCCTTATGCAAGGGAAGTTTTGAACCTTAACCTGCTCACGCTGCAGCTGCTTGCGGCATGCATGGCGATTGCGAGCGTCGCGTCGGCGCGGCTCTGGCGATATTTAGGCGAAAAATACGGCAACAAACCGATACTTTTCATCGCGGGAGTTTTGATTTTTGGCGGGCCGGCATGTTGGGCGCTCACCTATCCAGGCAAGGATGTTTGGAACATCTCGATTCTTGTGCTTGGTCACATCTGCGCAGGAGTCGCATGGACGGGAGTCAACGCAGGCCAGTTTAACTTCACCCTTGCCGTTACGAAACCTGAGCACCGCGCGCAGGCGCTCGGCCTGACACAAGCCGTTTCGGCGGTCGTATCGGGCATTGCACCTTTGGCGGCCGGCTATTGGCTGAATGCGGTTTCGGGAGAATCCCCCAGCCGCACGTTTTATGTTGCGCTGTTTGCCGCAAACGCCGCGATCCGATTGGTCGCCGTGTTGTTTCTTATCGGAATCGTTGATCCCAGTTCATCGAGCATTCGAGGGTTTTTGCGCCAAGTGGCAGGTGTGAGGCCGCGCGGAGTTCTTGCCATGAAAAACTTGCAAAAAGCCGCAAGCGCTCAAGAAAAACAGCGGGCCGTTAGAACGTTAGGTGAATCCAAAATGACTTTCGCCGAAACCGAAGTCGCGCAGCTGCTCAACGATCCGTCTCCGATCGTGCGCCGAGAAGCCGCTATGGCTTTGTCAAAGTTCGGCGGCGAAGAAGCGGTTGCGGCGCTCACGAATCTCATCCAGAAAAATCCGCACGCCGTGGATGAAGAGATGATTGAAGCCCTCGCCGCGCTCGACGACGAATCAGCCGTGCCGGCGCTTGTTTCCCTGCTTCAAAACCCTTCGTCGGCACTGAGACGTTCAAGCGCACGGGCGTTGGGCAAGCTGCGATCTCGAAAAGCGCTGGGGCCGCTGATGGAGGCCGCCTCGAACACCGAAGATGCCGAACTTCGGCGCGCAGCGATTCAGGCTCTGAGGCTCGTGGGTGATCCGGTGTGCGAGCCGGTCATCTCCTGGGCGCTGCACGACGCATACCCATCGGTACGCATCGCCGCTGCCGAGGCTTGCGCCGAACTGAAACTCGCAAGCGCCGCCGACTCTCTCAGGACGCTGCTGAAAGAAAAACCGGACGAATCATCGGCGGAACTGGCGTACGCGCTTGGATCGGTAGGAAACGAACACGATCTGCAAACCTTGCTGTGCGTTGCAAGACAGATGGATTCGAGCGTAGCCAGACGGCGCTGCCTGCTCGCCGCAGCTCGGCTTCTGAACGTCGAACGCGAGTTCTACCGCTTTCTGCTGTTCGACCCGGTTTCGCGCGATGAACTGTTTTTGGAATTCGCTGCCGCCGACAAACGCGGCGTTTTTCGGCGGGCGATCTCCTTGTACCATTCTGGAAAAGAAGAGGATGCGCTGGCGCTGCTTGCAAGAAAACTGAACGATCATCGCATCGCGATCATCTCGGAATGCGGGCCGAAGGAGGGTTTTCTTTTGGCGATCACATTGCTGCGTCAATCGCGGCTTTCATCGTAACGCTTTACAATTTCAAGCGCCCGCTTGAACTCAGAGGATTCTGCGGTTGAAAGCCACTCATAGCAGACCGATTCGGTGTGCGTAATGATGCATCCTGCGGATGCGAGCCGCGCCAACGCGATTTCATGCGCAAGCCGCGATCGCGCACCGACGGCATCCGCGCAAACGAACACCTGCCAGCCTGCTTCGTGCAGATCGAGCGCAGTCTGAGCCACGCAGATGTGCGTTTCGATTCCCCCAAGCACCAGTTGGGGCTTGCGCAACCCGCTGAGGGCTGATCGAAACGGATCGCTTTTCGCGCACGAAAAACAGAGTTTATCAAACCGCTGGCACTCCGGGCCAAGCGCATCGAGAACTTCGGCAGTGGTCACTCCCATGCGGGAAGCGTACTGTTCGGTTGCCAAGATGGGAACCGAAAGCAGTTTTGCGTTTTCAATCAGAAACTTCGTGCGAGAAATGATCCGCGCTTTGTCCGCCACAGGAGCCAAGAACGCATCTTGAACGTCAATCACGATGAAAGCCGAATCTAACCGAGAAACGGTGTTCATTTTGTGATCTTCAGAATCCAGTTGGCAATCGTTTCAAGAACCTCGGGGGCGATGGTCTGTTCAATCTCGCCATATTCGGCAGGCGCTCCCGTTTTTGAAGTTTGAAAAAGGTGGTTGAGGCCCGGAAACCGCTTTACAGTGTACGCTTTGCTGCCCGCTTCCTTCAAGCATTTTTCAATCGCCGGGACGTTTTGATCGGCGATGACTTGCAGGTCGTTTTCGCCGTTTAGTATCAACGCGGGCACTTTGACTTTCACCCAAAACTCCGAAGGGTCCAACACCAAGAACTCCCGGAACCACGCCGTCGCCGCGGGGCCTGCGACAGCGGCAGCGTAGCCTTCTTTCGATCCAAACGCTTTTTGTTCCGGCTCCGAAAGGCTCGCCCAGTTCGATTTGGCGAGTTCGATCGCCTTAGTCTTCGCCTCGTCATCGGGAATTTCATCGGTGAGGATATCGAACAGTTTCTTTCGGAAAGCCGCGTCTTTTGCGATCTTTTCTTCTTCGACTCCCATCGCCTTGGCGATGCGCGCGGACTGTTCCACAATCACGTCCTCTCCAGGCACGCCCGTTCCCGCCATCGAAACGATGAACGCAACGTCGCGCGATCTGGATGCGGCGATCGCGCAGATCAGTCCGCCTTCGCTGTGTCCGATGATTCCGATCTTTTGTGGATTCACATCTTTTCGTGATTTCAAAAACCGAACGGCGCAAAGCGCGTCGTCGGTGAAATCCAATGTGGTTGCCTTGGTTCGATCCCCCGTGGATTTTGCGACGCCCCGATCGTCGTATCGCAAAACCGCAATGCCGTGCCGCGACAGATAGTCGGCGATCACCCAAAAAGGCTTATGCCCCAACAAAGTTTCATCGCGGTCTTGGCCGCCGGAACCCGTCACCATCACCACCACCGGAGGTTTGACCGCCGATTTTGGAATCGTGAGCGTTCCGGCAAACACCGCCTTGGCAGCGGGGTTTTCGAACTTAACCTCGATGGAGTCATACGGAAAAGGCGGCTTGGGTTCTTGTGGACGATTCGGCCCGACGATCCGATCGGTTTTTGCGAGCAACAGCGGCAGCGCGGCTCCCCCTTGGGTCCACGATCCTGAGATGGATTTTTCATCGGCTGCGATTCTGCCTTCGAATTTTGCGTTCAGGTTTTTGAATTCGATGATCAGATTGCTGCCGTCGAGCCGCACCGAATCCGCATCGAACGTTTGAGTCGTTTGGTCGGGACTTTCCAAAACCGCTTTTAGCATCCCATTTTCCTGCCGAATGCGAATGACGATGCGAAGGGAGATCGCGCCCGTATCGAGCTTGCCCGTCCAAATGCCCACAGCCGGCTGAGCCGGGAGTGATAAACAGACAGCAAGCGCAAGCCCAACGGGCAATAACTTCCTCATAATGAGGAAAGATACCTACGATTCGGTGCGCACCGGAGATTTGGGTGAGAAGCGGAACTGACCGTCGCTGAAATCAACGAACACCGAATCGCCGTCGCGCACGGCACCCTCAAGAATCTGCTTCGCCAGTGGGTTCAGCACTTTGTTCTGAATCACGCGTTTCAGAGGCCTTGCGCCATATGCGGGGTCGAACCCTTCGGCCGCCAGCTCGCTTTCGGCGGTTTCGCTCAGCTCGATCGAAATGTTTCGTTCTTTCAACCGTTTTGCCAGCAGCCGGATTTGAAGGCTGACAATCTGTCGAATATCGTTCGATCCGAGCGCATGGAAAACCACAATCTCATCAATTCGATTCAAAAACTCTGGACGGAAAAATGAGCGCACGTGCTCGAGCACGCGTTCGCGCACGCCTTCTTCGCCGAAGGCGGCTTCGCCGAATTCCGACGAACCCAGATTGCTCGTCATGATGACAAGGGTGTTTTTGAAATCCACGGTTCTGCCTTGACCATCTGTCAGGCGTCCATCGTCAATCAACTGCAGCAGCACGTTGAAAACTTCAGGGTGGGCCTTTTCAATTTCATCGAGCAGCACAACGCTGTACGGTCTTCGGCGCACGGCTTCGGTCAGCTGCCCGCCCTCTTCGTAGCCCACATAGCCAGGCGGTGCGCCGATCAGACGCGCCACCGTGTGCCGCTCCTGATATTCGCTCATGTCAATGCGCACGAGGTTGCGCTCATCGTCGAACAAAAACTCTGCGAGCGCACGCGCGAGTTCGGTTTTGCCGACGCCGGTTGGCCCCAGAAACAGAAACGAACCCATCGGCCTGTTCGGGTCGGAAATTCCAGAACGCGAACGGCGAATCGCATCGGAGACCGCTCGGATCGCCTCGTCTTGGCCGATCACCCGTTCGTGAAGGCGGTCTTCCATTTGAATGAGTTTGGCAATTTCGCCTTCCACCAAACGACTGATCGGGATGCCCGTCCATTTCGAAACCACCTCGGCGATGTCATCCTCATCCACCACCTCTTTGAGCATTTTTCCGGCAGCTTGCAGCCGAGAAAGCTCGTCCTCCAGCTGATTGATCTGCTTTTGAAGGCTTGGAATTTCGCCATGCTGAATCTGTGCGGCTTTTTCCCAATCCGATTCGCGCGTTGCCTGTTCAAGGGCGATTTTTTTCTGATCCACCTTTTCTTTCAATGCGCGGATTTCGGTGATTTTTTCTTTCTCCTGCTGCCAATGTGCGGCAAGCCGTGAACGCTCTTCGTTCAGTTCGCTCAATTCGCGTTCGAGCTTTTCAAGACGCTCTTTGCTTGCGGCATCGTCCTCTTTTTTCAGCGCCTGTCTTTCGATTTCTAATTGGCGCAACCGCCCGTCAATCGTGTCTATTTCGATCGGCACGCTGTCAATTTCGATGCGCAACCGACTCGCGGCCTCGTCAATCAGATCAATCGCCTTGTCAGGAAGAAACCGATCACTGATGTAGCGGCTGCTGAGAACGGCGGCCGCAACGATCGCGCTGTCTGAAATTCTTACTCCGTGATGCAGTTCGTACCTTTCTTTCAGGCCGCGAAGGATCGCAATCGTGTCTTCGGTGCTCGGCTCATCCACGTATACCGGTTGAAACCGTCTTTCGAGCGCGGCATCCTTTTCGATGTATTTGCGGTACTCATCCAACGTTGTTGCGCCCACACAACGAAGTTCACCGCGCGCCAGCATCGGCTTGAGCATGTTCGCGGCGTCCATGCTCCCTTCCGCACGCCCCGCGCCCACTAACGTGTGCATCTCATCAATGAACAAAACGATGCCGCCGTCGGAGTTTTTGATCTCCTCTAACACTGCCTTCAAACGCTCTTCGAATTCGCCGCGGAATTTCGCACCGGCAACCAAGGCGCCCATGTCGAGAGCAACCACCGACTTGTCGCGCAGCGATTCCGGCACGTCTCCCGCCACGATCCTTTGAGCCAGCCCTTCCACTATCGCCGTTTTTCCCACTCCGGGTTCACCAATCAAAACGGGGTTGTTCTTGGTTCTTCGGCTGAGCACTTGAATCACGCGGCGAATCTCTTCGTCGCGACCGATCACCGGATCGAGCCCGCCCTGCCTCGCGGCTTTCGTCAGGTCGCGGCCGTATTTTTCGAGCGCCTGATACTTCTCCTCCGGGTTTTGATCGGTTACCCGTCTGCCGCCGCGCACCGATTCGATGGCGCGAAGCAGCACCTTCTGATCGAGCCCGGCCGCACGCAGAATCCTCCCCGCGGCGCTCTTGGTTTCCATCGCAATTCCAACCAGAAGGTGCTCCGTGGAGACGTACTCATCCCCCATCTTCTCGGCTGCATCGAACGCGTCATCGAGACACCGCTTCAGCGAGGGACTGACGCTCGAACCGTAACTCGAAGCGCCCTCGACCTTCGCCATGCGAGCAAGTTCCGAATCCACTTGGGAACGCAAACTCATCGGCGAAGCCCCAGCCTTTTCGACCAACGGCCCCGTAACCCCATCCTCCTGCACCAGAAGCGCCTTCAGCAGATGCTCGGGCTCGATGTTCGTGTGATGATGCCGCTCGGCCTCGGACTGTGCCGCCTGGATCGCATCCTGCGCCTTTAATGTAAACCGGTCAAATCTCATTTCTTTAGCCTAATAGACTCAAGTTGCTTGCGTCTATTGTACACCATAAACGAACGCTTTTTGGATTCATTCGGTTCCAAAAGGAAAACGGCTGGCCCGTGGTTCGCACGCGCCAGCCGAAGGAAGTTGAGGGGCAGAGAGTGTCTAAGCCGACTTCTTGCGTTCCACTTTCATTGTGGCGTCGGCGGGGGGCATCCCTTCCTGCCATACCACGTTTTTGTACTCACCGTTCCACTTAACCATGTCGCCGGTATCGGTTGCGAGCCATGCGGTGCATTTGACCGACATCGGTGCGTCTCCCGACAGCTCTTTGAACTCAACTTTCACTTTGTGGCATTTGGTTCCCGACACGTCCTCAAGGCCGGCGTAGGTGAAGGTGGTTTTGCTTGCGGGCACGGCATCTTTGCCTTTGAACTCTCGGGTCCAGGTGAGGCCCAGCTTGGCTTCTTCGGTGGGATACAAAAACACCAAGGTTTGGATAAGGCGGGGGTTGCCGTCATCACCCGCTTCGAGCAGTTCGCCGTTGCTCGCGAACACGGTGGTTACGGCCTGGTCGCCGTTGTCTCCAAGATCGCCCAAGTCTTGACCGTTCACCACGATCTTGATGTTTTTCATTCGTGTTTCTTGGGTGATTTTGCCTCCTTCGACTTTGGTGCACTTCACCACCTGGTCGGCCTTGAAATTGACGGTCATTCCGGTGGAATCCTTCGAATCTGCCTGGATGGCGTATTCGAGCGTGGCGCCCACTTTCGGGTTCCAGGCAAGTTTGGGTGTGGATTGGGTTGCCAAAGCGAGGGACGCGAGGCAAACGACGGCGAGAACGGTTTTTGCTTTCATATGGTTTTCCTGAGTGCTATTGTAGACGGGTCAGCCTGACTGTGGCGTCGGCAGCCTTCAAACCTTGGCCGAAGTCCACGTTTTTCAAACGGTATTCGGCTTTGAGTTCTATGCCGTCTTGCTGATCCAGCCAAACCGTCCCCGTGGAACTGACGCCCGAAGAACCCGCGGTCTGACGGTGAACCAGCGTTATCTTGTACGCCTTTCGACCCTCGACGGTTTCACTCCCCTCGAATTTGAATGTGGATTCCCAGCCTGATGTGCCCCATTCGGCGTTGGCAGGCCTTGAAACTTTCCACGTTTCACCCTTGGCAACGGGAGTTTGCGGGTACAGGGTTCGCATTGCGGCGGCGAGTTCCAGCTCGTTGGGTGTGGGCAGCACCGATCCCGACAGCCCCACCGCTTCGCCGAACTTTGTGTATTCGATGCTCAAGACGCCCTGCGGAGGCGGCTGATTGATATTCTGTCCACCCACCGCAACGATCAGATCCATCTGCCGGACTTCGACGGTCACGTTTCCGTTTGACTTTACATCCACACATTTTCGCTCGTTTGTGCTGGTTACAGTAAGCGTTGCGAAATCTCCGCCCGATTGAAGGTTAGCCTGGAGCACCATTTTCTGCTTCACGACGGCGCCTTTGACCGGCTTCCATTCAATGGCGGTTTTGTCGGTTTGAATCGAAAGAATCAAGAAGGAGATCGGCGCGATCATGGACGTTCCTTTGAGGTTTCGCCGAAGCGTGGGTTGGTAGAAGCCAGCCAGTTTTTGAGGAGCATTTTACCGTGCTCGCTGAGCGCGCTTTCGGGGTGGAACTGCACGCCCTCAACATTGTGCGTTTTGTGCCGAACGCCCATGATTTCGCCGTCGTCGCTTGTTGCGGTTACTTGCAGGCAGTCGGGCAGGCTGGCCTGTTCGATGACAAGGCTGTGATACCGAATCGCCTCGAATTCATTGGGCAGCGAGCGGAACGCACCCTCGCCTGAATGATGGATTTTGCTGGCTTTTCCGTGCATGATCTTTTTGGCTCGAGTGATTTTGCCGCCGAACGCTTCGCCGATCGCCTGCATTCCCAGGCACACCCCAAAAATCGGCAGTTCGCCCGCAAATTCCAAGATGAGCGACTCGATCTGGCCGGCTTTGTCAGGAGTCCCTGGTCCGGGGCTCAGAACGATGCCTTCCGGCTGCATCCGGCGGATGAACTCCGCGTTCACTTCATCGTTTCTCTTGACGATCACATCGGCTCCAAGTTCCTGCATGTATTGCACGATGTTATAAGTGAACGAATCGTAATTGTCAATAACAAGATAACTCATGAAAACCCTTTGTGGGCCATTTCCACAGCCAAGAAGACTCCTTCGGCTTTGTTGCGGCACTCCTGCCACTCGTTTTCGGGCACCGAATCATATACGATTCCAGCGCCGGCCTGGATGTAGGCAATGCCGTTCTTGATCAGAATGGTTCTGATGGCGATCGCCATATCCATTTCGCCATCGAATCCGAAGTAGCCCACAGCGCCCGCATACAGCCCGCGCCGAGAGGTTTCGAGTTCGTCTATGATCTCCATCGCCCGCACTTTTGGGGCTCCAGAAACCGTTCCTGCTGGAAAGCACGCCTTGAACACATCGAAGCAGTTCGCATCCTCGCGAACTTCCCCTGAAACATCGCTCACAATGTGCATCACGTGCGAGTATTTTTCTATCGTCATGAATTCGTTGAGGCGGACGCCTCCCGGCTTCGCGATTCTGCCCAAATCGTTCCGCCCCAAATCCACGAGCATGATGTGTTCGGCGCGTTCTTTTTCATCGCTGAGCAGTTCGCATGCCAAACGCTGATCGTCGGCATCCGAACTGCCCCGCCGTCTTGTCCCGGCGATGGGCCGCACTCGCGCGATGCCGCGTTCATAGGAAACCAAGATTTCGGGCGACGCTCCCACAATCTGCGTTGCGTTCAAATTCAGCAGATACATGTAAGGCGACGGGTTGATGGATCGCAACGCTCGATAGATGGATATGGGCGGCGCGCCGCTTCGCGAAGAAAACCGCTGGCTGAGAACAAACTGCACGCCTTCGCCCATTGCGATTCGGTTGACCGCTTCACGAACCGCATCTTCATACTGTTGTTTGGTCATGTTCGATTCGAACGCAGGAACCTGATCGGACGGCTTGGAAGGCAGATCGGGCAGCGGTCTTCGAAGTTTTTCTACGACTTCTTGAATGCGGCGGACGGCCAAGTCGTATTCCCCTTGCAACGCATTTGAGATCACCAAAATCCGATTTTGAGCATGATCGAATGCCACGACCGTTGGGCAAAGCATGAAGCAGAGATCGTCGCAGCGCAGATCGTCGGGGTTCTTGTCTGGCAGACGTTCGAAATGGCGCACAAGATCATAAGATGCAAACCCAACGGCGCCGCCGATGAACTTGGGCAGTTTCGGGTTGTGCGCGTAAGGCTTTTCGAGAAGATGCGATGCCAAAACATCAAGAACGCTCTCGTCATTTGTGAGGGTTCGGGCTTCGCTTTGTTTATTGTCCGGCGAAACAACTTCCACCTTTTGGCCCGCTGCACGGATGATGCAATCGGGATCTGCGCCGATGAAACTGTATCGTGCAAGGTGTTCGCCGCCCGTCACCGATTCCAAAAGAAACGACCAGTTCGATTCGTGTGCAAGCTTCCAATACGCGGTGACTGGGGTTTCCAAATCGGCGAGAATCTCGGCATAAACTGGAACGCGCGCGCCGTTTTGTGCCAAATGGTCGAACTGTTCGCGCTGCGTTACGATCATCCTGAGCGCGCCAAAGTGCCCATCGGATCCCAAGGGTGCAGTTTCACCGGGGCGGTTTTCAAAACGGCAAGGATCTTTTGTGAGACATACTTTTTCTGCACAACCACTTCGTACATATATTCGTCGAACCACCTGTCGGTCATAATCAAAAACCCTTTATCCCCGATTTTTTCGCCCCAGCTGTTTTCCACCCTCCATTTCCTCGGCTTGCCCGATGCGTCCAAATCTACTCCCGAAAACACCATGGCGTGGGTCATGCAGCTTTGTCCATAATCCAACCGCTGCGCCTTGTCGAGTTCGGGCTTGGTTCCGTAAACAAGTTCGTAATCGTAAACATTCATATCCAAAATGCCCAGGTCTCGATCCAGCATTTTGCCCACATCGCAGCCAAACCAGACCGATTCTCCGGCAACGATCTGCTTCACGGCAGCGGCTTTCATCACATCCATCTCAACGTTCAGATATCGTATTGGATGTCCGCCGACCATGTTGCCCAAAAACTCCACCGTATACAGCGTGTTGTATCTCTTTGTCTTTTGAGGGCAGTTGATCAGACAAACGTAATCGTCGAGATCAATTCCCACATGGTTTTTGTAAAACTGCTTCGGTGTTACGTTTCCATCACGGTGAAATTTCTGTTTTTTGTCGCGCCACTGCCATTCGAAATGAGTCGGAGGCTCTCCCAAATGAATGCACAGCATGCGATAAATCACCGACATGAACTCATCCTTCATCTGTTCGAGTTCGGCGGGCGTGGACGATCGGCTCGCATCGCGCAGTTTGCATGCGAATTCGCGGAGTTTGGCAGTAATGATGCCGTTCATCAATGCAGTGTTGCTGCTGCTGTCGGTTTCGGGCATCACCGATTTTGGAACCACACCGTATTTGTTGATGAGATTTACGAACATATCCCACTGCCCGCCATCCTGAATCGGACTGGTCAAAAGCCAATCGAGCAATCGGCTGCCAACGGGTTCATCCAGCGTGCAAAGAATGTTGTGCAGAAAATAGTTCGCCTTTTCCAGCTTGTCCCAAAACATCAGATACGACTGCGAAAGTTCGAACTTCTCGTCCAGGTTCATGCTCTTGATCGCAGCCACGCGCATCACATTGAGGCCTGCAAACAGCCAGCACCTTCCGCTCATGTTTTGGCTTGTTGCGGCCCCAACATTCAGATGATGCGAAAACGTGTGGCGCGCACCGGCGACCACCGGCCGCGATTTTGCCACCGAATGAACCGAACTGTTGGCAACCGCATTGCGCGCAAGCAAAAACCTCGGTTCCTGCTGCATCTCGCGATGATAGCGGGCGATATCTTCGTGGGTAAGACCGAGCGCACGCGCCACCGGCTTGCGCTTTCGGGCTCCGTTTTTGCCCGCATGAATTGCTGAGGGTTTTTGTCGCGACTTTATGCTCATAAACTGCCTGACATTCTACCGAAGATACGCGCTTGATACTCCCGCATCCACGGTCAGCGCCGCTCCAGTGGTTTTTGAAGAGCGGTCCGAGGCAAAGAAAAGCACCGCTTCGGCGATGTCCTTTGGATAAACGTTGCGCTTGAGCGTCGTGCGCTTGCGATAGAACTCTTCCAACTCTTCGGGTTGAATTCCGTACGCTTCGGCGCGCTGTTTTCGCCACGCGCTCCCCCAAATCGAAGAGCCTTGCAGCACTGCATCAGGCATCACGCAGTTCACGCGAATTCCGTGTGCGCCTCCCTCTTCTGCAAGGCACCTTGCAAGATGCTGCTCTGCGGCTTTGGCCGCCGAATAGGCGCCGGCGTTTTTGCCCGCCGCAACGGCGTTTTTGCTGGTAACGAACACCAGCGACCCGCCGATGTTCTGCCGCTTCCAGATGCGAAACGCTTCGCGCGATGCAAGAAAATAACCCCGCCCCAAAACCGCAAAGTTCCGTTCCCATTCCGCAAGTTCGGTGTCTTCGATCGCTGCCGAACTCGCGATCCCTGCGCTGCAAACCAGAATGTCGAGCCCTCCCCATCGGTTGACGCACGCTTTGAAAACATCAACCACTTCGGTTTCGTTCGTCACATCGGCCTTCACCGCAAATGCGCGCGTGCCGATTTCATCCGCAGCGCGCTGCGCGTTTTCCAAAACGATGTCGGCAATGCACACGTGCGCGCCTTCCTCGGCCAATCTTTTGGCACTCGCCAAACCGATCCCGCTGCCGCCTCCGGTTACGACGGCAATGCGCCCTGCCAGCTCTTTTTCGGGCGGCCTTTGGCTGAGTTTGTAAAGTTCCAGCGGCCAGTATTCGATTCCAAACGCTTCGGCGGGAGTCAGGCTCTCGTAGCCGCCCAAAACTTCGGCTCCTTCGATCACCTCGACCGCGCGATGATACAGCTGGCGCGGAACGTCGGCAAGCCTTTCGTCGCGGCCCGCCGCAGCCAGACCGAATCCCGGAATCAAGCAGCAGCGGGGCGCCGAATCGAACATCTTATCGCCTTCCGCGCGGTGCGCTTCGAAATACGATTCATACGCTGCCCGATATTCGTCTACGGCGTTGCGGATGGCTTCGTCATTTTCGGTTGATTCCAAATACAACGGATTGCGTTTCACGTGCACAAGATGGTCGGGGCATGCCGCACCGATCTGCGAAAGCGTTTTGGCGCTCGGAGTGTTTGCCATGCTGACAATCCGTTCAGATTGGTCAACTGCCAAAACGTGATGACGATTTTTTGAGATCGCGCCGCGCAGCACAGGAAGCCACACATAACTGTTTTTGTTCACCGGATTCGATGCGCCTGTCCAAACGCGTTTGTCTGCTTCTTTAATTGCGGCTTCGGCTTCCGAAATAATCCGAATGGTGTTGTCATACGACTCTTTTGCGCTCGTGCCCCAAGTGACTAAGCCGTGTTTTCCCATCACCACGCACTCCGCGCGGGGGTTTTGCGCAACCGCTTCGGCGATTCGCTTTGAAAGCAAAAATCCGGGCCGGATGTAATCAACCCAAGACATTCTTTCGCCAAACACCTCATTTGCGGCATCTCTTCCGCGGCGGGTGCAAGCCAACGCGATCACCGCGTCGGGATGGGTGTGATCCACTTCGGGAAACGGCAGAAAGGCGTGGAGCAGAGTTTCGATGGACTGCCGGGGCCTGCCGGGTTCGAAACTGCATCTTGCAAGGTACGCGACCATCTGCTCGTCGGTCATCTCGTCTCTGCGCATCAGCGGAAGGATTTCATCCAGCCTCAGCCCGGCAAAATCGGCGCCGGTGCAATCGGCCATGTCCGAACCGCTGCCCTTCACCCAAAGAACCGTGACTTGGCGGTTCAGGTGATCGTGTTCGCGCAGTTTGCTGCTGGTGTTGCCCCCAAAAACGTTGATCACACTCCGGTCGGAAGCAAGCAGGCGCGAACGGTATGCTAACAGTTCGAGACCCGAAATTGCATTTGCCTGTTGATCGTTCCACTGGTTTTTTGGCACGAGCGATGTTGTACCGGATATCGCTGATTGCGGCGGCGGTTTGGATCGCCGGATGCGCGAAGACCACACCGAAGACCGTGGACCTGACCGGACGCTGGGTGAGCATCGAGCGGCAGGACACGCTGTTCATGATCGAATTCGATCGCGATCATCGTTTCGTTCGAAGGTTTGCCAACCCGCACGGATCGTATCTGACTGTCGGAGAGTACGAAGCCACGGAGAAATCCGTCCGGCTGTTCAACGTGAGCGAAGGCACCACCGCATCAAGAGAGCCCGTTTCCGGCCGGTTCCTGATTCCGTATTCGCTTAGGGGAGATCAGCTTGTTCTGTATCCGGGAACGTCTCGGCAGCAGGTGCTGATCAGGGCGCGATAGGGCTCAGGTTCGCTTTCCTCCGCGGGGGTGGCTTTTGGCCACCACTTCGCGCAGACGCTCCACCGAAACATGCGTATAGATCTGCGTGGTTGCGAGGTTTTCGTGACCCAGCAGCTGCTGAACGGTCTTCAGGTCGGCCCCTCCGCTGAGCATGTGAGTGGCGAACGAGTGCCTTAGCGAGTGAGGAGTAACCGTGCTGCTGAGCCCTGCCAGAGCCCGCCTTCGAGCCACGACCCTTTGCAAGGTGCGGGTCGAGAGCCGTTCGCCTGAACTGTTCACAAACAGCGCGCGGGATTCGGTTGTGGGGCGCTCGCGTGAAAGGTATTCGGCCACGGCCTCTGCCGCGGGCTCTCCGATCGCCACGAACCTTTGTTTGCTGCCTTTTCCCATCACCTTCAATCGGCGTTCCTGCAGATCGAGGTCGCCGATATTGATTCCGATGAGCTCCGAAGCCCGGATGCCGGCTCCGTACAGGAGTTCGAGCATCGCCCGGTCGCGGAGCGGCGTGGTTCCGACCGCGGCTTCCACCAGGCTTGCCGCCTGTTCGGGAGTGAGGTCGTTGGGAAGGGGTTTTCGCCTGATCGGGGCTTCCAGAGGGTGCGTGGGGTCGTGCTCGATATGTCCTGCCTGTCTGAGGTACTTGCAAAACGACTTGACCGCCGAAAGTTTTCGGGCGCGGGTTACGGGGGTCAGGGATCGGCGTCTGAGCCAGTCGCGGATGGCGGTTGTGGTGAGGCTGTTGGCGCGGGGCCCTGAAAGCGATTTCAGAAGCTGGGTGAGGTCGCTTCGATAGGCGCGGACGGTGTGGCCCGACCTTCCGGGGGCCATCTGGCCTAAGAACTCATTCAGAAGGTCGGCAAGCGTTGGCTTCACACCGAGATTTTGACGGATGCCGAAGGTGAGGCGGGGGCTCGGAGTGTATAATCCGCCCGTTCCGAGCCGTTCGGAACGAGTGATCCTTCACTTCCCGCTCCGATGAGCGTTTTTGGTGGGCCGAATTTGCGAAACAGAGGTCTTTGGTTTTTAGTACTCATTCTCGCGCTGGTGGCGATCTCGCTTGCGATCGCAACGCCGATTTTCAGCCGGGTGCCGGGCTTGAAGGAGCTCCAGAAGAAGCCGAAATACGGCTTGGATGTCGCAGGAGGCATCCGGTTTACGTTCAAGGCGAATCTCGACCAGCTCACTCCGCAGGAGCGTGCCGATTGGCCCACAAAATACGTGCCCCAAACGTTGAAAACGCTTGAGGACAGGGCGGCTCGGAACCTGGGCGTGGTGGAAGCAAACGTTTACTTGAAAGGCGACGACCGGTTCGTGGTGGAACTTCCGGGGTTCACGAACGTTGACGAGGCTCGCCGCGTGATGAGCCGAACCGCCCGATTGGAGTTTTGGTGGGCCCGCAACGTGGGCAACCCTTATAACGAAGCGAAGCCATATGTCGAGAGCGAAGACCCTTCTCGGCCCGAGGGATATCGGTCGGTGTTTCGCAAAGCGATAGCCGCTCCGGATGAACCCCCGATCGAGCCGGGAAGCGACGAGTGGAAGCGGATGGTTTCGGGATGGAGACTCTTGACCACGGGCGATACACTGCAATCTGCTGAAGTGGCTTCGCTGGGGACGGGAAACGCCAACATCGTGATTCAGTTCAACCCAGAGGGCACGCGCGTGATTCACCGGTGGGCGATCAGCGAGGCAGTTCTGAACAAGAAGCAGAACTTGGCGATCATGCTGGAAGGCCGCGTGATTAGTTTTGCTTATGTAAAAGACGGAAACACGTTTCAAGACGGCGGCTCGACGATCGAAGGGCATTTCAGCTTGTCGGAAGCGCAGACGATCGTGGACCTGCTGAGATCTGGCGCTTTGAAGACCGACTTGGTTGAAGAAGATGTCAAGACGCTTGAACCGAGCGTTGGGCAGACGGCTCTGCACCAGATTCTGATCGCAGGCTTCTCTTCATTTGCGATTGTGTCGCTGTTTTTGATCGTTTACTATCTGTTCCCCGGTTTGCTTGCGTTTTTGGCGCTGTGTTGTTACACGCTGTTTTGTTATTCGATTTTCAACTGGATCGGCGTAACGTTTTCGCTTGCGGCGATTGCCGGTTTTATTCTTTCGATCGGCATGGCCGTGGATGCGAACATTTTGATCTTCGAACGGATGAAAGAGGAGCTGCGCCACGGCCGGTCGCTGCTTACCTCGATTGACCTGGGGTTCAAGCGCGCGTTCCCAGCGATTTTGGATTCGAACGTGTGCACGATCATCACCTGTGTGGTGCTTGCGAACGTAGGCACCGGGCCGGTAAAAGGTTTTGCGGTTACGCTGATGACCGGCGTGCTGATCAGCCTTTTTACTGCGATCACGATCACCCGTTCGCTTTTGAAACTTACGCAGGGCTGGGGGATCGCTCAAAACCCGATGATGTTCGGCGCGGGCCGCGGCTGGTTCGGCGAACGGCTGGAAGCCGAGGCGAACGATCGTCCGCTGCAGATCATGAAGAACATGAAGATCTACTTCGCGCTGTCGCTGGCGTTGATCGTTCCCGGAGTGATCTTTATGGGGTTGGGCGGACTGAAATACAACGTTGAGTTCTTGGGCGGCGTCGAGGCGTTGGTTGCGCTGCCTCCCGGCGCTCCAACTTCCTCGAAAGCGTTGAACGATATGCTCGAGGCTAAAGGGCTGCACAGCCCTAACACCAAAATCACTGCCGGGCCGAACGGATACGAAGCATCAATCACGCTCCCGCTCAAGCCGATCAACCCCGATTTGGCTGCGTTGGTGGATTCGTCCAACACCGAAGACAAACTTAAGGCGCAAGTGATGATCGCATCGGCAGTCGGGGCGGATTCTTCGATTGTTGAAAAGCAGATCGGCACCGGAGCGGCGTCGCGCACGGTCAAAAGCATTCTTGGATTTGAACACGCAAGCGAAACGGTTCGCAAAGAGACTTGGCTGGGCGCGATTTGGGGCGTGATCTTTTCATCGGTGCTGATCGTTTTGTGGCTCACGATTCGGTTTGCGATGAGCGGCTGGATTGCGGGCCTAAGGTTCGGATTCAGTGCGATTGTCGCTCTGCTGCACGACGTGTTGGTTGTGCTTGGCCTTGCCGCGATCATGGGCTATTTTGTGAATTGGGAGATCAGCCAGCTGACGATTACCGCCATGCTCACCGTGATCGGCTTTTCGGTGCACGACACCATTGTGATTTTTGATAGGATTCGTGAAAACCTGCGCAGACCTTTAACGGGAGAGGATTTCGACCATTTGGTGGACCGTTCCATCACCCAAAGTTTCGCGCGCTCGATCAACACAAGCGCCACGGTCATCGTAACGCTCGCGATTCTGGTTGCATTCAGCGCCACGCCCGATCTTCGGCACTTCACCTTGGCGATGCTGGTAGGAATCGTGTCGGGAACCTACTCGTCCATTTTCAACGCGTCGCCGATTTTGGCTCTTCTGGAACGGCGGGTTTTGAAACGCAAAGGCCCTTCCGCAACTCTTCTGCACACGCAAAAAGCGCACGAGCCCGAGCCTGATGTCATTCTGCGCCGCAAAGGAGGCGATGACGGAGAGGCCCCGGTGGACGAGCGGTTTGGTCAAACCAAACGAAAACGATAAGGAGCAGCCGTTATGCCCCGCCCCGAAGATTTCGCCACATTGAGACTCGTTCGAAAAGAGCTCGCGCGCAAACCGATTGACACCTCGCTGATGCAGATTTATGTGATGCACGGGATCGTGTACTTTCGAGGACAGGTCAAGGCGACACGCGGGCATCAGATTGACCTGAAAACCGAGATGGAAAAAATCGGCACCATTTTGCGAACCAAGCAGGAGATTCGCGACGTGGTGATTGACGTGATCTATCGCACTTAGCCGTTTACGGTTTCCATTTGATGCTGCAGCCCATGCTCGGCTGTTGATTTTCGTCGGGCTTTTCTCCTGCAAGCAGCGCGTCCAGGGCTCGGCGAACGTCTTTGCCCGTTACCGGAACGCCGTTGGTGGGACGGCTTTCATCGAGTTGGCCCCGATACGCCAGTTTGCGCTGCGCATCATAAATGAACGTGTCGGGCGTGCAGGCGGCCTTGTACGCCTTAGCAACTTGCTGGCTCTCATCGAACAGATACGGGAACTTCCATCCCCAATCGCGCGCTTTCTGCCGCATGTTTTCGGGTGAATCTTCTGGGTACGCATCCACATCGTTCGGGTTGATCGCAACGATTGCGACTCCTTTGGCATGGTAGTCATCGTACAGTTTTCGAAGCTCGTCTTTGACATGCACCACGAACGGGCAGTGGTTGCACACAAACGTCACAAGCAGCACGGGCGAGGAGGCGAAGTCGGAGAGGCTCACCATGCTGCCATCAATATTGGGCAGGTTGAAGTCGGGCGCGGGAACCCCGAGCGGCACCATGTTCGAACTTGCAGGAGGCATGATTTGATCTTATCCTAAAGCGAAAACGCAAAACCTGGTAACTAATAGACTGAGTTTTCAGGCCGACAGCATATTCTTGCGAAGGCGAGATCATTCAGAAGCGGCTGCACAATCCGAACCTCGACCAGGTGTTTCCTACTTATTCGCCGGTGTTCCGCGGACTGTTTCCCGATTGATCACCCGCCGGAAGGCTGCCGCGGCAGAAGCGTGTCGGCACAAGCCAGATTGAACGCGGTAACGGCGTGCGCAACGCTCGACTGCACAAGATACTTTTCAATGGCGGCTTCCAAACGGTCATGCTGAGTGTGGTGCACATACGGGTAGTTGGATACGCCGGTTTCCGTCCAAAAAAACCCTGGCACTCCCGCTTGATTGAACGAAGCGTGATCGCTGCCGCCGCCGCGAGGCATCCTTTCCTGCACCGTTACTTTCACAGGCATGTCAGGAAACGCCGTGTTCAAAACGTCGGTCGCCGCTTTGAGCATCGGCTCCATCGAGGCGATGCAGACCAAACCTCCGCTGTAGTTGGTTCCACCGTCATCCACCAGCACGGCCGAGATTTTTGGAAGTTCGTCTTTGTGTGCTTGCACATAAGCGCGCGAGCCGAGCAGGCCTTGTTCTTCGCCCGTCCACAAAATAAACCGAATCGTGCGCTTCGGCTTGGCGCCGGCCGCCATCAGAATTCGCGCGGCTTCCATCGCGGTGCAGGTGCCGGTGCCGTTGTCCAGCGCACCTTGAGAGCCGGGGCCGTCCCAGCTGTCCAAATGCCCGCTGACGATCACCACCTCATCGGGTTTTTCTGTGCCGGGGATTTCGGCCACCACGTTATACACTTTCACCGGGCCTTTTTCGAATCTGTTGTCCATATCGAATTCCAGTTCGGTTTTTTTGCCCGCATTGACGCTGTCAACGATCGCCGCATAATCGCTTGCTCGAACCGTGATGTCAACGTCTTTGGGGAGTTTGTCCCACGAAAGGTTTTGAAACGATCCGCTGGTAATGACCAGTTCGTTTCTCGATCCGGAGATGGTGCCGAGCGCGCCCGCGTCGCGAAGCGCTGTTCGGAATGCGGTTCGTTGTTCCTGCGTCATCGGCTGCTGTCCCTGCGGCACGATTTTCATCACAACCCATTTTTTGCGGAAATCGTTTTTGTGCGCAGCGATCTGTTCAACCGAATCGGGCGCGAGCACCGCTTGGCCCCGCACCAAGCCGTTGGTTCCGGCCGTCCACGATCGCGTCGTGAATTCAAGGATTCGTTCGGTTGGAGAGATCATTCTGCCAAGCTGGCGTTTTCCTCGCAAAAAGCCTACGGGAATTTCGCCCCACTGCTCCAGATGGCAGTTTTGCAAACCGAATGATTGAAATTTTGCGAGCGCCCAATCGCACGCTTGCTGCAGGCGGGACGAACCGGTAAGGCGCGAACCGATTTGAATGGTGAGGTCTTCCAGATGACGCATCACCTGGTTTCGAGATTTTCCTTCATCCAAAATCTTTTCGATGACGGCGGGATCGCCCTGCGCATGGGCAAGCGAACCCAACGCCAAAATGCACAACATCATCAACGGTTTCAAACGCATTCAACCCTCCTTCGGCTGCTCGCTGGTCATCTCTTCTAATGTTCTGGGCCAATCGGATTTCAAAAGTCGAGATAAAGCGCGATCGGCCAACAGCCGGCCCTCATTTTGGCACTTGGCGCAGTAGTTTGTCTCATTTTCTGCGTACCGGATTCGCTGAATCGGCGCGCCGCAAACGGGACAAGGTCGGCCGAATTTTCCGTGAACGGCATGCTCTTCGCGAAAGGCCGTGATGTCGCCGCGGCCCGGAAAACGGCCCCCGAACTTTGCCCGCAGCGTGGCTATCGCGTTTTTCAAAGTGCGGACCGCGGCTCTTTGCAGCGCCGAGACCTCCTTCGGCGAAAGGGATCGGGTCAGCCGCACCGGAGACAGCCGCGCGGCGTGCAGAATCTCGTCGGAATACGCATTGCCGATTCCGCTGAACAGCTGAGGGCTTGTGAGAGCGCGCTTGAGCGTCCGGTTTTCTTTTCTGATCGCATCTTCGAACTGCTTCTTGCTGGAGTGTAGGATATCGAGGCCGCCGGAATCGAGAGCATCGAGGTTTTTACGGCCTTCCACCAGATGAATCGAGGCGCGCTTTTTTGGCGCGGCTTCGGTCAGCGTCAGCTTGTGCCCATCGAATTCGAAAGCCGCAAGGAGCACCTTCCCTGAGGCGTCCTGCTCCCAAAGCAGCCTGCCCGCAATCATCAGGTGAATCACCATGAACAGTTCATGTTCGAAGCCGATCACGATCCGCTTTCCCATCCGGTGCACAGTTTCAACCTTCAATCCGACAAACTTCGAAAGGGGCGGCACAACGGTGCGCAAAGTGAAAGGCGAACGAATGACCGCGCTGCCAAGCCGAGCACCCGCAATGCGCTCGCGCAACGCCGCAACATAGATTTCGACATCCGGCAGTTCCGGCATGGAACGAAGGAGTTTATCTAAGAACGGCGAATCTCAAGCGGTATGTGGTTGTGGTTGGGAATCAGTTGTATGGCACTGCTCGCGGTTGCGCCCGCTGAACAGAGCTCGCCGCTGCTCACGCGGTGGTCGAAAAAAGTTAATCAGGAGCATCCGCACGGCGAGTATCCGCGCCCACAGATGGTGCGCGCTGAGTGGCTGAACCTGAACGGCAAATGGAGATTTGAAAAAAACGGATCGCAAACAAGGAAGATTTTGGTTCCGTTTCCTCCTGAATCATATCTTTCCGGCATCCGCGAAATCACCCAGCCTGAAGATGCCATCGTTTACTCGCGCTCGTTCGATCTCCCCCGCAGTTATCGCGGCAATAAAATCCTGCTGCATTTCGGAGCCGTTGACTGGCGATGCGAGGTTTTCATCAACCGTCAAAGAATCGGCGAGCACTTGGGCGGATATGCGCCGTTTTCTTTCGACATCACCAAAGCGCTTTCTGACGACGATCGCCAAGAGATCAAAGTTGTCGCATCCGACCCGACGGACAAAGGCACCCAGCCGCGCGGCAAGCAGGTTTTGAATCCCAGCGGGATCTGGTACACGCCGACCTCGGGCATTTGGCAGACGGTTTGGCTCGAGCCGGTGCCGCTCCAACACATCCGCAATCTGAAAATCGAGCCCAATATTGATGCGAAATCTGTTTCGATCTCTGCCGATTTCGACGGCGAATTCACCGTCAGAATCAGTTTTTTGGGCAGGCCGATCGGCGAAGCAAAAGGGAAACAGAAGGTAACGGTTCCGATTTCGAATCCAACCTTGTGGACTCCGGAAAACCCCGCGTTATATGATCTTGAAATCAGCGCGGGCAAGGACAAAATCCGATCCTATTTCGCCATGCGAAAAATATCCCTTGGCAAAGACGGCCGGGGACGAACGCGCATCTGCCTCAACAACAAACCGTATTTCATGATCGGCACTTTGGATCAAGGCTTCTGGCCGGATGGCATTTACACCGCGCCCACGGACGAAGCGATGCGTTTCGACATCGAAGCGCTGAAAAAAATGGGGTTCAACTGTCTGCGAAAGCATGTGAAAGTGGAGCCAGATCGGTACTACTACTGGTGCGACAAACTCGGAATGTTGGTTTGGCAGGATATGCCAAGCGGCGACGGATTCATCGGCGGCAGCGATCCCGACTTAAATCGAACTCCGCAATCCGCAAAGCAGTATCGCAGCGAGCTCACCCAGATCATCGAAGCGCTGCGCAATCACCCGTGCATCGTTATTTGGGTTCCGTTCAACGAAGGGTGGGGACAGTTCGAAACCGCCGCGATCACCGAACAGATTCGGAAACTCGACCCCAGCCGTTTGGTTGATTCGGCCAGCGGATGGACGGATAGAAAAACCGGCGACATGCACGACTGGCACGTGTATCCGGGGCCGGGTTCTCCCGTGCCGGAACCCAACAGGGCGGCGGTTCTGGGTGAATTCGGCGGCCTGGGGCTTGCGCTTCCCGGTCATTTGTGGCACGAAGACAAGAACTGGGGCTATCGAACGATGAAAGACCGAACCGAGCTGACATCGCGCTTGGAAGAGCTGATGGGGAACGTTCGGCTGCTTCAGGCCGAACCAGGACTCAGCGCCGCAATTTACACACAAACCACCGACGTCGAGAACGAAGTCAACGGCCTGATGACCTATGACCGCGAGCTGATCAAGCCCGATGCAAAACGCCTTCGCGCGGCAAATCTCGCCGCTTCCGGTCCGCCTCCTATCTTTGAATTCGTTGTGCCGTGTGCGGCCAGCGGCAAAAACGTCGAATGGCGGTATTCGGAACAACAACCCGCATCAAACTGGATGAAGTCTGAGTTTGACAATTCAAGTTGGAAACGAGGAATCGGCGGGTTCGGAACGCAAGGTACACCCGGCGCGATTGTCGGCACGGTTTGGTCAAGTTCGGACATCTGGCTTCGGCGGGAGTTTGTGCTGAACGAACCGGCATCGAGCGATCTGTACTTATGGATTCATCACGATGAAGATGCGGAGATCTATCTTGACGGTGTGCTGGTGATGACGCTGGATGGGTACACAACATCTTATATTGCAAAGAGCATCCCTCCATCCGCACGAAAGATTCTCTCAAAAGGAAAGCACACGCTTGCGATTCATTGCAAGCAGACCGCCGGTGGTCAATACATTGACGCGGGCATCGTGAGAATATCGAAATAAACTGGTGGGCGAAGAGGGAATCGAACCCACGACATCCTCCTTGTAAGGGAGGCGCTCTACCGCTGAGCTATTCGCCCGCCTTCTAAGTTTTTACCCCGTGCCGGGCTGCCTGCTTGCTCTCGGCCTCATCACCCTGCCGTCTTCATTCAAAAAATAGAGAACGACCGGCGGCAGCGGCGAACTGTTCCGCACAAGCTTGATCAGAAACTTCGTCCAGCCCGCCGTTTCGAACGAAATCGCATAAGGTGCCTCGGGCTTGGCGCACGGAATGTGGGTGTTTTGATACCAGGCGCGTTTTTCTCCGCCGATCCACACAACCTGCCCAACTCCCGACTCGATTACCGCCGTATGTTTTCCTGGATCGAACAGAAACTCCGCTCCGACATACGCCACGCCGGGAGCGTCAATGAAATGCGGTTCCACATCCAGTTCCGATCCACAAAACAGAACGCGATTCCACCTAATCACGATTCCCGACCGCCCTTTGTACGCAGCGTTCGGGCTCTGATCAATTTCGGGAGCAAAAACCTGCTCATAGCCAAGCTGCTCGCGATTGTCGAATGGAGAAGCAACCCAAACGTAAAGCGCCGGAATCATCGGCGCCGGTGCTTCCAGACCGCCCGCTTTCAAACGGAGGTTTGCGTTTTCGATCAGTTCTCCTGCCTGAACGATCACCGGCACAAATGAACTGCTGCCGGGCTCGATGCGAACGCGGCGTGCACGGTGCGCAACGGTGCAGCCTTCGGCCTCGATGATCGGCTCGAGCTCAATCGGTGCGTTTGATCGGTTTTGAATGCGAAAAGCAACGGCGTGGGAAGCGGCTGGATCGCGGCAGACACCGTTGGGGAACGAAACCGCCGCACGCACGTCCGCTCCATCGAACACGCTCTCTTGAAACGTTTGCTCAAAACATTCAGCAGCCGCGGAAAAATCGTCGAGGCAGGTTTTGTCGGGCGGCGCGGGTGATTGACCTTCTGCTGCGGCCGCGACAGTCGGCTCAAAGATCGGCCGCAGACGGTCGTCTTCCAACTCCGTACCGATTTCGAAACTGTTCAGGTGCGAAATCGGCCTCAACCACTCTTCGGGAACTGTGCCGTTCACTGCCGCGACCAGAGCGCCGACAACCCCGGCCTGCGCCGAAGCGCATCCTCCGCAACCCGCCGCAATGCAGATTGATTTGGCGAAATCGCCTTCTCCATATAGACACGCAAGATAAGCAAACCCGAACGCCGCGCGGATGTCCTCCGGAGTTGCGGACAACCATTCTAAAAGCCTGCCGCGCGTCTCCTGCCACGAGCAGCCTGCGCGCTTTGCATCCGAAACGCCTTTCGGAATCTTTCTCAATGCGCTGGAACCGGGAAGTGCCTTTTCGGCCCGAAGAAAGCACGCTGCGGCCGAATCCTCAAAGCCGGCGCTCGCGATGGCCGCAGCCCAAAACATCGCTCCATAAACCGCTTCGCCCGCATGACACGCCGAGGCCGACGAAAACGCTCTTTCTGCCGCCTCGCCAGGAAGAACGCCCGCTCCGATCGCTGAGTAAAGGCTTGTTCCCGATTCGCGAAGCGGGTTTGAAAAACTTCCGGAAAGAGGAGCGCGCAGGCCGATTTTGACGTTCGCGGCAGCGAACGACGCGGCGCCGAACCTCGGCAGACCGGTTACGATTCCGTTGCGAAGGTTCTGCACGAAAACCGCTTGGGGCGGGAGTTCGGCTTTTGGGTTCGCCGGGTCGTAGAAGGTCACCGATGTCCAATCGGTTTTGCCATCGTGCGGAGCGCCGAGAATCCATCCTGCCAGCGCTCCCGCATACCCGGCCCGGATTTTCGACGCGGCCTCATCGCGAGTCACAAACCGATTATGGATGGCAGAGCCGTATACTTGCCTTGTGTTGGGCCCATGGGACGCCGCCTTGTTTTTGTTGATCAACGGCCGGCTGTCGTGCCCTTTTTTGGATTGGGTGATGGTTACGTTCAGCCAGATCACCTTGGTGCTGTGGGCTCGCATTTTCATCGTCATCGCGATTGCATGGTGCCTGATGTTCCGCCCGAACTTTCGCACTCCTATTGTTATAGGAATCATCGCATTTCTGGCTGCTAACGGGTTTTCTGATCTGATGAAGAACCTGTTTCAATGCAACAGACCTGCGGCGGACGGCGTGCCGATTCATTCCGTTTTTGATTTTGTGGCCACGCACAAGTTTTTGGCGTACCGATCGTATGGCACGATCTCTGCGCACGCGACGAACACGGCCGCGATTGCCGCAGTGATGGGTTTGCATTTTCATCGGCGCGCGGCGGTCTGGTTCGCGCTGAGCCTGATCACCGGAATTTCACGGGTTTATGTCGGCGCTCACTATCCTTCTCAGGTGATGCTCGGCTGGCTCGGAGGAGCCGTAATCGGCTGGGCGCTCGTGATATTCTGGCGGCGGATGCGCCGCGCGAAAGGATAGAATCTCTCACCTTGGCCATCACCATTCAGTTCTTAGGCGCTGCCGAAACGGTAACCGGCTCCAAATATCTGCTGACCGTTGACAACACCAGGTTCCTTATTGATTGCGGTCTGTTTCAAGGTTCCGAACAGCTTAAGCAGCGGAACTGGGCGCCGCTTCCGATTCCTGCGCAATCCGTTGACACGGTTTTGATCACGCACGCACACCTCGATCATGTGGGATGGCTCCCGAGGTTGTGGTCGCAGGGTTATCGCTCGCAAGTGATCTGCACATCGGCAACCGATGAGATCGCGCGTCTCAGCCTTGCTGACAGCGGAAGACTTCAAGAGGAGTATGCGCATTACGCAAACAAAAAAGGTTTTTCGAGGCACAAGCCTGCGCTGCCGCTGTATACCGAGAACGACGCGAGGGAAGCGTGCGCACTTTTTCAACCGCAAAAGTTCGGCGATCTGTTCGAGCTTGCCGCCGGCTGTTCGGCTCGCTTTCTTACGGCGGGCCATATCCTCGGATCGGGGTTCATCGAGTTTTGGCTGCCGACGGGACAAAAAATTCTGTTCAGCGGCGATCTCGGCCGCCCGAATCAGCCGATCATTCCCGATCCCACCATCGTAACCGCCGCGGATTATCTGCTGATCGAAAGCACCTATGGCGATCGCGTTCATCCTTCCGAAAACCCCGAAGATGCACTGCTCAAAATCATTCAGAGGGCCCAAGCGCAAAAAGGGGTCATTCTTGTGCCGGCGTTTGCGATTGGCAGAACTCAAGATCTGCTCTATTATCTTCACAACCTTCGCAAGTCAGGAAGATGCCAAGAGATTCCGATTTATGTGGACAGTCCGATGGGTGTTGATGCGACGGGGATTTACGCGCGGCATCACGAAGATCATGACTTGGAGATGGAGAAATTGGAAAGCAGCGACAGCAACCCTTTGCGTCCGGCGGAGCTCACGCTGATCAAATCTCCCGATCAATCTAAGGCGCTGAACAACTTGGAAGGCCCCGCAATGATCATCGCCAGCAGCGGAATGGCGACCGGAGGCCGCATCGTGCATCACCTCGCCCAACGGTTGAAAAACCCGCAGGATATTGTGGTGTTCGTGGGGTTTCAGGCCGAAGGAACTTTGGGAAGAGACCTGGTTGAAAAACGATCGCCGGTAAATGTGATGGGCATGCAAATCGAAGTGAGGGCGGAGATTGAATCCATCGGCTCGCTCTCGGCGCACGCCGATTCCAATGAGATCATCCAATGGATGCGGGGAATCACCACGAAGCCGAAACAGACGTTCATCGTGCACGGCGAACCTCCCGCACAGGCTGCGATCAAACAGCGCATTCAGAACGAACTCGGGTTTCAGGCGGTGATTCCGAAGTACTTGGAAACGTTTGAGCTTCACTAAATCAGGCGAGAAATTCTGCCGATCATAGGGAACAGGATTGCCGCCGAGACCGAACCAACGGGCGGGCGCAATCGTCAAACCGGCGCAGGGAAAAACAGTTGATTCATCAACAAAACGTGGACACAAGGGCGATCGAACAGCCCCTACTGGGACTGGAACAGGAGTTTCCAGAAAGCCTGCACCTGTTATATCACCCGGCTTCGGATCGGTACGGCTGCTACCGCTACGACGGCATTCACGGTTTGGCCTGCTTCAGCGACGAGGCGGGCGCGTTTCGGTTTGCCGAGTTTATTGACCTGAGCGGCATGACCACCAAGAAAGTCTCATTCGAAGAGGCGCGGGAAATCGCAAAAGACCGCCCAAAGCCGGTTGTTGCGCTGATGCTGCTGGATGACATGGCAGCGCCTCTGATTCATTACGTTAAATAAGCCAGATCTCGGTTTGAGGAGCGCTGAGGTATTCGCACCCGTTGCGGGTGATCAAAACCATCTCTTCGATTCCCAAATATCCTTTCCCAGGAACATTGACTCCCAGTTCCAAAGTGTAAATCTGATCTTGTTCAACTTTCTGCAGCGGGGTTGTTCCATAACGCGGCCATTTCGGGCCGAGCAGCGTGCCGCCGTCATGCGCAACTCGGCCGACCTGATGTCCCGTTGCGTGCAGATACTCTTCATATCGCAACTCTTGAATTTTTGCCCGCGCTGCCGCGTCAACCTTCCAGCCTTCGATTCCAGGCGCCAAAACGCTCTTTGCCGATTCGATCGCTTCCAACACCGCCCTGAATGCGCGTTCGACATCTTCGGGCACGGCCGCTCCCACAAACCAACACCGCTGAAGGTCGGAGCAGTAGCCGCGCGTTTTCACACCCAAATCCATGTGCACGATATGCCCGGGCTGAACGGTGATGCCTGCGGAAGGAAGTCCGTGGCCGGCCATAGAATCGGGGCCCGAATTGACGATCGGGTTATGCGCTTCATCCCACGCGAACCCCAAACCTTTCGCCCGCATTTCGTCTTGCACCAGGTTGAAAATCTGCTGCTCGCTCATCCCCGGCTTGATTTGCGTCGAAGCGGATGCGAACAACTCTTCGGTGGCGCGGATCGCATCTTTCACTTTGGAGATTTCAGTTGCGGTTTTTCGGGAGCGCACGGCTTGCACGATCGGCTCTGCCGAGACCAGCGAATTTCGGAACCGCGTTCCGCCAAGAAGTTCGACCAGCAGCAAGTACATGCCGTGCGAAAGCCCATCCGCTTTGCTGTCGCTGACCGAATAGTTGACCGCTATTTTCGGATCGCTTACACCGTGAAGTTCTTTTTCGAGGAGTTCGACCAGCGGCTGACGGATGCCTTCTACATACGGCACCACTTGGTGCCAGTGACCCGAGGCGCTTACCGCCTCCGCATCGAGGTTTCCGACCACGGCGATGCGTCTGCCCGTGGCGAACACCATGAGGGCGCTCGCCCACGTCAGCCCTCCGCGAAGCAGAAACTCGAGCGCAGGATCGGCTGATTCTGAGGTTTCTCGAACGATGGTGAGCCAAACATCGGCGCCCGAATCGCGGACGATCGCCGCGGCCTGTTCGAGTTTTTCCTGAATCGGCACGAACTTATTTCACGGTTTCGACCAGCCGCCGCAAATCCTCGGCCGTGACTTCGTCCTTCTGATCGGCGATGTGAAGAAACTGCTCATAAATCTTTTCGAAACGATCGTCGGTAAAACTAAATCCGATTTCGTTGAGACGATGCTTCACGCCATGCCTGCCCGATCTCGCCGTTAGAATGATCTCGCTCTTTTCGGCTCCCACCATGTGCGGGTCAATGATTTCATAGGTTGTGCGCTCTTTCAGCACACCATCTTGGTGAATGCCGCTGCTGTGAGCATACGCATTCGCGCCCACGACGGCTTTGTTGCGCTGCACAACCATTCCGGTAAGTTTGCTTACCAAGCGGCTTACCGACAGCAGTTTGTGCGTGTCAATTCCGGTATCGCAGCCAAACAGATCGTGCCGGATTTTCAGCGCCACGACCACCTCTTCGAGCGATGTGTTTCCCGCACGTTCGCCGATGCCGTTCACTGTAACTTCCACCTGACGCGCGCCCCCAAGCACTCCGGCGAGCGTGTTTGCCGTTGCCATTCCAAGATCGTTGTGGCAATGGCAAGAGAAGATCGCTTTGTGACTGTTGGGCACGTTTTCGATAATCCCTTGAATCAACGAGCCGTATTCGGTGGGATAGGTGTAGCCGGTTGTGTCGGGCACGTTCACCACGGTCGCTCCCGCTTCGATTACCGCTTCCACCACCTGATACACATAGGCGCGGTCGGCGCGGCCTGAATCTTCCATGAAATACTCGACGTCGGGCACGAAGTTCCGGGCGAGCCGCACGGCTTTCACTCCAGCCTCCAACGCCTGCTCGCGGGTCATACGCAGTTTGTGCTGAAGGTGGTTGTCGCTGACTCCCAAGCCCGTATGAATCCGCGGCCTTTCGGCGGGTTTCAACGCTTCGGCGGCGCACTCGATATCGGCCTGCTTCGCCCTGGTAAGGCCGCAGACAGTCACACCCTTGAGGCCCTTGGCCAAAGAGTTGACGCTTTCGAAGTCGCCCGGCGAGCTGATCGGAAAGCCAGCCTCGATCACGTCAACTCCCAGGTCAACTAACGCTCTGCCGATCTCCAGTTTGGCCTCGACGTCCAGATGCACGCCGGGGCTCTGCTCGCCGTCGCGAAGGGTTGTGTCGAATACATAAACTCGGTCGGCCATTTCGACTCCTTTTCTGCCTTGAAATTATACAGCCGCCGGGCCAGGCAGGGCTCAAATCACCGTATTTATGCAGGCATGAACCCTAACGAACCCCCGGTGTGAGCCGACAATCAACCCTGGAGTTCAGCATTAGGTTCCTCGGCCCCGAATCCGAACCCGGACGCGGCCGCGAACTCGACAGGGAGAGTCGTTTGTTATCTCTTGAACAACCCAAGAACGGAGGCGCAGTTAGCGCCGGCGGCGTCGGCTCAGGGCAGGGAAGGCGCTTTCTGTTCACCACCATCCAGGCCGACACGATTATCAGTTCGCGTCTGCCGCTTCTTCGGCGGATGCAAAACCTTGGTTGGGAAGTGCACGTGGCGTTGCCGCGCTCCAGCCGCGCGATAGACTTGGCCGCCTGGGGAATCGAAGTCCATCAGTTTGATTTAAAGAGGGGAAGCGCCAACCCGATTCTCGAAGGCCGGTCGCTTTTTCAACTCGCGAAAATTGTGCGCTCGGTTCGCCCGCATCTTTCGCACCACGTTTCTTCGAAGGCTGTGATTTACGGATCGTTGATGGGATCGCGGATCAACATCGCCACGATCACCGGAATCGGATTTAGTTTAAATGGCGCAAACCGCGGAATCCGCTCACTGCCCGTTAAGATCATCGCGCCTTTCATGTATCGCAAAGCGTTGGGCAGGTGCCAAAAGGTGATTTTTCAAAACGAAAGCGATAAAACGACGTTCGTCAATCGAAACCTTGTTGAGGAACAAAAGACCCTCATTGTTCCCGGATCGGGTGTTGACGTTGACGCGATTCGACCGCTGTTCAAACCGGCATCGCGCACGAAGGTTAAGTTCGTGCTGTTTGCTCGCATGATCGGCTCCAAAGGTGTGTACGAATATGTCGAAGCCGCCAGGATCGTCAAGCGCAGATTGAAAGATGGATGTGAATTTGTTTTGGCGGGCCGGCTGGATTATGACAATCCGACGCACATTCACGCCGAACAGATTGCGGCATGGGAACGCGAAGGCGTAGTGAAATGGCTGGGGGAGGTCATTGGGCCGTGCCAAGCGTTCGACGAGGCGGATGTGGCAGTGCTGCCATCGTATTCGGAAGGGCTGCCGCGTGTGTGCCTCGAGGCGGCGGCCATGGGATTGCCTGTCATCTGCACCAACGTTCCCGGATGCGCCGACGCCGTTTTGCACGGTTCGACCGGGCTGCATGTGAACCCGCGCGATCCGTTCGCGCTGGCCGAAGCGATGATCAAGCTTGCCGTGAACCCTTCGATGCGCCAAGCGATGGGTTCGGCTGGCCGAACGCGAGTATGCGAGCAGTTCGGAATGAACAAGATCCTTGATCAGCTGTTGGAGATTTACGATCGCGAACTCACCGCCTGGGAGATGCAAACTGTTTGCTAAGGAAACAACCATGAAAAGAATCTGCGTGATGTTGTGCATTGCGGCGCTGCTGTTGACTGTGCATGGTCAGCGCGCAATTGACCGAATTAAGCCAGGCGACGTGATCTCCGTTACGGTTTTTGGAAAGCCCGACTATTCGGGAGATATTCAAGTGGCTTCCGACGGCACGCTTTCTTCAAAAGGATTTAAGGCGGTTCCTGTTTCTGGACTCACCCTTTTACAAGCAGAAGCCGCGATCACAAGCGCTTTGAAGCGGGTGCTGAAGTCGCCTACGGTTTCGTTGAGCTGGAAAGAACAGGCTCCGTTTTGGGTGAATGTAGTCGGAGGAAAAAACCCGCTTGGTTCGTACCAGTTTCACCAAGGAATGACCGTGAGGCAGCTGATTTCGCTTTGCGGGCTTCCGCTCGATCCCGATCAACTGGAGGCCGAGCTTTTGAGACAAGGCAAAGCGGTTTCGATTGATCTTGCATCTTTGGTTCGCAATGCTAACCAGAACGATGTTCTGCTGGAACCCGATGATGTGTTGGTCATTCGACAGACGCCTTATGTGCGCGTTTGGCTGGGTGGCGAAGTCACCACCACCGGAGAGTTCAAACTGAAAAAAGGCTCCGACTTGCTCGATGCGATCAGCGCTGCGGGTGGTCCCCATTCCATTCACGGATTTGCCGACGAACTGAAAGTGCGCCTGCGGCGTGCTGGTTCGACAACCGAATACACACTGAGCGAGGTCAAACAGAACTCGATCGCTTTGATGGACAACGATTCGATCAGTTTGATCGGGCCGGAATACATTAACGTTGTTATTGCCGGACAGGTTAGGGAGCCAGGCAGTCAGATGCTCCGCGCGAATGCGAACATTTATGAGGCGATCGCGCTCGCCAAAGGACTTTCGGAAGGAGCATCATACAGCCGCTTGTTGATCTTTCGCGACGGAGAGATGCTGTGTGTGGATGCGCGGTCCGCGGAGAATGCAAGCAGCGCGAAGCCGTTTCAGCTGCATGCGAACGACCTGGTGTATGTTCCCAACAATGACCGCACCGTGTTTGTGGTGGGTGCGGTTGTAAAGCCCGGCAGAATCACGATTCCCGATGCCGGAAAGTTTCGCGCAACCGAGGCTCTCGCGCTCGCTTCGGGCCTGACCGAAAAAGGATCGCTAAGAAGGATGTACCTTGTGCGCCCGAGCGCCGACGGCAAACTCCGCCCGCAGCAGTTCAACCTGGATGAATTTCTGAAAGACGGCAACACCGCCGCCAACCCCGAGCTGCAGCCTGGCGACATCCTGTTCTTCACAGAACCCAAAGGGCCCACGCTCGAAACGCTCAATCGGTTTGTATCGGCCCTGTTCTTTGTAGATTCCCTTTTCAAGAGATGATCGCCTGTAAGAAACGAGCGGATTCGACTCCGTCGAAAATCGTCGCCGCCGCGGTTACCGTGGCGGTTTTGACGACTTTGGTGAAATCCGTTTCGCTGTTTAAAGAGCTGGCTGTTGCGCGCAACTTTGGAATTGGCGATGATCTCGACTGCTTTTTTGTTGCGTGGATGTTTCCGCAGTTTCTGATCGGCGTCATCAACGGCGCGTTTGCGGCCGCGTTCGTGCCAGCCTACATCCGCGCGCGCGAACGCGCTCGAAACGGAGATCGTTTGTTGTGGCAGTGCGTTGCTGCTGGGACATTGATGTTTGCCGGCGTGGCTGCAGTTCTTGCACTAACAGCGCCGTGGATCGTTTCGTTGATCGCGGCTGGATTCTCCGCGGCAAAACAGGCCGAAGCGGCCGTCCTTCTGCTGATTCTTTGTCCCACTGTGGCGCTTTCGGGAGTAAGCGGCATCTTTTCGGCGGCGCTTAGCGCGCGAGAACGGTTTTTGGCGAGCGCGCTCGCGCCGATCTGCAACCCGGTTGTGGTGCTCGGGTTTTTGGCAATCGGAGGGCGCAGCCTTAGAATCGAATCGCTCGCCTGGGGCTGCGTGTTCGGATCGTGCTTGGAACTGGCTGTGTTGGTTTTGCTGATTTGGCGAAGCGGGGTTGAGTTTCGTTTTAACTTAAAAGGGCTGCGGCATGAATTGCGCCGGATTGGAGGTCAGTTTTTTCCGGCTGCGCTTGGACAGTCGGTTATCGGCCTCACGCTGATTGTGGATCAATCGTTTGCGGCATCGCTTGGCCCTGGCGCGGTTTCGTCGCTTGCCTATGGATACAAACTTGTGGCGTTTGCCGCAAGCATTTTGATGATCGCCATCGGCTCGTCAACCGCGACTTTTGTGTCGCAGGCGATCGAGCGAAGCGATTCTCAAAACGTCCGATCCATCATTAGTGCTTTTTCGCGGACTGTGTTTCTTGTGTCCTGTGGCATCGGCGCCGTTCTTTTTGCGTTGTCTCCGTTGATGGTTCAGCTGCTGTTTCAAAATGCGGCGATTGATCATCGGGCGATTCTGGCCGTTGCCGGCATTCAAAGAGTGTTCGCGTTTCAGCTGCCGTTTTTGCTTGTGGGAATCGTTTACGCCAGGGTCATCGCTTCTCTTTGCGAAACCAAGAAACTGCTTTTCATTTCAGCGATGGTGCTCGTCCTCGACATCATTTTCGACGCGCTGCTTTCGCGGTGGTTTGGCGCGATCGGCATCGCCGCATCCACGGTGATCTGTTATGCGGCTTCGATGATTGTGTCTCAACGCATCGTAAGCCGGCTGCTTTCTGTTCAAACGGCTCATCGAGCCGCGGAGGCTGCATAGGGCGATGAACATCGTGTGCACATCCGCTTCGCTTGCGCTTGGCGGGGCAGAAAAAGCGCTGAGCGGCATCGCCAACTATCTGTGCGAACAGGGGCATGAAGTGTGCTTCATCACGCAAACCAGCCCAGAGACCGACCGCTTTTCGCTTGACCCTCGCATCGAGCGAACAGGTTTGAATTTGGCAGAAAACAGCCGCTCATTCGTCAGCGGAATTGCGCAGAACCTAAAGCGGATTCGCGCGATGAAAAGGGAGCTGCACGATCGAAACCCCGATGTCGTGTTGAGTTTTGGCGACAAGCAGAACGTTCTGGCGCTGGCCGCTTCATCGGGTTTGTCCATTCCGGTTGTGGTTTCGGAACGCACCGATCCGAGGCATCACCGCATTGGCCGCACGTGGAACGCTTTGCGCAAGTTCAGCTATCGCAAGGCTGCGTTTGTGGTTGTGCAAACCAGGAGCGTTGCAAATTGGGCTTCGCGGATCGTTGCCCCTTCAAAGATAAGAATCATTCCGAACTGCGTCGAATCATCCCCTAACTGCAGCGAAATCAGAGAGCAAGCCGTCGTGGGAATGGGCCGTTTTTCCGAAGAAAAAGGATTTGATCTTCTGATTGACGGCTTTGCGCAAATCGCTGACCGGTTTCCCAACTGGCGTCTTGAGATTTATGGTGAAGGCCCATTGGAAGCGAACCTTCGCGCAAGAGCGGGCCGCGCGCATTCGCGCATTGCGTTTCCTGGCGTCGCTTTTCAACCCAAACAGGTTTTCGAATCGCACGCCGTGTTCGCTCTGCCCTCAAGGTATGAAGGTTTTCCCAACGCGCTGCTCGAAGCCATGTCAGCCGGATGCGCGGTGATTGCAGCGGATTGTCCCAGCGGGCCGCGCGAAATGATTCGGCACAGAACCGATGGGCTGCTGATCGAACCGAACTGTTCGTGCGCGCTTGCGCGCGGTTTGTTCGAACTGCTCGATGATGCAGCGCTTCGCGCATCGCTCAGCGAATCATCGCGGGCCAGTGCTGCGCGGTTCGACCCCAACACAATTCATAGCAAATGGGAGCGCACGCTGAAGGAAGCGGCAAATCAAAGATGAAACTGCTTCTGCTCACCCGCACCCTTGAAGCGGGCGGCACCGAACGGCAGATTCTTGCGCTTGCAAAAGGGCTGCAGGCGGAGCGCTGGCACGTCGGCATTGCCTGTTCCTATGCCACAGGTGCACTGCTGCCCGAAGCGCACGCATCCGGCATTCAAGTTTTCGATTTAAAAAAGCGCGGGCGGTGCGATCTGATCGGATTTCGTTCGCGCCTGGCCGATCTTGTCCGTTCGTTTTCTCCTGATTTCGTTTATTCGTTTCTTCCGGTGCAGAACGTGTTTGCTGCAATGCTGCCAAAAAACTGTCGCAGCCATCAACTTGTGTGGAGCATCCGCAGCTCTGGATCGGCTCAGCCTTTGGCATCTGCCGAAGGCGCGATTGGGATGTTGGAAAACTGTTTGGCAAAGAGGGCGCGCTTGATTATTTCAAATTCTGTTGCTGGACTGAACGATGCCAAACGGTGGGCGCATGCATCTCAATGCGCCGTGATTCATAACGGTTTCGATCTCAACCGGTTTCGCCCAAACGAACACGCGCGCCGCCGCGTTCGAGCCGAGTTTGGATTCGGCGATGATGAGAGGGTGGTGGGAATGGCCGCGCGCGTGCATGAACACAAAAACCACGAGACGTTTCTTCGTGCGGCCGCGCTTGCGGCGAAGACTCTTCCGCAGATGAGGTTTGTCTGCGTCGGGCGGTTGGCAAACCGAGCGGTTATGCGGAGCCTCGAAACTCTGTGCGATGCGCTGGGAATCAAAGACCGCGTGATTTGGGCCGGGCCGCGCAACGATATGCCTGATGTTTACAATGCGTTTGACGTTTGCGTGAGCGCATCCAGCCGCGAAGGCTTACCCAACGCGATTGGCGAGGCGATGTGCTGCGGCCGAATCTGCGTGGCAACCGACGTGGGCGATACGGCGCTGCTGATGGGCGGGAATGGGACGATCGTTCCACCCAACAATCCGATCGCGCTTTCATCTGGAATTCTCAGCGCGCTCGCTCATGCGGATTCTGCCGACGGAATGCGAGGCCGCAAACACATTGAGCAGCATTTTTCGCTGCAAAGGCTGATTGATTCGACGCGGGAGGCGCTGTGCAGCTTATGCTGATTCCTGCGGTTTGCGCTTTTGCGCTTTGTGTGCTGTTTTTGTCGCGGCCCATCGGCTTGCGCGGCGCGGTCGCAGCCTCCATCATCAAGGTGGGAATCTGCGCGTGTTATTTGTTGTGGGTTGGAAACTCCGGCTTTCGGCTGTTTGACGACCGCACGTATTTTGAAAACGCGGCATCAATTCTGCAGCAGGGGTACAACCCGGTTTCGGTTCTCACCACTCCCGACGGGCTGTCAACGCTTTTCAGCACCGTGGGCGGCGAGCACGTGGGTTACACTTGGTGGAACGTTTTGCTGTTTTGGGTTTTTGGTGCGGCGTATTTTGTGCCGCTGTTTTTCAACGTCGCAATCTCCTGCATCGCCGCGTGGGCAGCCGCAAGCATCGCGCTGTCGGCAGGGTTTTCAAGAAAGTACGCTGGCGCGCTCGCTCTGTTTTTTGCGCTCCATTGGGATGTTTTGGTTTGGTCATCCATTTTGAACTTGAAAGACACGATCACGTTCACGCTTGCGCTCGTTGCGATTAACGGTTTCGTTCAAATCCGCAATGCTCGTTTTGGTGCGCTGAAGTTTTGGATCAACGCCGCATCTGTGGCGCTTGCTCTTGGCGCGTTACAATATTTCAGGTTTTATCTGCCTCCCATTCTGCTTGCATCGGCCTGTGTTTGGCTGTTTTTGGGCGGCATGCCAACGTGGGCTGGACCACCGATGCGCCTTGCGCTTTTGTGCGTGTTCGCGCTCGGATTCGCGGCGATGGCGTTCCGCGCGCCGCTGTCGTCGGCAAGCGGCACAATTTCGGGAACCAACGCCGCCGAAGGCTTTGTGCGAATTCTGCTAACCCCGCAGCCTTGGTCAATCGAACCGAACTACGGATTTCTTTTGCTGCCTTCGCTGCTGCACTGGCTGATGCTTGTGCCGGCGGTTTTCGGCATTTTGCGGCTGAACCAGATCAGCGTCGAAGCGCGGCTGCTGACAGTTTATTCGCTGCTGTGCTTGTCGGCGTTTGCTGTGAGCGACGCGCTGATCGGTCCTCGGCAAAGGCTGGTCGTTTGTCCGCTTCTCATTTGGGGGCAGTTTCACGCGCTCGTGATGTTTGTCGAACGGATCGAACTGCGTTATCAATCGCGAGAGGCCGCAGCGTCATGACTCCGAAAAAAATCGCCATTATTTCAACCTGCCTGGATAGGGGCGGCGCCGAAAACGCGCTTTTGAATCTGCTCAAAACCGTTGAGCGCGAAAGGTATGCCCCGACCGTTTTTTCGCTGCGCCCGATCGGTTCGCTCGGCGATGAGATCAAGGCGCTTGGAATTGAAACGGCATCTGCCAACCTGATCGGACGCATGAATCTGATGGGCGGAATCAAAAGCATTAAGCGTTGGCTGAGCGTAACCCGTCCCGACCTGATACAGGGCTGGATGTATCACGGCAATCTGTCTGGTTCAATCGGCTCGCGGCGGCATCCGGTCATCTGGTCCATCCATTCGTTTCCAAACGCCGCCGCATTGTGCGCAACGACCACCAAACTCGCGGTTACGCTTTCAAGAAAGATCTCGCATTCGCATTCAAGGGCGATCATTTACTGTTCGCGCCACGCACTCGATCTGCACACCCGACTCGGTTTTCAATCCGAGATCGTTGAATTCATTCCCAACGGCATTGACACAAAGAGATTCACGAACTCCCCATCGCTGAAATCGGATGCCCGCAGACAGTTTGGAATTCACCCACAAAATCTGGCAGTTGGCATGGCTGCTCGCTATCATCCAGTGAAAGGACATGCCGACTTCGTTCGTGCCGCAGCGCAGATTGCGCAAAGTCGCGCGAATGTGCAGTTTTTGCTGTGCGGCCGGGGCGTAACCCCAGAAAACGAACCGCTGAAAGCAGCCATTCAAAAAACCGGCATGGCCGAAAGGTTTCGTCTGGTCGGCGAGCAAGCCGATATGTGCGCGTTTTATGCAGCGCTCGATATTTTGGCAAGTTCCAGTGTTTCCGAGGCGTTTCCGCTGTCGCTTTGCGAGGCTTCTTGCATGGGAGTTCCCTGCGTCGCCACCGATGCGGGAGATTCCGCCGAAATCATCGGCAATCCCGACCTGATTGTGCCTTGCTCTGACCCGACGCGCTTGGCCGAAAAAATTGTGTGGCTGCTCGACTTGGATTCGGAATCAAGATCCCAACTTGGCCAAAACGCGCGCACACGTGTCGAGGAGCAGTTTTCGGTTTTGCGGATGGCAGCGGGCTATGCAGATGTTTGGGAGCGTGTGTTGTTTGCAGCGCGGAGGGCAGCGTAGTTTTATGTGCGGAATCGTAGGGTTCATTCAGCGCGGCAATCGCGAAGCAAACCGCGTGCTGGTGCATTCGATGGCAGAAGCGGTTGCGCATCGCGGCCCGGATGGCGAAGGCATTTGGCTCGATGAAAGCACGGGCGTATCTATCGGACATCGGCGCCTTGCGATTCTCGACTTGACCGAACGCGGCGCGCAGCCCGTCGTTTCGCAATCCGGCAGATGCGTTCTTGCAATGAACGGAGAGATTTATAATCACCGAGAACTGCGATTAACGCATCTTTCTTCTTGCGCCTTTAGGGGATCATCCGATGCCGAAACTTTAGTCGAACTGATTGATCAGGAAGGGTTGTGTTCGGCCTTAAAGCTTTGCGAAGGCATGTTCGCTTTGGCGCTTTATGAGGTTGCAAGCCGCACGCTGTTTCTTGCCCGCGACCGCATCGGCGAAAAGCCGCTGCATTACGCATGGTCCGACAAGACGTTTTTGTTCGCATCCGAACTCAAAGCGATGCGCGCGCATCCAGCATTCAACCCAGCGATTGATCGCAATTCGGTGGCTTCGTTCGTCAGGTTCAGCCACGTTCCCGCGCCGTTTACCATTTATGAAAACTGCTACAAACTACTTCCGGGGACGATTTTGGCGGTGAGCGCAAGCCAGCCTGAAAAGCCCCCGAATTTTTCGCCGTTTGCAAACGAATCGCCAAATTCGCCGCGCGCGTATTTTTCGCTTTCCGAATCTTCCCGCACGGGCAGCATCCACAGTTTTGACGAAGCGAGCCGGCAGCTGGAGACCATTCTTGCAAGCGTCGTTGAACAGGAGATGTGCGCCGATGTGCCTGTGGGCGCGTTCCTCTCGGCCGGAATTGATTCGACCACAACCGTTTCTTTGATGGCCTTGCGATCCAAAGAGCCGATCAAAACGTTCACGATCGGGTTTGAATCGCCCGCATTTGATGAATCCAAAATCGCCCGCAGCACAGCCCAATTGCTCGGCACCCATCACACCGCACTCACATTGACGGCAGTAGATGTTGTCAATATCCTGCCAAGAATCACTTCAATTTATGATGAACCGTTTGGCGACTCATCTCAAATCCCAACGTTCTTCGTGTCGCAACTCGCGGCATCAAACGTTAAAGTCGTGCTTTCGGGCGACGGCGGCGACGAGTTATTTGGCGGATACCCACGCTACCTGCGGGCTGACACAATCTGGAACGCCGCACGATGGATGCCGTTGGCGTTTGCTGCCATTGTCAAAAGGCTCTCGATGCTGTCTTCCAGAAACGATTCGCGGCTTGCGCGCAGACTGCTGGCAATCGCCGATTTGATGAGCTGCCCCGACGAAGAGCGGTTTTATCTTCAAACCGTTTCGCACTCGCGCAAGCCGCACTCTTTGGTCATGAACGCGCAAGAGCATTGCACATTTCTGCACCGCGCGATGAGCAAGCATGATGAATCATTTTTGGAATTCATGATGCGCGCGGACTTGCTTTCTTACCTGCCGAATGACATCCTTGTCAAAACCGACCGCGCGTCCATGGCATGTTCACTCGAAGTGCGCAGCCCGTTTTTGCATCCGAGAATTGTGCAGTTTGCGCGGTCGCTTCCTTTGAAGTTCAAAATTGATCATGGCGTGCAGAAGCGGGTTCTGCGCGACATTCTTCGCCGCAATCTGCCTCGATTCGATCTTCGCCGCCCAAAATCGGGATTTGCGATTCCGCTTGGCGAATGGCTGCGCGGCCCGCTGAAAGATTGGGCTGGCGATCTTTTGAATCCGGCCGCCATACGCAGCGACGGTTTCTTTGACGAGCAACAAATCAGTTCGGCTTGGAATGCTCACATTTCGGGCCGACAAAACTGGGAGTATCACTTATGGGACGTACTGATGTTTCAGTCCTGGCTGCATGCCTGATTGAATCAAAACCTAAACACGATCGCAAAGTCGCAGTGATTGGATTGGGCTATGTCGGCCTGCCGTTGGCGGTCGCGCTGGGCAAAACTGGAGATTGTGTCGGCTATGACGTTGATTTCGGCCGCGTGCTGCAACTGCAAAACGGCTGCGACCGCACAGGCGAGATGACCGAATACGCCATTCAATCCAGCGCAGTTGATTTTTCCAACGCAATCGAAGCGATTGTCGAATGCGATTTTTACATCGTCGCCGTACCAACACCGGTCACTTCGCAAAACGAACCCGACCTTGAATCGCTGATTCAAGCAACAAGAACCGTCGGCTCGGTGCTGAAGAAAAACGACATCGTTGTTTATGAATCCACCGTTTTCCCTGGCGCGACCGAAGAAGTGTGCGGCCCGATTTTGGAAGCCGCATCTGGGCTGAAAGCCGGGCAGGATTTCTTCCTTGCCTACAGCCCCGAACGCGTGAACCCAGGCGATTCCGAACACACGCTTCAAAACATTGTCAAAGTGGTTGCCGCGCAGGATGAAAATACGCTCGACATCGTTACGCAGGTTTACGGTTCGGTTGTTTCCGCTGGCATATACAAAGTGAGATCCATCAAAGTGGCCGAAGCCGCAAAGGCGATCGAAAACACACAACGAGACCTGAACATCGCGCTGATGAACGAACTTGCAATCATTTTCGATCGCATCGGCATCAACACGCAAGAAGTTTTGGAAGCGGCCAAAACAAAATGGAACTTTCTGCCGTTTGTTCCCGGCCTTGTGGGCGGCCATTGCATCGGCGTTGATCCTTATTATCTTACGCACATCGCGGCGCGCCATGGTTATACGCCGCAAGTAATTCTTGCCGGCAGGCGCATCAACGATTCCATGGGAACGTTCATCGCGCAAAAGGCGCTGAAGTTGATGCCCTCGCAGCGACATGCCGCGGTTCTCGGTTTGGCTTTCAAAGAGAACATCGGCGACATCAGAAACTCGCGCGTGCCCGACATCGAGGCTGAACTTCGCCGCAACGGTGTGAACGTGCAGATTTGCGATCCGCTTGCCTGTCCGCAAGCCGCCAAGAAGCAGTACGGCATCAACCTGATGCCGCTGGAAAGCCTGACGCAGGCCGACTGTCTGATCCTCGCAGTTCCCCACAATCGGTTCCTTCAACTTTCTGCCGAAAGAATCGGCGCTTTGATCAAGCCGGATGGTGTCATCATTGACGTAAAGTCGGCGCTCGATCCCAACATCGTAGAACGGCTTGGCCGAAAAATATGGAGACTGTAATCCAAAAAGTGCGCGATGCGCTGCGTGCAAACCCTAAGCGGTGGCTGCTCACCGGAGCCGCAGGCTTCATCGGTTCAAACATTCTGGAAACGCTCCTATCGTTGGGCCAAACTGTGCGCGCCGTAGACAATTTTTCCACCGGAAAACAACAAAACTTGCGCGATGTGCGAAACACAGCAGGCGAAAGCGCTTGGCGTTTGTGTGAATTCATCGAAGGCGACATCGTTGACGAACGGTTTTGCGAAACGATCTGCACCGATATCGAAATCGTTTGCCACCAAGCCGCGATCGGCTCGGTTCCCCGCTCCATTCAAAACGCGCCGAAGTCCCATGCGTCCAATTCAACGGGCTTTCTTCACCTGATTGATGCGGCCGCAAAACAGAACGTCAAAAGGTTCGTGTTCGCTTCCAGCAGCAGCGTGTATGGCGACAGCGAGGCCCTCCCCAAGCGCGAACCCGTTCTTGGCAAACCGCTCTCGCCCTATGCCGTAACCAAACGCGAAAACGAACTTTATGCCCAGGTCTATGCCGATCTTTTCGACATTCAGGTTATCGGCCTTCGCTATTTCAATGTGTTCGGCCCGAGGCAGGATCCAAACGGCCCCTATGCGGCCGTCATTCCAAAATGGATTCTCGCTTTCTTGGGCAAGGGTGATCTCATCATCAACGGAACCGGTGAAACCACCCGTGATTTCTGTTTCGTTCAAAACGCCGTGCAGGCCAACCTTCTTGCGGCATGTGTCGAAACTCCGCATGCGCTCAACACAAACTATAACATCGCGGTGGGAACGCAGACGAGTTTATTGAACCTGATCAACCTGATTCAATCTGCGTTCCACGCGGCAGACATTCCGTGCAAACCTCCGCCAATACTGCGAAATCCGTTCCGACCAGGCGATGTGCTGCATTCCCTTGCCGACATCACGCTTGCCCAACAGAATCTGGGTTATCAACCTTCGCACAGCCTGCAGCAAGGTTTGCAGGAAACCGTCGCTTGGTTTGCAAAGGCGTTCAGCGAGGTTCAGGCTTCGAGCTGACACTCCGCAAAGACCCAAAACCTCGAAGCACCGATATCGCAGCGAAGACCACCAAAAACGCGGTCAAGGCGATCAACGATTTTCGCGGCCCAACCGGGCGCGAATCCGCGATAGGCCGATCCAAAACTTCAAACCGTGCAGGATCGCGCGCTTCGGCAATCAGCGCGGTTTGATATTCCACTTCCAGGTTTTGCAGTGTCTGTTCCGCAATGCGCAATTCACGTTTCGTTTTTTCAAGCCGAACGTACTTGCTCGGCGTGGATTTCATCGCGTTTAGCAACGCGTTCAAATGCCGCCTCAATTCGGATGCGGCCTCGTCGGCGCCCGCTTTTTCTGCGCGCAGCGCGCTCACCGTGGCCTCATATCCCGCACTCACCGAGGCGCGCCTTTTTTGCACGATTTCCGCGCCCAAAGTTTCGATCGCCTTCACGCTCTCTTTCGCTTTTTGCAGTTCGGGAGCGCCGGGCTGAAAGTCCGATTCCGCGTCGGCCAACTTCAATCTTCTAAGTTCCATTTCGGCAGCAAGGTTCGGAACAAGCAGCGACATGATCGGAAACATCGTTCCAGCCGCATAAAGCCGAAGCATCGCATCGCGGGCAGACTCAAGTTTCGCTCCAGCCGATCGGGCCGCCACCTCTGCATCTCCCAATTTGTCCCGCGTGCCGATGTATTCCGCTACAAGCTTTTCCGGATCGCTGATCGAACCTTCACCCAAAACCGCCGCAAGTTCTTTGTCCAAAAGGTTGACCCGCTCGCGCGCGGCCCGCACTTGCGATTCCACAAATTCGCGGTTTCGTTTGCTCACGTTCAGCGACAGTTTTTTCGAAAGCGCATCCAGCTGATTCAAATACGATTGCGCGATGTTCTGCGCCAGTTCGGCGTCGGGCTGAACAACGTCCAACCGCAGAAAACCAGGCTGATCGGCGTTGATCGAACTGCACGCACCCAAAATGTCGCACGCCTCGATCTCCGAAACTCCCCACAACTTGCTCAATCCAACTTCCCGAACAACGCCCCTTCGACACTCAAAACTTTCAAGCAGATTCGCCGCTGTGCTGGGCGCCGACCCGATCACAGGCGAAACCAACGCTCCGCCAAGAGAGGACACCGAGCCCGTCGTTTCTCCTGCAGGTTGGTTCACTCCAACGCCAAAAGTCGTGCGCGCGCCGCTCATCGGAAAGTAATAGGTGGCGTAACTGCGATACTGCTTTGGCAGAAAAAACGCTCCCAAATAAGCGATCAGTGCCGCAGCAGCCGCAATGACAGCGTTTTGAACGAAACCACCGCCGCGAAGCCTTTCCATCATAACGTTGGCCAAAAGAGGCTATTGCTGGGACGAACCAGCCGATCTTTCTGCCGCTTTCTTCAACTTCGGGGCCGCAGCCAAGGTGATGCAATCTGTTCCAAACCGCGCTCCGCCCAAGGGTCCACCCCGCAAATCATCTCGATATCGCGATAATCCTCCCTGCCGCACCACCTGAGCCGCGATCTCGCGCTCATGTAATGGTTCACCAACGCACGGCGAAAACCGTTCGAGCGATTCCGCTTCGACTGGTGCAGCAGATAGCCGTTGAAAAACACCACGCTGCCCGACGGGGCTTCTGCAGGGATCGCACCTGCATCGTCGAAGCCGATTGCGATTTCGCCGATGCCGTCATATTCTTCGTTTGCAGGCTGAGGCGCAGTTGCGCAAAGCTCCCATTTGTGCGATCCTGGAATTACCCACAAACAGCCGTTCTCAACGGTTGCGTCGTCAATCGCGATCCATGCGCCCGTCAAACTCCTATCTTCAGTGGGGATGTATCGCTCGTCTTGATGCCACGCTTGGCCCGGAAACCCGGCCGGCTTCACAAACAGCATTGATTGCATGCACTTCACATCCGGCCCGATAATCTCTTTTAGAACTTCTACCGTTTTAGGGTGATGAATAAACTTGCGTTGAACCTCACTGATTTTGTGCGGCTGATGAATGCACAAGTATTTTGCAAGCACCGCCTCATCGGATTCCGAATCGTCTGCTTGCACAATCCCCTCTACGCGATACCTGCCGCGGAATATCGCCGCGGTGTCGGCTCTAAGTTCTTCCAGTTCCGAACCCGACACCAACCCCTGCACCACCAGATAGCCGTCTTGGGAATAGCGCTTCGCGAGGTTCAACGCAGCGCCTCCCACGCGCACCGCGCCGCCAGCCGAGCGGTCTTCTCGTTTTCATCCAACTCAGGCGCGAGCTCATAAATTCCAAACGTTCGAACGAACGGGTGCAGCAGCGCCTCGCGGATCAAAGCCAGCCCGTCCGCTGCCGACATTCCGCCCGGCTGCGGCGCGCTCACTCCCGGTGCGTGGCCCATGCAAAAAACGTCCATGTCCAAGCTCAAATCTACGCTGTGGCACACCTTCCCCATCGCCTGCATGATTCCGCCGATTTCCGCTCTCAGTTGAGTTTCGCTGAAAAAAATCTGACCGCCCTTTGCATACACATACTCTTCGTGCGCACTGGCGAGCGATGCACGCTGCACTCCGATCCACACCGCATCCTCGCCGCGGATGCCGCTCTCCAGCGCCCGCCAATATGATGTGCCCGAATGCTCCTCGCGCGATGCACGCACGTCAAGATGCGCATCCAGGTTCACAAATCCGGTTCTGCCCCCGCTCATCAACGCTTTGATCGGAGCGAATCCCCAATCGTGGCCGCCGCCAAAAATCAAAACCCGCTTCGCGTGCGACAAACCGAACATCACCGCACCAACCGCCTGTTCGTGATCATGATGAAGGTCGTCGGTCATTGCCATATCACCCAAATCGGCGATTGCCGAATTCCGCGTGGGAGGAACCAACCGGTAAAGCCACTTCCTTATCGCTTTGGGCCCGTTTTTTGCTCCTGCGCGGCCTTTATTCAGCGCAACGCCCCGGTCATCGGGGAATCCGATAATCGCCGCGTCCCAACGCAGTTTGGAAAACTCCTCGACGCTGGGCATTCGCACCACATCCCCCAACCGCGGATCGTCTGGTTCGCCCCGCGAAAACAGAACCGAACGATCCGAATGAAACCTCATTCCAAATCACCAACCGATGCGGCGATCGGCTCGACATCCAGCCGCTCGATCTCTTCGCCAAGCGGACGGTCACCCTGCAGCGATTTTGACTGCCGCCTCACCGCTTCGAACGCATTCAAGACCATCGCGCCCGGCCGCTCACCTGCCTCGCGCATACGCACTTCCAGAGCCTGGCTTGCCACAAGCAGTTCGATCGCCGCAACGCGGCGCGCGTTTTCAACCACTCTTTGCGCATGCAAACCTGCGTTCATCGCCATGCTCACATGATCTTCTTGGTTTCCTCCCGTCGGTATCGAATCAACGCACGATGGATGCGCCAAAACTTTGTTCTCGCTCACCAGCGCCGCCGCGGTGTATTGGCACAGCATCATTCCGCTTTCTAACCCCGGATTCGCGGCCAAAAACGGTGGAAGCCCGCGGTTGTAAGCCGGATTCAAACACCGCTCCGTCCTCCGCTCGCTGATGGATGCGATCTCCGCCATCCCTATTTTGAAAAAATCCAATGCGAGTCCAACCGGTTCGCCATGAAAATTTCCCGCCGACAAAGCCTCGCCATCAAACAGCAGTGGATTATCTGTCACGCTCCCCATCTCAATCTCAACCGTTTTTCTCAGATAGCTGACAGCATCCCGCGCGGCCCCGTGCACCTGCGGCGCACAGCGGATCGAATAAGCGTCCTGAACTTCGCCGCAATTCGCATGGCTCGCAACCAACCCGCTGCCCTCGGTCATCCGCCAAATATTCCGCGCGACAATCGCCTGCCCGCTATGGGGCCGCACCGAATGAATCCGAGCATCGAACGGTTTTCTCGAGCACAAATTGGCTTCCAAATTGATCGCGCACGCGATGTCGAACGCTTTCATCAAAACTTCTGCGCGAAGAACGCACAACGCGCCGATCGCCGTGTGCACATGCGTGCCGTTGATCAGCGACAAGCCCGTTTTGCGTTCCATTTTCAAACCGCGCTCTGCCAAGTGAATCGCGATGTGCGATAACGGCGCCAAATCGCCGCTTGCGCCAAGCGATCCCTGCGAAGGCACCGTGGGCAGATCATCCTCATTCAAAAGCCGGCAGATCAGCATGGCTGCCGAACCCGTAACGCCGCTGAATCCGCGAAGGTGCGAAGCAGCCAACAGAAGCATCGCCCCGCGAACCACCTCGCGCGGAAGCGGATCGCCCACTCCCACCGCGTGCGATCGAATCAGGTTCCACTGAAGCGCCTCCGCCTGATCTTTCTGAATGAACTCCGATTTAAGCGGCCCGAATCCTGTGTTCACGCCATAAACGCGTTCACCCGATTCGATCAGGCTTTGCAGATGTTCGTGCGAACGTTCCGCACGCTCCAAAGCGGCGGCAGAAATGGCGATCTTCGCTGAGCCAAATGCGGCCGCTGAAAACTGATCGAAATTGACCGGCCCGCCGTCTAATTCGATCTCACGCATCTAAGCCGAGAATACCGCCGTGACCAAAAACCTACAATCAGGAGCGGGGTTCGGTCATTCGATCTCGCTCACGCTGGAAACGATCATCGAAGCCGGCGCGGGAAGGTTTTCGATGTCGCTATCGCTCGTAACTCCAGTCATCACCAAAATCGAATCGCACCCGGCCCGCGATGCGCACACAAGATCGGTGTCGCCGCGATCCCCCACAAGCACGCACTCCGACGGCCCGACTCCCGCGTCCTCCATGATCATCTTCAGCAGCATCGGCGAAGGTTTTCCCACCACAATCTGCGGCTCGGTTTGGGCCGCCGCCGCCACCGCCGCGACGATCGCTCCTGCGCCTGGTCGTATGCGCCCTCCGGAATCCGGAAACGTCGCATCGCGATTGGTGGCGATGAATCGCGCGCCGCTGAAAATCCTATCTTGCGCAGCCTCCAGCATTGCGAAATCGAAAGTCCAACAGATCCCCACAACCACCCAATCGGTCGGATTGCCTTTCGAAGTCAGCTCCACGTTTTCCCGAAGCAACTCGGTTCGCAAACCATGCTCGCCCACAACGAACGCTCGTGAATTCGCAATGATTTTCGCGGTGCCAAGCGCGCTGGTATAGATTTCAGAAGGCTCCGCATCGAATCCCAGCATTCGCAGCGTCTCCATCCTCGCTTCGCGCGTCTCGCTGCCGTTGTTGGTAAGAAACCGCACCTTTTTGCCGCGCTCTCGCAGCCGATTCAGCGCCGCCGGAGCGCCCGGAATCACTTCGCTGCCCCTGTATAAAACGCCGTCCAAATCGAAAACGTACAGTTCGTAATCTTTCATGAACTTCTCTCGATGCTGAATCGTGCCATAACCTCTAACAACTCCTTCGCTTTCGACGGCTTCAAGACGTTCAGCGCCAGAACGGCGTTCGAAACATGCGAATCCGCTATTTGCAAAGCGTCCTCGAAAACACCCGAAGCGGCCATCCAACCCGATATCTGTTCAACTTCCGTTTCGGTAACTCCGTTCCCAAACTTCGCCTTTAGCAGTTCGCGCCTTTTGCTCGAACTTTTCTCGCGCAGCAACAAAAGCGGAAGCGTTGCCTGTCCTTCGCGATAGTCCGAAGCGCGAGGCTTGCCCGTCGTTTCCTGCCGGCCCGCATAGTCCAAAACGTCATCTGCAAGCTGAAACGCCATTCCCAGTTCCATTCCAAACTCGACCGCGGCTGCGCGTTCTGCGCCATCCCCGCCTCCCACAATCGCCCCAACCTCGCAGCAGCACCCTATGAAGCTTGCGGTCTTTGCGCGAAGAACTCCAAAATGCTGATCCAAACTCAAATCGAAATCACCGCGGACTTCCACCTCCTTCACTTCGCCTTCGGCCATCTCGACAACCATTCTGCTCACAAGCCGAATAACCTCAAGGTCGCCATCCTCACCCAAAATCGCCATCGCTTTTGCAAGCAGCACATCGCCGCACAAAATCGCCGCCGTATTTCCCCAAATCGCCGATGCGCAAGCCCGCCCGCGACGGGTGGACGCCTGGTCAATCACATCGTCGTGAATCAAAGTGGCCATGTGAATCATCTCGAGCGCCGCCCCAAGCAGATGTGCGCGACGCAGATCCACCGCACCGACAGCCCGCGCCCAAAGACACGTCAACAAAGGGCGCAGCCGTTTGCCGCCTCCATCCAAAATGTGCCGCGAGAGCGCGTCCACTGTCTCAACCTGCGATCCCACGCGCAAAGACAACTCGCGCGAAACGGCATCGTAATCCTCCACAAGCCACCCTGCGGATTTTTTCACCGCATCCATCGTCAACGCATTCATTTTTTCCCCCGGTGAATGCACACATTTCCGAAAAACAGATCGCGCCAAATCACATCGTTGAATCCTGCTTTGCGCATCCACTCCGCTTGGCCCTCGCGCGATAAGAAGGTGTTCGTAGAATTGGGAAGATACTGATACTCCCGGCGCCTGCCAAAAACCCCCGCCAAAACCGGAATCACCGTTTTGAACACCGCGGCCCGCAGCGATCGAGAAAACCGCGAACGCGGCACCGCCATATCCAAACTCACGAACTTGCCGCCAGGCTTAAGCACCCGATAGATTTCGCGCAGAGCAGATTCATAATCAGCGACGTTCCGCAATCCCCAGCCGACCGTAACGCCGTCCACACTTTCACTTCGCAGCGGAATTCTGCACGCATCCGCCAGCGCCAAACGCATCGGAACCCGCTTCTTATAAGCGATCTGAAGCATCGGCGCGCAAAAATCAATTCCTAATATCTGTCCCGATTCTTTAACCGCCTTTCGCAGCGGGATCGCAAAGTCGCCGGTTCCGCAGCAAACGTCCAACACCCTGTCACCCGGAGATAACCCCAGCATCGAAACCGCCAGGTTTCTCCACCTGCGATGCAGCCGCAGGCTCATCGCCGAGTTCATCAAATCATACGTCGGGGAGATCTGGGCGAACAACTCCCGAATCGTTTCGGGACAGTCGCTTCGCGGAACCGGCTCCATTCTGGTTATCACTCTTGGCAGTTATACCGCCCGTCTCGGCCAACTTTCAGTCATGAGTGAAACTTCGACTTCGCGCCCCAACTCCCACACTTCCTCCAGCGAGCCAAGCGAACCGTGAAGGGGGCGGGCGAACCAAACCTCCTCAATGAACCGCTTTCGGCTCCTCTTTGGGAAGCAGCCCCAGCTTCGAAAGCAGCATCGGAACCGTCAGCCCCTGCACAAACACAGAAAACGCAACCACGCCAAATGTTACATCGAGAATCAGAGGTTTCTTTTCGATGTCAGCAGGAAGTCCCAAAGCCAGAGCGAGTGCGAGCGCGCCTCTAAGTCCGCCCCAAAACAGAATGTGCTGATGCCGGGTTTCAACTTTCAAACGCGACCGCGAAACGCACACGCCTGTCAGATAAACCGCAGCCGCCCTCCCGAAAAGCGACAGCCCAAACACAATGAGAGCGCTCAGCCAGATGTGCTGCAACGGATGATGCGCAAGGCGCAGACCGATGAGCAGAAACACCAGCGAATTCGCTAAGAATGCGACGAACTCCCAAAACGCGACGAGCGTTTCGCGCCCTGGATCGGAGAATTGACAAAACGATTTCGAATTTCCGATGATAATCCCCGCGCTGAGCGTGGCAACCACGCCAGAAAAATGCCAATGCTCCGCAAGCAGAAACGAAGCGTACGCGGCGACGCTCGTAAAAGTTGCCTCCACAAGTTTTTCGTCAGTTCTTCCTGCAAGAAACAGCGCCGCCAAACCCACGGCTGATCCGCACACGATGCCCCCGCCGACACACGTGATGAACGCCAGCAACCCCGATCCGAACGTTACCGGCGCGCCCGCGGCCGCAGCCAGCGCCACAGCAAAAAGTACCGCTGTGGTTCCATCGTTAAAAAGGCTCTCCGCTTCCACCAAAAGCCGAAGCCGCCCGCCGATCTTTGAGTCTTTCATCGTAGCGATCACCGACACCGGATCGGTTGCCGAAATCAAAACCGCAAGCAGAACGGCTGCCGCCCAATCCCATCCGATGAACATATGAACACCGACGCCGACAATCGCCGCGGCGATCATCAGGCCGACGAACGCCAACACAAAAATCAGAACGAAATCCCGTTTCAAATCGGCCCATTTGATTTGAATAGCGGCTTCGAAAATGAGCGGCGGAAGCAGAAAACCGAAAATCAGCTCTTTCGTAAGGTTTGGGATCTCAACTTCGGGAAGAAATGCGAGCACAATCCCAGCTGCGGTCAATCCAACCGTATACGGAAGTTTGATTCTTCGACACGCCATCGAAACGACCGCCGCGACGAAAAGGTAAAGGGCAGCCTGCTCGATGCTCATTCGGCAAGTTTACAACCGCAGACCGTTATTTATCCGCGTGCACCGATTTTGGGAGATAATGGGACATGCACATGCGCAGTTTTCTTGGGCGGCCAGCGGCCGCTGCGATTTCGGTTTGCATCGCTGCCTCGTCGCTTGCACAAGCAGGTTTGGAGGGCCTCGCCAAGCCGCTCGATGGTCAAAGCCGGCGCGAATCCTCCACGTTCCGAGAAGGCAAAGATGGCAGATACGATCGCACCGCGCAGCCAAAAGGCGACCTGCAAGAGCGAAGCAACGCCGATAACTTTCGCGTTGCACCCGGCGCCACCCACGTGCTGATGGATGCAAAAGGACCTGGCGAAATCACGCACATCTGGCTCACCTTTTTGGGCCCAGAAAAACAGCCTTGGGCGCCCGAAGGTTCAGCAACCCATCAAGACATGCTGCTTCGCATTTATTGGGACGGCAGCGACAAGCCCGGCGTGGAAGCCCCCGTCGGCGATTTTTTTGCCAACTGCTTCGGCATTCGCAGCGAAGTCATCAGCCTCCCGGTCATTGTGGAAGACGCCGATTCGTACAACTGTTTCTGGCGCATGCCGTTTCGAAAATCCGCACGCATCGAAATCGTGAATCAAGGCACCAAAAACATCAATCTGCTTTATTACAACATTGACTGGATCAAAAAGAAAACTCTCCCAAAAAACACGCCGTATTTCTATGCGCAATATCGCCAGGAATATCCGGTGGAACATGGCAAAGACTATCTGATTCTCGACACCCAAGGCAAAGGTCATTATGTGGGCACGGTTTTGGCGGTTCGCACCCGCAGCCCTTCGTGGTTTGGTGAAGGCGACGAAAAAATCTACATTGACGGCGAACAAAAACCTTCGATTTGGGGAACGGGAACCGAAGATTATTTCCTTTCGGCCTGGGGGTTGAAAACCACCAAAACGCCGTACTTTGGGGTGCCTTTCTTCGATCAGTGGGGCATTGTCGGCGGCCACACAAGCGCGTACCGCTGGCACATCAACGATCCGATCGTTTTTGAAAAAGGAATCAAAGTAACGATCGAACATTTCGGATGGATTTCGCCCGATGAAAACCCTGATTATAAAAGCATGAGTTGGAATGAACGGCAAGACGACTATTCAAGCGTGGCGTTTTGGTATCAAACTGGAACGCCCACGTTCGCGGCAAGAGCGCCGTCGGGGCCCGAAAGAAGACTCCCGAATTTGGACCGCGTGATCGTAAACGCCCGCGGTTTTTTAGATGAAAAACATCACGGAGTTGGACAAGCGATAGCCCAACAGCTCGATCTGTATGAGGATCCCCAACTTCTTTATATGCCGAGCGGCAGTCAAGGAGCGTGGTTGGAATTCCCCATCGAAGTAACAGCCAAAGAGCCGCTGAGGCTTCTCATCAACGCCACAACCTCATACGATTTTGGAAAATATATCGCGTTTTTGGATGGAGTTAGAATCGGCGACGAGATGGATTTCTATTCGGCAGATGTGAAGAACGCCGAGTTCCACCTGTTGGACTTCTGGCCCGAACCTGGTCAGCACACCCTTCGGCTGGAGTGCATCGGCAGGAACGCGCTTTCGGCAGGATACTATTGCGGCATCGAATCGGTTAGACTGCGTGAGCGAAGGCCGCGCGTCGCCGCCTACGGCTTCGACAAAGATAAGGACTGGAAGAAAAGCCCGATTCTGTATCGGTAACAAGGAAAACAGATGGCAAAAAGAATCAGCAGAAGAGAACTGATCAAAACGACCGCGGCGGCCGCCGCTGCGTCGGCGCTTCGCGTTCCGGCGCACGCATCAAACCCAAAACGCCTGCCGCCAAACGATCGCATCCGATTCGCGGCAATCGGCACAGGCGGCAGAGGCGCCGCTCATCTCGACCCGGCGTTTCAACATGGTGACCTCGTCGCGCTTTGCGACGTTGATGCAGAAACTTTATGCAAAGCCCTCCTGAACTATCCCGCGGCGAACACCTTCAACGATTACCGACAGATGTTCGATGCGATGCACGACAAGATTGACGCCGTCATCGTCGCGACTCCCGATCATCATCACGCGCCGGCATCGGCGATGGCGATCAAATTGGGCAAACATGTTTATTGCGAAAAGCCGCTGACGCGAACCGTGTTCGAGGCCCGAAAACTTGCGCAGCTTGCGCGAGAACACAAAGTCGCCACCCAAATGGGAAACCAAGGCACCGCCGGAAGCGATCTTCGAAGGGTTGCCGCGCTCGCTAAAAAAGGAACCTGGGGAGAGCCGAAAGAGGTGCACTGCTGGACGGATCGGGCAGGCGGCTGGTGGCCCCAAGGCGTGGAACGCCCCCCGTCAAAACCGGCGCCAAAAACCGTGAACTGGGATGTGTGGCTTGGACCTTCGCCGTGGCGCGACTACGCCGACGGCTATCATCCTTTCGCCTGGAGAGGCTGGTGGGATTTTGGATGCGGAGCGCTCGGCGACATCGGCTGCCATTGCATGAACCTGCCCTACATGGCGCTCGATCTTCGCGATCCGCTCGCAATCAGCGCAGAAACCAGCGGAAACAACAAACAAAGTTTTCCTGCGTGGTCCATTGTGCATTACGAATTCGGGCCGACAAAAACGCGCGGACCGGTTGCGCTGCATTGGTACGACGGAGGCAAGAAACCCGACCCTGCGCTGATTCAACAATCAGAACTTCCCGGCAACGGCTGCATCATGGTGTTCGAACACGCCACGATTTTTGCACCCGCCGAATATGGCCAAGGCGGCACGATCGTCGGCGGCGCGCCGATGCCCGAAGTCGAGTTCGAAGTTTCGCCCGGACATTTCGAAGAGTGGGTTCTCGCGATCAAAGGAGGAAAGCCTGCGAAGTCCGACATCGCGCTTTATTCCGGCGGCCTGACCGAAATGGTGGTTCTGGGAAACCTTGCGGTTTGGGCAGGCGAGCGCTTGGAATGGGATGCCCGCAAAATGCGGGTGAAAAACCGCCCGGAATTTGATGCGATGATCAAACCTGCATATCGAAAAGGCTGGTCGCTGTAACATGGCAGTCGAAGGCAAAGCGGTCATCCTCGAAAATCCTGGCGAGCCCGCGGTTCTGCGCGACGTGATCGTGGAAGACCCCGGGCCCGGAGAAGTTCTGATTCGCGTCGAAGCCAGCGGAGTCTGCCACACCGATCTAACCGTCAAAAACCTGAACGGCAACGGAATGCCGTTCCCGATCGTTCTTGGACACGAAGGCGCAGGTTACGTCGAGGCGGTCGGCGAAGGCGTTTCGCATCTGCAAAAAGGCGATCCGGTTGTGATCGCCTACCGCGCGCCGTGCGAGCGATGCCCAGCCTGTCTGCGCGGCGATCCTCGAAGATGCTACATGGCGCTGCGGCCAAAACAGCGCATCAAACGGAAGTCAGACGGCGCGGTCTGCTCGCAGGTTTTGAGGTGTGGAACGTTCGCAACCCACACGGTGGTGCATTCAAAGGCCGCGATCAAAATGCCGAGCGAAATGCCGCTCGACAAAGCGTGCCTGATCGCATGCGGAGTTGTAACCGGTGTCGGAGCCGCAATGAACACCGCGCCCGTCTTTTATGGAGCGCGCGTTGCCGTGATCGGATGCGGAGGCGTGGGCCTCAGCGTCATTCAAGGCGCAAGACTGATGCACGCCAAACAGATCATCGCCGTTGACATCAAAGAAAAGAAACTCGAGTGGGCGCGAAACTTCGGGGCCACCCACGTTGTGAATGCACAAAAAGAAGACGCCGTTGCAGCCGTGCGAAAACTCACCGAAGATGGATGGGACGGCGGAGTTGAATTCGCCTTCGAAGCGACCGGCATTCCCGCTTCAACCGAGCAGGCGGTGCGCATGCTTGCCTATGGAGGCACAGCCGTCAACATCGGCTTTCCCGCCGCCTCCGACGAAATCCATCTTAATTTGGGAGACATGGCCACGGGCGTTTATTGGAACAAAGCGTCGTTGCGCGTCTGCCATTGCGGAGACTGTTTGGCATCGCACGATTTTCCGTTTTTGGCAGGGCTTTACCTGAAAGGCGAGCTGAAACTCGACGAGATGGTAACGCACAAGATTACGCTGAACGACGTCGAAGACGCGTTTCACGAAATGGAAACAGGAGACGTGATCCGCTCGGTTATCGTGATCTAACACTGGACGGGCCTAACTCTGAACCTTCCACCAAAACTTATCAACAAATCCACGCCAATTCAAATTCAATGTTGCACCCGACTGCTTGAACGAAACTCGCGCTTTCATCAAACGCGTTGCGGGATCAATGAAACGGGAATCACTGCCCGAGATCTGCACCTCGAATGCCACGTCGAATTGTGGCGAAGAGCGGGTGTCCACAGTTTCATACGCTTGCGTTTGCACGTTAAACAGTTCCACGGTTTGCACGATGTTGGGCGAATCGCAGGAAGATTCGATCTGCAATCGCAAATCTGTGGTTGAAGAAACCGGCGCATGCGCGGCCAACTCATACCGAATTGGAGGATGCAGGCCGCCGACCTGATACAAAGCGCGCACGCCGTATTTGTCATCATCGCTTTCCACAAACGAACCCAGCGAACCCGATATCTGTGTGCCGTATTCCAGCTGCACCGTCTCGGGCGCAACCGGCTCGAAAACCGGCCTGATGCGATAGATCCGCCCGTTGTAAATGTCGCAGATATACAAAAGCCCGTCGGGCCCGATCCGCGCATCGGTCACCCCGCCGAAACCGTAGCCGAACCGATACTGATCGCGCTCGGCCGCATTGTCGGCCACACCGTCGCTGGTTCCAGGAAGATAAAAAAGCGCGTTGCGATTTGAATCTTTGAAAGAAAACAGATACAGTTGGTTCAGATTCACATCGCCCACAACCATTTTGTATCGGTCCGAACCGTCGAATTTGTAACTCGACAAAAACGCCACGCACGTAACGCCGATCGGCGAAAGCCAGCTGAACTTCGGATCGGAATACACTGCTCCCGTTAAATACACCAAATCAGACGCGTTATACGAAGTGAAATTGTTATCCGAATAGGTGGCATCGCGAATATCGGGGCCCATAATTTTCAACCATCCGCCGTTCATTCCAGCAAACCCAAGGTTCAGTTCGTCATAAGAGTCCGGGCCGTTGTCCGTAAACCAAAAGTAGTTTGTCAAAGGATCAAATTCAAACCCAAACCCGTTGCGCACGCCATAAATCCATGTCGCTTGGATGTGCGGGTTCGGATGAAACGTAAACGGATTATCAATCGGAATTGTGCCGTCGGGGTTCAGCCGATAAATCGCGCCGGCACCCGCGACCGCCGACGCCGACGTGTTCTGTTCAATTCGAGGGTTGCTCGTTCGTCCCCTTGTCAGCTCGCCGCCCCAAATATAAACCTTTCCATCCGGCCCGCACTTAATGTATCCGCCGTGATGCACGTTCGGGTTTTGCTGGGTGGAATCAAACGGCGTGGAAAAAACAAGGTTCACGAACACCAGCGTCGAGCCGTTCCAAAAATAACGTTCGGTGCGATCCTCCTGCCAACTTCCGCCGTCCGTCGCAGCCTTGGAATAAAACAGATAAACATATCCGTTCAGAGCGAAATCTTTGTCCAGGCAGATTCCAAGCAAACCTTCTTCACCGCTGTTCGCTACGGAAACATCGAGCGCCGCCGATCCCGAATACACTCCGTTATCCCAAATCGTAACGCGCCCGGTCTGCTTTTCGCAAACCAGCATCTTGGTCGGCGATACAAACACAAAACACGCCGGATTGGCAATGCCGCTCGCATACGTCTCCACACGATACAGCGCCGAATCCATTGTCTGGGAAACGCCCGATGCCATAGCAAGGCAGCAGATGAGCGACGCGATCAGAAACCGGATCATGGCTGACCTCCTTTCGTGTATTAAATTGACCGGCCGCAAGCCGGGATCGTTTACGGTTTCAACCCCGCAAAAATGCCGGATCAAAAATCGGCGCTTCAGGCTTTGCGATAGCCGGGAACCCGCGGCTCACGGGACAAACTGCTGATCGGGTTTTTGCACCTTGAAAGCGTAGAAGTCGTTCCCCCTCACCTGCGTCCACTTCAACACCTTCGCATGCCCATCGGCAAAAACGTAGTTGCCCATGTTGCGGTGCCCCGGCGTCGGCTTCCCGCGATACCAGTTCGCGCATCCATAGGGCGCCCTGTCCGAATCGTTTTGCGCGGGAACGTTCCGTCCCGCGAGTTTGCACGTGTCGCAGTTGATGAACCCCGAACCCCAAATCGTGCCGACATATTGATCCGCCACCGAAATAGACCACTGTTCCACCCACGCCACTGTCTCCGACAACTCCGAAAACTCGCTGGTGCTCCGGCCGTTCATCGTCCAAGGCCCAGGGCCCACCCATTTGAAAACTCCCGTGTTGTAGTCCAATCCACGCGCCTGATCGGTGTTCAATGGGCCTACATAAGAGTACGAACGGAAAATCTTTTTGAGTTTGTAGTTCCCATCCCACCACGGAAGCCTTCCAACGTCGTCTCTTGCCGAGCGGTCGCTGGGGCACGTCCACATATGATCGTTCATCACATACGGCATCACTTGCAGATCGGGCGGCACATAACTGCTGTTTCCGCCGTTGATCGGCGGCGAAAGAATCGCCCACGCTGGAAAATGATCATCAAAATCGCTCTGATACATCATCGTGGCCATGCCGATCTGACGCTCGTTTTGCAGGCACGCCGACTGCTTTGCGCTCTCCTTGGCCTGAATCATCACCGGGAACAGTACGGCCGCAAGGATGGCGATGATCGCGATCACCACCAACAGTTCGATCAGCGTAAACCCGAGCCTGACCCGCATCATGCAGATTCATTATACGGCGTGCAACGCGGCACAAGCCCCAGGGACTCCTTCCCAGTCATCAAGGAGGCCAAACCGATGAACAGGCTAAAAAACGCTCTAAAACCCTCAGCGCTGCTTGCAGCGATCATCCTATGTTTCGGCGCATTCGCGCAAGGAACAGTCACCATCCAAACCGTTGACAACTACGGCGGAAACAGCAACGTCTACACCGACGCCCCAAACTCCGACGTCACGATCACCGAGCTCGATGCCGACAAAAAGCCGGTGCGATCATGGACAGGCAAAACCGACGACAAAGGCAAAATCACCATCCCCGCCGGAAGCAATCTCAGCAAAGAGTATCTGAAAGCCGAGCGTGCCAAAAACATGCCCGACGTTCTGGTTCCCTATTCGATCAACGCAAACGAACCGTTCACATTTTGCGTTTCAGGCGTGCTCGAAGGTCAGGTTTGCGAGATGAGATCGTTGAGCGGCGAAGTGATCACAACTCCGAAAGCCGACCGCCTCGGACGCGTGTTCCTTCCTGCCGGTCTTGCGGCGGGCGCATATCTGTTGTCAACCGGCAGCGGAAAATCGCACGTCATCGCGCCGATCCATGTCAATCCGACGAACCCAGGTAACTACTACTCGACATCCGTCTCGCCGATATCGAACTACACCAAACTCGGCGATGCGATCTCGATTCACGGTACCGGGCTGAATCCGAACGCGGCCGCACTCTCCGGCATGTGGAACGGCGGCGCCAAAACGATGCCCGTTGACGTGCTCGCCTCGAGCCCCAACGAACTGATTCTGGCCTCTCCCAAGGCGGCAGGTCTCAAACCCGGCGACGTGGGATCGCTCACCGTTTCCGACGGCGCGGCCTCACTCCCTTGCGGAAGCACAACCATCTACGATGCCAAGGCCACGCTCACCAAGCGCGTGATGCCAAGCGGATCCGAAACCCATCTGCTTGTAAACGTCGAGCCGAAATCTCTAACGGGAAACGTTTATGCAGAAATCACCTCGGGACCCGTAACTTTTGATAACGGCGGTGCAAAAACCTCTGCCGCTCTCAATAACGGAATCGCAGATTTTCGCGTCATCAGTTCGCCCGGAAGCGAAGGAACCTTTACTTTGAACTGGGGCATTGACTGGACGAAGATCGCCGACGCGCTGAATGCACTCACCAAAGACGAACGCCCCGGCACACGCCGCGCTCGACACCACATCAAAAACAACGACGGCACTTGGACGGACGAATACGACGACTACGATGCAGATGGAAACTGGATCGGCAGCACCAGCGAAACGTACGGCCCGAACAACAAAATGACCGGCCGTAAAACCGTCAGAAACGGCAAAGACGGCCGCACAGAAAAAACCGAGAAGTGGGACAAAGACGGCAAGTGGACTGAAACCAAAGATGAAACCTTCGACAAAGACGGAAAACAGACCGGCGGCACCAAAACGACTCCCGACGGGAAAGGAGGAACAACCACCCAAACGTGGGATCCAACAACCGGGACCTACAAATAATCATCCACGGGCCAGTCAAGCGACACAGCAACAAACACGGCAACCAACAGGGCAACAAACGGGGTCTCCGCGCCCAGCGCGGGGGCTCCCGTTTTGAAGCACCGCAGCGCAGCCAACAAGCGCTAAGCGCGCGCGGCCCACGCCATGCCCCGTTTCATCAACGTGCGAACGGGTTCAACCTGCAGATCGTGCGCACAGTGACCTATCGAGCAGTAAAACACCCGCCCCTGCCCGTACCTCTTCGTCCAAACCACCGGCATCCGCACCTCGCCGTTTGGAACATGCGGGCCGTCGGCAATCGGAAACGTTGTGGACGCAAGCACATTCACCGCCGGGTCCACGTGCATGTAGTACTGCTCGCTCGTAACCTCGAAATCTTGCAGCCCGCGGGTGATCTCGTGCTCCTGAGTGATGTTCACCTGATAACGGACTTTGTCATCCCCCGGATGCGCAACCCACTGTCCTCCGGTCAAAAACTGCCATTCGGTGCATTCTCTAAACGCGTCGCACATGCCGCCGTGGGACCCCGCAATTCCAACGCCGTCATCGCTCACCGCTTTCAACACAGGCGCAGCCTGCTCCTGCGAGATTCTTCCCATCGTCCAAATAGGAACAATCAGATTGAAAGACCTGACGGCATCATAGTCAACGAACGCATCGAGTGTGTTTTGCACATCCACTGCAAATCCCAATTCGTTCAAGATTTGCGAAAACAACTCTGCGGCCTGCTTTGGCTGGTGGCCTTCCCATCCTCCCCATACGATCAGGGCGGTTTTTGCGCTCGACACGGCGGCACAGTGTACCGGCGATTCTGCCAACGCAACCTTTTGCGTGCAGTACACTTCCAACTCAATCATGAGAATGCGAACGTTTCTGCCTCTTGCCGTTCTGGCCCTCGCCGGCCTGGGATGCGGATCGCATGAATCCGCCCCGCCTCCGGTCAGCGACGCTCCAGCCTCCCGCGGTGCCGGCTCGCAAGACGCGAAGCGCCCCAACCCGGCCGTGCCTCATCTGAAAACAGGAACCCCCGGCACTCAGGCGGCTCCATTTACGCCCAGGCGGCCCCAGGATGCCGCACGCGAACGAGGCGGCCAGATGTCCCAGGGCTCGATGGCGAATGGCGAAACGAACTCCGATTCCGATGGAGACTAAGAAAAACCTTTCCAATCCGCCCCTTCTCGGTTATAGTGTTTGGTGAATTAACTCCAACGCACATTGCGTTGGACTCGGAAAGGAGATTCAGGACATGAAAAGGCTTTCGATTGCCGTCGCAGGCGTTTGTGTCGCGATCGGCGTGACGATTTTGGCCTCACTCCCGGCGGGTTCGCAGGGGATTTTGTCAATCCCTTATGTGCGTTTGCAGAACGCCACGCCCGGCACTGCGGATAGCGGCCACTTGCACATATCCGGAACTGCGATTGTGGACACAAATCTGGGAGTAGGCACGCTGGCGCCCACCTCCCCGGTAACAGTGCGGGCTTCCGGAATCGGCTTCGAACAGAACAACGGTCCGAACCGCCTCGTGACAAAAGTCGAGGCGATGGCGGCCTCGCTCGGTACCCTTACCAACACGCCGCTCGAACTGTTCGTCAGCGGTTCCGCAACGCCGTCGGTTCACATCGAAACCGGCTTTGTGGGGATCGGAAGAAGCGCACCGGTAACCGGCGCCGAAGTATTCGGTATCAGTTCGAATTTTGGCGGATACGGCGGCATGTACATCAAAACCCCGGCTGGCGCCTGGCCGTTTTACGGCTACGCCTCGGGAAGCGTAACCGCATGGACGTATTTGGACGGCACCGATTCAAACAAATGGAAACTTGTGAACGGCGGCGTGACATGCATGACAGCAACCACCAACGGACATGTCGGCATCGGCGACAACAACCCTCAAAACTCGCGGCTTTCCGTCGCGGCAGGCTCCGAAAACGGCATCAACGTAACGTCATCGGGAGACGGCGTGAATTCAACCGGGTTTCGCGGGGGATATTTCGTTTCGACCGCGGATTCCGGCGACGGAGTTTTAGCCGGAACTTATGGGAACGGAGCGGTCGGGGTTTACGGATACGCTACTCTGGGAACATCCTACGGAGTTTATTGCAGCGGTAATTTCGCTGCCACTGGAACCAAGTCGTTTCAGATTGATCATCCGCTCGATCCGGAAAACAAATATCTCAACCATTTCTGCACCGAAGGGCCTGAACCGATGAACGCCTATTCGGGGAACGTTGTTACCGATTCGCGCGGTTACGCGCAGGTGGAATTGCCCGACTATTTCGAAAGCATCAACACCAACTTTCGATACCAGTTGACTGTGGTGGATGACAGCGATGATTTTGTGCTTGCGAAAGTCGCGCGCAAAATTCAAAACAACCGGTTTGTCATTCGCACAAACAAACCGCTTGTGGAAGTCTCCTGGCGTGTGGAGGCAGTTCGAAACGATCGGTGGGTGCAGCAATACGGCTTCAAGACCGAGGAACAAAAGCCTGCCGAATATCGCGGCAAATTCATTGCGCCGGAACTGTATGATCACCCGCAGGAAGACGGCATCGCCTATGTGCGGGCCCACAGCCGGCCCCCGGCCCAAAAGCGGGGTGCAGACAAGCGGCCGAGTCGCCCATAACCCAATCGAGGGCGGTTCACGTACCAACTGCCGAGACAGGCAAGACGTTTGTTCGAAGGAGCGGGCGTCTTCCCCGCGCGCCAAGGAAGCGCCGCTCCCGCAGGTAGAATTCCCGTCCCTCACTCACGCTGCCGCATAGCTCAGTGGTAGAGCAGCTGACTGTTAATCAGCGGGTCGTAGGTTCGAATCCTACTGCGGCAGCCATGTTATCAAGGAGACAACCATGGGAGAACCGACCAGCATCGTAATCAAAGCGTACGAAGCCTTCGGCAGGGGCGACGTGCAAGCGATCTTGGATCTGACCGCCGAGAACGTTGATTGGGAGTTCGTGGGATCGCCCAGCCTTGCCTATTCTGGAAAAAGAACCAATCACGCCGAGGTGGGAAAGTTCTTTGCCGACGTTGCGGCGGCGGATGAGATCCACGCCTTCGAGCCGAGAGAGTTCATCGAAGTGGGCGATCACGTAACCGTTTTGGGATGGGAAAACTCAACGGCCCGCGAGACGGGAGCAAGGTTCCAGAGCGAATGGATTCACGTTTTCTCCGTAAAGAACGGAAAGGTCACCCGCTGGCGCGGCTTCTTCAACACCGCTGCGCGCTATGGCAAATGAGCCTGTGTCTCAGAAAAACGCACGCTTCGAAAACAAGAGTTAGGCCCGAACACTCGCGCATCCGGGCCTAAACGTTTCGACGTCAACCGTTACATCGGCGGGCTTGGCGGCGTGCACGGCCCTGTGCAGTTCGTCAGATCGCAAAATGTGCCGCATGTCTGCACCGCCGCGATCGGCAGTGCCAAAAGAATCAGCCCAAGCCTTCCTCGGTTCGTCACTTGGTGCCGCCTCCTAAAGTTTGCGTGTTCGCCGCGAAGAACTGCGCAACCACGTCATCAATCTCCTGATGACTGTTTTGGTACGACGCCGTGCCGCCAAGTGTCACGCTAAGGACTTTCAGGGGCGTGCCGTCGGTCCCCGGTACGATCCGTCCGTTCACGGTGAGAGTGGAAACCACATTCGAATCGTCGAAGTGTTGATCACACTTGAGAATTGGGGTTTTTGTCCAATCCACAGCATCAATCATTTCGCGGTACGCCGCTTTTTGTTTTTCAGAGATAAGGTCGGGCCTTGTCATGTTGCCGCCCCTGTACCAATAGGCGTTTCCGCAGACGGGGCACTTCCCTTCCTCGTTGATTTCGCTAAGCGACCACGGCAGACGATTGTGCTCTGTTTTGAATTGTTGAATTTTTTCAGCAATTCGCTCCAGATTTCGCGCGCAGTCGTCGGTTCGATTGGTGCGCGATGCGCTCCATGCACTTGCCATGGGAATCAGCGCTGTGAACGTGGCGAGGACACCGCAGAGCACGAGCAGTGCGGTGCCGATGGACAGTCTCTTCATTGTCTTGTTCCTCCATTCATGGTTTTAACAAATTCATTAGAGCGAACTCGAACGGTCCTGGTGACCGTTTGACGTTGTAACCTTGCGAATGATTCGGGCAGGCTTTCCGAGCGGGCAATTATTCCGCCCCTCGACTCGAACAAACGTGGATCGTCCCCCTCTTGGAGGCCAAACTGCCGTAATTCTTCCGGTCGGATCCTGACAAGCTGCGCTGCCTTCTCGACATCGGGAGCGGCCAGTCTGGTCAGCCATTCGAATAGACCATTAAACAACAAGATTTTGGCAAAACGGCCAAATCCTCCACAGGAGCCTCCTGACCGAGAATTGAGTTCCAGCGCGCGGCACACTCCACTTTAGCCCAAGCCCAAGTCCTGCGGCGCACCTCTTCATTTCCCGCAGTTGTACCGAAAGTGTAAATTATCACCATGCGAATCAAAACCTGGCTCCTCATTATGATCGGTCTCAGCGCCGCCCTCGTCCTTACCGGCTTTCAAACTTCCACCAAGATTGACCGGAAGCAGCTGAAAACGATGCTTTCTCAACTTGGCTACGAAGTCAAAGATTTAGACACCACGGAGGGCAAAGAGAAGTACTCGCTGACCCTTCAACAGGGCGGACTCAACATTCCGATCGCCGCCGAGATCAGCGCGAATGAAAACTACATCTGGCTGACCGTTTTTTGCAAAGATGGAGTTCCCACAGCTGACAAAGCGGTCAATCTGCTGAAACGCAACGCCGATATTCAGCCGAGTCAGTTTTACATCACTAAATCAAACAAAACGATGCTCGGCCTTTGCATCGAGAATCACGAAATCACGAATGCCGTGCTTCGCCAACGGGTCGAAAAAATTGCCGACGACGTGGTGAAAACCAAAGACGATTGGCAGTAGTCATTTCCCAAGATTCTGCCAGTTAATCGCCGCGTTGAAAACCAGCGCCCATGAACCCTGCGTTGACTGCCGCCACATCGGATTGATCGCAAAAAGAAGCACGCTGCCTTTGCCAACCGGACACCGAACCAGCGCGGCTTTCCCTGCGAGTTCCTCACCGTGATCGAGCGCCCCGCTGATGAGCAGCCTTTCGGCGTTTGCAAATCGCAACAGCACCTGTGGAGCAGGCCCCGTCTGCCTGGGAAACGTGTCTTGTGCATCGTCGGGCTGCGCCTTCGGAGTGTAGGGCGCGCGGGCTTGAACCACGTCGGGATCGTTCAGATCGCCCCGTCCGCTGGGTCTTCCGGCGCTGCCGCCTGAGCCTCGGCGTCCTCGGAACCCGAATCCTCCACCCACAGAAATCAGCGGCGATTGAGAGAAATATACGCCCAGCGTTTCGCCATATCCCGCCATGATCGGCGAGTTTTTCGCACTGTTTTCGGCTAAAAACACACCGCCCGGCGCGAAAAGATCGCGTGGCTCGGTGATCGAAACGCCGCTCACAATTCCGTATTGAATCGGAATCGAGCAGCAGTCACCCATGCAGATCAGCAGACCGCCGTCTTCAACAAACTTTTGCAAGTTCAGCACGCCTTGCAGTTCGATGCCGCCGCGGATGTCATCGGAATTGTCCACTCCGCCAAGATTCGGAAATCCCTCCAACGGTTTCCAAGGAATCGGTTCTCCCGTTTTTGGAATGCCGTTGACGATGCTTTGCGCGGTTCCAAAAGCCGGCGAAAGGATGATCACATCGAACTTGGATTTTAAGTTCGGATTGTCGCGAAGCTGCTGCACCGAAACATACGTGTAAGGAATTTGCGCAGCATCAAACGCGAGCCGCACCCAGCCCTCGTTTTGCGTGTTTTGCCACGTGTGAACGAGCGCAATTCTGCCCAGCTTGGTCTTCTCTACCGGAAACGGCTTTGCGGCTTGCCATTCCGCGGGAGTCGGCACGTCGGTTTTCGAAAGGATGGACGCGTCTTTCACCCGCGCGGTGTTCACGTCGAAAAGCGGGCCCAACGTCCAGCCCGTATCATCATAGGGCGCCGGATCGTTCCGGTTGTAATACTGCTTGTCCAAAAGCATGTCGGCCATGCGCGAATAAGGCTGATCCATCCGCACCACCGCACTGCCTTTTGGATACGTTTTGTCGCCATCTTTGAAATCCTCAGAAAGAGAAGACACCTCCACTCCCTGCCGTGCCATCACCGTTTTCAGTTCTTCCAAATTCCACGTTTTGTTTTGGTTTGGCATCAAAACATACGCGGCAGGACCTTCGAACCACGGCTTCAACACGCTGCGCTTGGATTTCAAATAGTAATCGCGCAGGAAGTTCTGCTTGTGCGAAGCCACGTTGTGCATGCCCAACAAAAGCGCCGACTGCATCAAGTTGGTGTTGTCGCGGATTGACCAGCGCACGCTTCTCAGCGGTGGATTCGGCCTGAACCAATCCCTGTTTGCCTGATCTCCAATTTCGATGATGCGCGTGTCCGCGCCGCTTCCTCCCTGAGTTTCATAGAATCTTCCGATTGCGTTGTGACCGTTGGCAACATAAAACGCATAGTTCGGAGCCCAGCCGTCATAAAACCCGTGCGTCCAAACTCCCGGCACTCCGCGTTTGGTCATCTCATCCACTTCGTAATACGCCATAGTGTGCCACTCGTCAATGGTCAACGGATCGAGCCACGCGTTGTACGGCCCCGTGCCGGTTGATATGTAAAGAAACGGAACCGATTCGTGCAAGTCGTGCAAAACGGTGGGATGATATTTGAGCCACGTGGTCATCAGGTTTTTGCTGAGCGCAAGCGCCATGCCGATGTTGTCGCGGTTGTTGTCATGAGCCACATAATTGCCCCAATAAATCAGCGGAATTGCGGGCTTGTTGGGGTTCTTTTTTCGGTACAGATACGTGTCAACATATCGGTCGCGACCGTCGGTCTCAAGCACGGGAGTCAGCATCACGATCGAGTTTTTGCGAATCTCTTGAATCATCGGCGACTCTTCAACCGCCAGCCGATACGCAAGTTCCATCAGCATTTCGGGCGGACCCGATTCGGGGGAGTGCATTCCGCCGGTGGCGTAATAAATCGGAAGGCCTTCTTCGATCAGCCTGTCGGCTTTTGCGTCGGCGCCCTCAAGCTTGCCGTCGCCTTTGTAAGCGGCAAGTTTGCGCGGATCGCCGAGCAGGGCGTTGATTTCGGCGATGCGGTTAAGTCGTTTCAGGTTCGCAGCGTCCGAAATGATAACCACAATCATTTCGCGCCCGCCTTCGCTTTTTCCCATGCTTTGCACCATCACGCGGTCCGAGGCTTTGGCAAGCGCGCGCATATACGCGTTGATTTCAGAAACGTGGTGCAGCACGTTCGGCGCGCCGATAATGTCTCCGAAAAACTTCATCGGGGTCGGCACCGTTGCGCTTGCCGGCAGGTGATCCACCAACTCGGTAATCAAAAACGGCTCGGTGGTGTACTTCTGAATCCGCTTGCCGTACTCATCGTCGTTTTGGGCAAACAGGCCGAAGGCGGAGATCGAGGCGAAAACCAAGGCGAAAGTGCGCATGACTCAGAGTTTCGCACAAACGGCGCGCGTGCCGAAAGGCCATGCTGTGCCCTTCCGGCCAGCAGATCAGCGTACGAAAGTAACCCCATCGGCACCCGTTCCCCGGGGAACGGGAGAGGGGAGTATGCTTTCGGCTCGGATGAACACCGCGCCGAAATCGTTTGCCGACCTTGTAGGGTTTCCGCAAAGCCTGGGGCCTGCCAAGCCTGGCATCGCCGACACGCACGGCACAACCGTTTTGGCGGTTCGGTTCGAGGGCGGGATTTTGAATCTTGGCGACAGGCGCGCCACCGCGGGCAACTACATCATGTATGACCGCGCCGAAAAGGTGCTGGCGCTCGATGATTCAACGCTCGTGGCCATCAGCGGTTCGTTTGCGCGGAGCGTGGAGATCGCCCGGTATTTGAAGCACACGTTCAAATACTACGCGCGCACGCAGTTGCAGGAACTCAGCCTTTCGGGAAAACTGATGGAGGTGACGCGGGCACTGGCTGGCAATTTGAGCATGGCCGCCGAAGGTATCGGCATTTTTGTTCCGGTTGTGAGCGCTTATGATTCTTCAAACGACAGTTTTGGAATTTATATGTACGACGCGATGGGCGCAAAATTCGACGGCGGCGATTTTGGTGCGGCAGGTTCGGGATCGGAGCGCGTGCGCGGCGTTTTCGATTACATTCAACGCGAAAAAGGCGCGTTTGAAAAGCGGCCGTTGAAAGATGTGCTGTGCGATGGATTGACGATGCTCGACATCGCCGCGCAGCTCGACGCCGCGACCGGCGGTTTGGAGCACGCGCCGCCGATTGCGAAAGTGCTAACAAAAGATGGCATATCGGACGTTGCTCCCAAAGATCTGAAAGAGGCGATTCAAACCGTGAGCAAAAATGCTGGGGGCAGAAAGTGATGCTGTCGCCTTATGACTGGCAGGAAAGCGTTTCGCAGCGCGCGCAATACATCGAAAACCGCCTGAAAGGCGGCTCGCCGATCGTGGGGCTTGCCATCGAAGAGGGCACGCTTCTTTACACCTATCGGCGGCACGTGCGCAAAATTTACGAAATTTATGATCGGCTGATGTTTTCGGCGATCGGTCAGCAAGCCGACGTCGAGGCGATGCGCGTTACGGCGATTGATTTTGCCCACCAAGAGGGTTTCGCGCGAAGCGAATCGGACGTTACGATCGGGCGCGTGGTGGGGTTTGCGTTATCGAGCCCTTTGAAACGGGCATTCGGCGATGTTACCACTGCGCCGTTTGTGATTCACGCGCTGTTTGCCGAAATGGCCGATGCACCGAAAAACGATCTGTTTATGACGCTGGTTTATGACGGCGATTTCACCGCGCATCGCAACTACGCCGTTGCCGCGGGAACATTGGATGCCGAAAAACGGATGGCTGAACTTTTGAAAGCCGAATATCGCGCCGATATGCCGCAAGCAGAAGCGCTGAAACTTGCCGACAAGGTGTGGCGCGTCGGCGCCGATTTGGATGCAAACGGCGAGCCCGATCCAGAACTGTTGGAAGGCTCGCACCCCGAGATCGGGTTTTTGGATCGGGCCTCAAACCGCGAGCGGCGGTTCGTTTTGCGCGAAGGGCGTTAACGGCTGTCGCGCGGCTTAAGTTTTGATTGTTCGGCCATTTTCGTCCGCCAGTACACGATCATCTCTTCCCAAGTTCGGGCAGCATCGCCCGGCTCCCTGCCTGGAAAAACGTCGGCGCCGAATTCATGCAGAATCTCACGATCACGGGTGCATCCCGTGATATAGGCACCGAAGACGTTCGTTGGCGATAGCGGTCTGCCTTGTTCCACGGCGTACTCGAGAACCCATGCCGCTAACAACGGATGAAAGAGCAGCTGGATGCGCCCAGAACCGTCTTCGGCCGCGTATGGATCGTCGCTTCGCGCTTTCCCCCTTGCTTCGCGTCATGATTCGGCAGCGCTTAGCAGAGCGCCACCCTTTGGAACGTGGCGGGTAACTTGGCCCAGCCGACATGAGGATTCTGTTTCTTGGCGATGTGGTGGGCAGGCCGGGCCGGCGGGCGGTGCAGCAATGCCTTCCCTCGCTCAAAGAGACCCACGCGCCTGATTTCACCATCGTGAATGCCGAAAACGCAGCCGCGGGGTTCGGCATCACAGCCGACATGGGTGAGGAGATCTTCAAGGCTGGGGCTGACGCGATCACGCTCGGAAACCACGCCTTCCACCACCGAGATGCTTATGAGTACATCAAAGGCGAGCCTCGCATCGCAAGGCCTGCCAACATGCCGCCGGGAACTCCCGGCGCCGAGATCGTGCGATTGTCCAGCGGCAGCCACAGCCTTGCCGTCATCAACCTTTGCGGGCGCATCTTTATGGGGGAATACGACGACCCGTTTCGGGCGGCAGATCGTCTGATCGAGCAGGCGGCAGCGAACCGGATTCTGATTGACTTCCACGCCGAGGCCACATCAGAGAAGGCGGCCTTCGCGAACTATGTGGACGGCAGGGTGAGCGCCGTCGTCGGTACGCACACCCACGTGCAAACCGCCGATGAGCGGATTCTTCCGCAGGGAACGGCGTTTATTTCGGACGTGGGGATGTGCGGCCCGCAGGATTCGGTGATCGGCATGGACAAACAGATCATCATCAGGAAGTTTCTGACCCAGATGCCGGAGCGGTTCTTGGTGGCAGAGGGCCCCAGCATGGTATCAGCGGTCATAATTGACGTGGGTGAGTCCGGGACAGCGGTCGGAATCGAGCGCATCGCTTGGACGGGCATCCAGTGATGCACGGAGGAATTTGAATGTTTCTTAGTCTCGCAATGGCAACATCTTTAGCGGCCGCGTCGGCTCAAGATTTGACGCTTTATGGCGGCCAGGCCCTCGCAGGCGCCCAGTTTTCAATCTCAAATTGGGGCGGGGGATACATCAAAGAGGACACGCAGAACGTGTTCGTGGGCGGGCACGCGCTGCTGATTACGACATCCTCGATGTACAACGGCGGGATGATCACCTTCGACCCGCCCGTGAAGGTGGCAGAGTTCGTTCCGAACCCCGAAAACGCGCTGAGCCTCACGTTGTTTGTGGTGGGCAGATCGGGAACCGCAGACAACAGGCCGGCGAACTTGTCGGCCCTGCGGCTGCTCATCAGAACCAGCGACGGCAAGCTTTCCGAAGCGTTTCTTCCTTTTGAATACTTCTTCGACCGCTGGAAAAAAGTGGGCATTCCGCTCAACAGAATTGCGGGATTTTCGAAAACCAACATGGAGATTAGTTCGGTTTCGATCGGCGCCAACGCTCCTGCGGCGATTTATGTAGGCGAGTTGAGAGTGGTAACCGACAAAACACCGATTCAGGGCCAGCTCGACAAACTGGAAATCCAGGCCGCGCGCGATCAGGAGATCACATTCGCCGCTATCGCGGAAGCGGGCTCGACCATCGTCGAATACGTTTGGGATTGGGACGAAAAAGACGGATTGCAGGAAGATTCGATCGGCCAAACGGTGTATCATCGCTTTCGGGCCGCGGGCGATTATGTCGTTACCGTAACCGCGCGGGACAGATTTGGCGTGAAAAAACCGTGGACCGGCAAAATCAAAGTGACGGTTTGGAAGTAAGTTCCTGTGCCGGGCAGATCCGAGGCCGGGTGGATTCCACCCGGCCTTTTTTAGTTCAAATTTGCGCGCACTTTTTGCACGGCGGCCACAATGTTTTTCAACGATGGGATCACTTCTTCATATCTGCGCGTTTTTAGACCGCAGTCGGGGTTCACCCAAACCTGATTCGCCGGCAGACAGCGGAGCGTCGAACGCAGGCGCCCTTCAACGAACTCCACCGTCGGCACGTTGGGACTGTGGATGTCATAAACCCCCGGCCCGATCTGATTCGGATATTTGAACTGCTTCAACGTTTCCAGCAGCGCGCCGTTGCTTCGGGAATCTTCGATGCTGATGACATCCGCATCCATGTCGGCAATCGCTTCGATGATGTCGCCGAATTCGGAGTAGCACATGTGCGTGTGAATCTGTGTTTCAGGTTTTGCGCCGCCGGTGGCGATTTTGAACGAGCGGATCGTCCATCGGATGTATTCGTTCCAATCCGCGCGTTTCAGCGGCAAACCTTCGCGGAAGGCGGCCTCGTCAATTTGAACGATTCCCAGGCCGGCGGCCTCCAAATCGCGCACTTCATCGCGAATGGCCAGCGCGATTTGATACGAAACTTCTGACCGGGGAATGTCTTCGCGAACGAAACTCCATTGAAGAATCGTGATCGGCCCCGTGAGCATCCCCTTCACCGGCTTTTTGGTTAAAGACTGCGCGTATTTGAGCTCCTTTACGGTCATCGGAGCAAGGCGGTCAACATCGCCAAAAATGATCGGCGGGCGGACGCACCGGCTGCCATAACTTTGCACCCATCCTTGTTCGGTGGTTGCGAACCCTTTCATCTGATCGCCGAAAAACTGCACCATGTCGTTTCTTTCTGGTTCGCCATGAACCAACACATCCAAACCGATCTGTTCCTGCAGGCGGATGACGTGTTCGATCTCGTTCAAAATCGCCTGTTCATATTTTTCAGGATCGTCGTTTTTGTGCGCGCGTGCTTTGCGAAGCTCGGCCGTCTGCGGAAACGAACCGATGGTTGTTGTCGGCAGAATCGGCAGTCCGAGACGTTGATCCTGCCGCGGTTTTCTTTCGGAATAAGGCACGCGCCTTGCGTCTTCTTCGCGAAGGCTGCGCACGCGCTCTTGCACCTTCGAATCGAATCGGCTGGATTCGTTTTTCCACGCCTCGATCGCCTGCCGCATGGCATTCCACTCGCCGCTCACGCTTTCCGTGCCGTTTCTGAGCGCCCTCGAAAGCAGATTCAGTTCCGCAATCCGTTCCCGTGCGAAACTCAGCGCCTCGCG
>JAJPJR010000051.1 GCA_021324165.1 Armatimonadota bacterium
ATAGTTGGGGATTGCGGACAGACTCCGATCAGATACAATGCCTGGGCTGGTGATTGACAGCCTTCATTAGTTGGGGATTGCGGACAGACTCCGATCAGATACAATCTGTGGCCCCCGGCTACCGCTAAGGAAAGGGTTGGGGATTGCGGACAGACTCCGATCAGATACAATCGAAAAGCGTGAAGAGCAGGCGACTTTCCGGTTGGGGATTGCGGACAGACTCCGATCAGATACAATGTCGAAATCCGAGGGGGTACAAGGAATCCCGTTGGGGATTGCGGACAGACTCCGATCAGATACAATCGAGGGATGAAATTGTTCGATCGCGACAAGGTTGGGGATTGCGGACAGACTCCGATCAGATACAATAACGGCTTAACGCCGCCCGCGGTCATCAATGTTGGGGATTGCGGACAGACTCCGATCAGATACAATCCCCCCCACAGATATTGGCCACCAGGATAGTTGGGGATTGCGGACAGACTCCGATCAGATACAATCGCTGCCCGTTTCGGAGATTCACCGCCAATGTTGGGGATTGCGGACAGACTCCGATCAGATACAATTGGCGAGCGTTACTTCGAATGATTCCATCTGTTGGGGATTGCGGACAGACTCCGATCAGATACAATTTTCCGCGAACGCAACATATGCGCAGTTTTGTTGGGGATTGCGGACAGACTCCGATCAGATACAATCGACCTGCAACAGTTGTGCTATGCGTCTCTGTTGGGGATTGCGGACAGACTCCGATCAGATACAATATATTGGAAGTTATGCTAACAAGCCGTGGCGTTGGGGATTGCGGACAGACTCCGATCAGATACAATCGCCGAATCTCATCTGGAGACATGCTTTCCGTTGGGGATTGCGGACAGACTCCGATCAGATACAATTTGGAATTGATGATGCTCTCATCGTTGGCGGTTGGGGATTGCGGACAGACTCCGATCAGATACAATTCAAAGCGCGAGAGCAAGCGCGCGAGATCAGTTGGGGATTGCGGACAGACTCCGATCAGATACAATAATCCCCACATCGAATCTCGATGAGATTTGTTGGGGATTGCGGACAGACTCCGATCAGATACAATGCGCGCTCGATAGCGAATTCGATGTGGGATGTTGGGGATTGCGGACAGACTCCGATCAGATACAATGGCCCGGTGTTCGAACTCGCAGTGCGAAGAGTTGGGGATTGCGGACAGACTCCGATCAGATACAATAGGAAGCCGTAGGTTCGACTGAAAAGGCCTGTTGGGGATTGCGGACAGACTCCGATCAGATACAATCAAGCATCCATTCATCCACTCGACTCATTGGTTGGGGATTGCGGACAGACTCCGATCAGATACAATCGGGGTATTCAACCCCTTCACTGGCTTCGGTTGGGGATTGCGGACAGACTCCGATCAGATACAATATCCCCCCAGAAAAAACGGGGTTTTGAGCCCGAAATCCGGCCCCCAGGCCTCAAAAAAACGAGAGCTGGGCGGCCGGTTTTTCGGGGGGAACCGTCATTTTTCCGTAAAAAATCTGGATCCGCTCGAACTGCTTGTCGGTGAACTGCACAACCCGAACCTCGCCGTGGTCGGGCACCCACTGCTTCACCCGCTCCATGTGAACCCTGCAGTTCTCCTCTGAGCCGCAATGCCTGGCATAAACACTGTATTGCAGCATGATGAACGCATCGTTCAGCAGCTTTTTCCGGAACTGGGCATAAGCCTTGCGCTGCGCCTTGGTTTCGGTAGGAAGGTCGAACATCACCATAATCCACATGCGCCGATAGCCTCCAAAGGTCACAAATTTGGAATGGGCAATTTTTCGGCCAAACCTCCCAGCGCCTTTCGCACGCCCGCAGCGTACAGTTGAAGACCCGTTTGCAGAGGCATCTGCTTGCCCTCGATCGAAACCGCCTCCTGCGTCATCAGCAGCAAGAACCGCTTCACGGGCGGGCTGAGATCCGAATCCGACCCAAACTTTTTGATGGCGCCAAGCGCATAGCGATCAGCCAGTGGGCGAAGCGGCTCAACCAGATCATCTGCCAAGCAGAATGGATTGAACTGGTTTTTGTGGTGAATGCCCAGCGCGGGATGAAGACCTGTTCCAACAATCGCCCTTGCTGTGCATGCGCGCAAGATCGCATAACCGTAGTTGAGATAGGCGTTGATTCCCGGCACTTCGCGTTCGCGTGTGAAATCCGATCCGAACAGCGTTTGCCAATAGATTTGGGCTGCCTTGCCTTCAACGTTCGTGGTATCGCCGCTGCGAACTTCGGAAACCAAACACACAAGGCTCGAATCATCTTTCTTCATCTGCCGCAGGCATTTCGCCTGCTCTTTGATCTTGGCGATCACAATCTGCTGCCAAAGTCTCTTTTTCACCGGAAGTTTGGCCGCGATCTGCTCACGGAGCGTTTTGGTGTGCAGGTTGTGCGCATCGAAGGAGACCATCATTGCCGATGGCAGATGTTTGTCGTTGCACCAGATGACGGCGATGTTCGAATCGGCGCAAAGTTTCATCACCTCTTGCGTGTATACAATTGTGTGGCAGTCGAGGATCAGGACGGACATATCCTCGACAGGCACGGTGCCGAGAAGCGCCCCATCGCGTTCAATGATCAGCTGCCGATTTTCTACGCTAAGCGAGCACGGGTTGGAGATTTCAACAATTCGGTTAGTCACTGCACGGGTGAAGGTCTCCAAGGGGGCCCACCGCAAGTTTCGTGCCAATCAGTTTTGAAATGGCAACTTGCTTGCCCTCGTCTGGGTCGTCCAGATTTGCGGCTGTAATTTCGCGCAAAACTACCCGATTGCTTGTTGCATCGAGCTTTTGAACACGCCACAATGCCGACGGCAATTCTTCCAGTTTGAAAATATCGTTGCGGCACAGGCTCATAACGAACTTCCAATCCGAACCGTGGTCGCGCTGAACGATCGGCAATCGCAGTCTGCGAGCTCGATTTGCGGCTTCCATCGTTGTAACGAACACACCCCTTCGGTCGCCCTTTTTCCATTTCTTTCCATCGGCTTGTGCCCCGTCGCGCAAGCATTCCAAGACCTCAACGTGGTGGTTGTTGCCGTAGGTGAAAAATTTGTAAGGCACTCCAGATTCGTTCTTTACGCCGTGGATGACCGCAGGATTAAAGCTTCCGCGCTTGGCGATTCGGACTGATCGAATGACGCGCGGGCGATTGTGAGCGTCTTTTACAACTTCGCCCGCCTTGTCTTTCAGCACGAGAGGGTTGTGCTCGTCTGCGAACGCCTTCTTCGCATTCCCTGCCTCTTCGATTCGCTCCATCACAAGTCTTTTGATGTGCGGGTCGCGAATGCGTTCCGTTTCGGGCGCTGACAGGTCGGAAAGCGGCTTGCGATATACCAGCAGTTCGTTTCCACTCGAATCCATTCCCTTTCCGTACGCAGTTTCTTCGTGAAAGGCTCCTGCGATTTTTCGTGTGGGTGCATGCGAAACGACGATCTGCTTGAATTTGTCGTTCACGATGTTCCAAAAGTTGGGAAACGGTTCGGGCGGCGTGATGCCGCTGTCGAGCAAACTTCCGCCGCGGATGCCCGAAAGCCGGGAAAGCTTTTGAAACAACGAGACCGAAGTAAGCGCAATAACCAGCGCGTCAACCGCATGGTGCCGATGGTCATCTCGCGCCTTTTGCTGGCCATCGCCCAAGACGGCATTCAGGCCCCAGGCGCGTCGCAGGAGCGCCGTTGCTTCGCCCTTTGAAACCGTAACCGTTGTGCCAAGCGTGGCGACATAATCTTTGACGGCCCGGCAGATATATCGGGTGTCGTTCAGCTTGGCGGCAGCCATTTCCTCGGTCACTTCTTCGGGCACGGTTTCGCGCGTAAACAGGATTCTCTTTCTTCTTTTGAAGGTCGAAATCCGCGACGACATCTCTCTCCATCGTTGCGGGTCGTGTCCGTATGCCTCGAACGGAGTTTTGTTTCGTTTCACATTGCGGTTTTCTTCGCCATAGCAAAGCGTGAGATTGTTGAACGAATCGTCGAGAGATCGTGAATAAGGGATAATGTGCTCGATGTCCACTTCGCCGGTTCTCAGCATGTCTAGCGTTATGGGGTGGCCGGTGTAGGGGCATATTCCGCCGCATTCTTTCCAAAGGCGATATTTTTTCAAGTCAATATCGCTGGGAGAATGAATTCCAATGTTGCGTAACTCCGTTTCCGCCTCCTCATTTGCTTTTCTGTTCTCATTGTTCTGGCGTTGAACGGCCGCTTTTTCCTTTTTGTTCAATTTCATGTCGCGTGCCATTTCGATGCGAATGACGTCCGGCTTTCCATACTTTCTAATAATCGCGTTGACGACGCGGCGAACTTGATTCATCGCCTTGTTGACGACTGGGTTGCGAAAGTCGGGTGGCTTGTTCAGGAGATCGCACGCGCTCCGCTCCTCATCATGCTTATAGCCGACCTTTTCGCACGCTTCGCGGTAATGCATGCCTTCCCTCAAAAAGGGGATGAGCTTTCGCATTGCTTTGACTGAAAGACTCATTGTGCCCGTCGGCGGCTCCCAAATTGCCAACTTATAGGCCGCCTCGGCCGACAGATTCCAATGCCTTCGCAACCGTCGGACGAGCGCATCTTTGCGCGGAATGTTTAGCAAATCAAAAGCCAGAGAATCCTGCGTGTTGTGGTCCATCGCGTCCCAACTGTCGCCCAGCACCGAACGCATTTTCGAAGTGAAAGTGTTTCCTTCGATGGCATCGCGTTTTGATTCTTCAAAATTAAATCTCGTGTTTTTATCGAGTTTCAAAAGTTTACGAACGGCCGACCAATTCATTGAACCTTGGTGTTCCAGCGCATCGGCTAACGTGTGCCGCTGCTCCAATGTAATGTCAATGGGCAGTTTTGTAACATCATCGTGAGCCCGCAGGTTGGCAACTTCCTGCAGGATCCTGAACGTTTGAGATACCGGGTGCGCCTTCATTGCACACTTTCTGTTAGGTTCAAACCTACAGCGGCCCACGAGGAATCGCTGAATTTTGAGCGGCCGCTGATGAAACATGATTGAATAGATTTCCGCCTTCAGGCCATCGGTAAGCACGTGGGGATAGTAAGTACGCTGCGTTTCCCAAATCCGCTCGAATTCCTCGGCGTACATGCTGCGTTCTGTATGGCGTTTCCTCACTTTTCGACCTTCGGCGAGTTCGTTGTGAAGGTAGACACCAAGGGGCTGTGTTGATGCCTGCAATGCGCTCTTTAGTGTGGCGATTCCTGCCAAGACCACACTGTCTTCGTCGTCCGATGCCGATCGCTGTCCCTTTTCCGCACGCTTTTGCTTACGTTCTAGTGCCCTAAGCTCTTCCTGCCGTTCATCTTCTTTCAGCACGGCGATGATCTCGGGGTCATCCACTTTGTCAATTCTTCTTGCCCGACGATTGCTTTGATATCCTCTTCGCTGGTTGAGGTGATAAAGCGCACGACCGATTTCATGCAAGGTGAGGCGCTCGGTTAGAGCCCTCGCGCGCAACAGATATGGGTTAAGCCCGTGATCGAAAAACAGCCGTTCGAATTCGAGCGAATCGGTCGGAAGCATCTTTGCCTGAGTGAGCACGGCACGAAGCGCATTTCTCCTCCGTCGCCTTCTATCAAGGTTCTTTCGAATTCCGCGGGCAGCCCGGCGCTCCGCGTTCTTTGGAACCTTGCTTTTCGGCTCAACGGCCTCGGTAAACACCCGCACACCAACTGCGGTGAGTTCGGCCAGCTCATCCTTTTCCGTAAGCAGTGCCCAGCCTACGGAGTTAGAGCCGAGGTCTAAGCCCAGAATCATACGTTCCTGCCCCCTTGACTTTTTTGGACATAACGGTATACACTATTTTTGTATCTGATCGGAGCCTGCGCCGCATCTCTAATAATGGGGTTATGCCCCGCAGGTGAATTCCCAACTGGGATACGAAAGGGCAGCGATAGCACCCGCATTCAAAACCCCCACTAAGGGGGTTTGCTTGTTTAATCTGGTTGAAAATCTGCCCCCTGGAACACCTTAAGGCAGGAGCCGAAACCTCACGGAAAAAGCCGATAATCCTTCCTGATGGACGCCGGAATCGAGCAGGTGCACCAGACGCACGAAGACCTTTGGGACCTGTTCCGCCTGGGATCCAAGCCCGGCGAGCACGACCTGCCCGCGTACCTTCAAAAAGTGTGCGAATTCTGCGGCAGATGGTTCGAGGCCGACAGCGTTTCGCTGTTCCTGCGCGAAGAAGGCGGCGATTCGTTCCGACTGTGCGCCGCAATCCCAAGCCGCAGCCCAGAAAGGCGCGGCGGGCTGCCGCTCACGGCAAGTTTTCGGCTTGGGGAAGGTTTTGCTGGAATGGCCGCAGCCAACGGAGCCCCGCTCGTGTTGAAAGATGGCGATCATTCTGGACTCATCAGTACAAAAACCGTCGTCGGCTCGGCGATGGTGGTTCCTTTAGTAACCCCGCTCGATGAGTGTGTCGGCGTGCTCAATGTGTCGCGCCGCAGTCCGGGATCCAAATATCGAAAGGCGGACGTTGACCGGGCCGTGGCAATCTCCCAGCATCTGGCCCTGGCGGTGGAAAACGCAACCTTGGTCGCAAGGCTGCAAACGCTCGCCGCCACCAACAAAAACATCGTCGAGAGCCTGCAAGCCGCGGTGGTTTCCATCGGCAAAGACGGGCGAATCACGGAAACCAACCGCCAGGCGCTGAAAATGATCGGAATGCCGCGGGCGCACCTGGCCGGCAGAAACTGGACTGATCTGTTCACAAAATTCGGCCCGAAGGCCGTGCGAGAGATTTCGGCCTGCGTGGAGGCGGCTCATTCAGGCCGGGTGAGACGTAAGCGGCTTCATGTGGGGGCGGACTCTCATTATCAGATCTGCGCTTCGCCGGCGCCTTCGGGCAACGTGACGCTGGTGATCGAGGACGTGAGCCGGTCGGTGAGGCAGGACAGGCAGCTGGAACGTTCGATGCGGCTGGCGGAGATCGGTCAACTCACGGCAGCTGTTGCGCACGAGATCAGGAATCCTTTGACCAGCATCAAAGGCGCCGCGCAGATGATCAACGAGGAGGCCTCGCTGCACGACGCGCGCAAATGGGGCAAGGTGATCGTCGAAGAAGCTGAAGCGCTGAATGAGCTTTGCGCAGATTTCTTGGACCTCACGCGGCAGGTGAGCCTGAACAAGCGGCAGATTGATCTTGCCCTGCTCACGGCGCTGCTGCTTCAGCGTTCGGAGGCCGAATTTAGGGCTGCGAAGGTGAGTTATGACCTGACGGCCGAGCCGAATCTCCCTATAATTTGGGTAGACGCGGGGCGATTAGGCCAGGCCGTGCGCAACCTTCTTCGCAACGCCATTCAGGCGATGCCCGACGGAGGAAAGATCTCCGTAAACATCTGCGCGAAGGGCCGCACGTTAGAAATGAGCATCGAAGATACAGGAATCGGAATGACGCAAGACCAACTCGGGCGTTTGTTCACGCCGTTTTTTACAACGAAGGCGCAAGGCACGGGGCTTGGTCTTTGCAATGTTCGCAAGATTATTGATGCGCACGGCGGAACGATCAGCGTGACGTCAAAACGCGGCGAAGGAACCAAGTTTGTGATTCAATTGCCAACGGGAAAGAGATCGTGAAATCAAAAGGGAAAGTTTTAATCGTAGATGACGAGCCGAACATTCGGCGGATATTGCAGGCATCGCTTGAAAGGTCGGGATATGCGGCGAGCGCTGCCGAAAACGGAGAAGACGCGCTTGCGAAATTGGACTCGAACCGATTCGACCTGGTGATAACCGACGTGATGATGCCCGGTATGACCGGCGTGGAGCTGTTAAATCAGATCAAAAGCAGGTGGCCGGAGCTGCCAGTACTCATCATGACCGCATACGGCACGATTCCTCAGGCGGTGGAAGCGATCAAGGCGGGCGCCGGCGATTACATTCCCAAACCGTTTGATTTGGAGCAGATGAAAAAAGCGGTCGCGTTTTGGTTGAAAAAGCCTGCACGTCCTAAGCCTGCGCAGCCTGTTGCCGATCCGCTTCAGGATTTTGTCTGCGCATCGCCAAAAATGCAGCAGATTGCAACGTTCATTCGTCAAGTGGCGAATTCGCGGGCGACGGTTTTGATAACCGGAGAAAGTGGAACGGGAAAAGAGCAGGCAGCAAAAGCGATTCATCGCTGCAGCGCGCGATGCAACTCTCCGTTCGTGGCGGTTTCTTGCGCGGCCCTGCCTGAAACACTTTTGGAAAGCGAACTTTTTGGGCATGAAAAAGGCGCATTCACCGGAGCAGATTCGGCAAAGCCCGGAAGGTTTGAACTTGCAGATGGCGGAACGCTGCTGTTGGATGAGATCGGCGAGGTGCCGCTGCCCATTCAAGTGAAACTTTTGCGCGTTTTGCAGGAGCGGGAGTTCGAGCGGCTGGGAGGCACTGCGCCGATCAAAGTGGATGTGCGGTTGATTGCCGCATCGAACCGAGATTTGGAAGAAGCGGTTGGAACGGGCCAATTTCGGCAGGATCTGCTGTTCAGGCTGAAGGTGTTGACACTGGAACTTCCTCCGCTGCGCGAACGCATCGAAGACATCCTTCCGCTGACGGAACTGTTCTTGCAAAGGTTTTCTAAGCGGGAAGGAAAACAGATCGCTTCGGTTCAGCCAGCTGCTCAGCAGCGGCTTACGGCTTATTCGTGGCCGGGCAATGTCCGCGAGCTGGAAAATGTGATCGAACGCGCGGTGGTTTTGGCTGCGCCCGATGCCCGTGAACTCACCGCCGACCTGCTTCCGGCCGCACTGCTGAAAGCCGCCTGAAAAGGAACTGGTAAAATCGCTTCTATGAAAACTTTAAAAAGCGCAGTTCTGGTTTTCGGCCTGGCCGCAATTCTGACTGCCGGCTGCAACAAGCAAGCCGATACGGTTGCCGCAAACGATGCTGAAAAGAACACCGCAGGATCGGCGGAGCCCAAATTCGCAACGACGTTCGAAGGTGCGTTGGATGAAGCCAAAAAACGCAACACGATCGTGATGATTGATTTCAACGCGACTTGGTGCGGCCCGTGCAAAGAGTTGGCAAAAACGGTATTTCCAAAGCCTGAAGTTTCTTCGCGGCTCGAAAAAATGGTGACCGTTTCGCTGGATGTGGACAAGCCGGAGGGCCGCGACATGGCACAGAAATTCGGAATCACGGCGATTCCGGTCTGCTTGTTCTTGGATCAGAACGGCAAAGAGCTGAACAGAACGAACGGCCTGATTCCCGCCGAAACATTCGTGCAAGCGATTGACAAAGCGATGAACGCGAAAGGTTGATTTGCGAGCGCCCCGGCACGCGGAGCGAAGGCCGGCGCTATCACCCTTCCACAGCCTTCACTTCGGCGATCGCTTTCTTTTCGTATTGCGCGATGAGGCCGGCATTGCGCCGCTCGATTTCGGAAACCGACTTTTCGTTGTAGTTGGGGTTTGGCTTGTACCACGGCTGCGCCTGAAAATAACTTTGCAGCCACTCTTCTTTGAAACGCTTGCCGTGCCGGGCATAGATTTCCGAGCGGAGTTTTGCCGCGTCTTCGGCATAGAGTCCCGCGAGCAAAGAGGGATCGAACTTTTCGGTGCTGAGCGATGCGTGGAGTTCGGCCTCTCGATGCAAAATCACATCGAGGCTGCTTTGTTCGGGAGTCGAAAGGTCGGGGTCTTTGTACCCTCCGCTTGGCTTATACCACGGCTGGCTTTCGAAATATTTCGCCAGCCAATAGGTTTTGAACTTTCGGCCTTTGCGCGCATAAAACTCATTGCGAAGAAGCCTGAGTTCAACAAGGCTGAGACCCTGAATGTCGTGCGGACTGACTTTGCCGTTCGCAAATTTCGGAAGATCGCCCGGAATCAGATTCACATTTCGTAGTTTCTCTTCTGCCAACATCAGGGTTTGAAAGTTTTGCATCTCCTGCTTTGTGAACGGCAGATTCCAGGTGGTTTCATCGCAAACATACCAGTACCGTTCTTCGAAATATGATTGAAGTTCTGGATCGTATTCGAACATGCGGCCGTGAATGGCAAGGATCTCAGCGCGCATGATCCGAAGGTCGGTCAGCGTTGGCGATCCGAGTTGTGCAACGGTAAACGTTCGATCGCGCCAAAAGCGCAGATCGCCGGGCTGAACGAAAGTGTGAAGCTCGGATTCTTTCTTGCGAATGAGATCAAGATTTGCGATGTCAATGTCGCTCAAATCGCCGTTGGAAAAATCGGGATTGGGTTTGTACCACGGTTGATGCTCCAGGAACTCCTGAATGTTTTTCTCTTTGAAAATGCGGCCGTGTTTTCCAAACACCACGCCGCGCATCTGCTGAAGCTGTTCCAACGGGATTCCTTCAAGATCGGCAAGTGACAGACGTTTTGTTTTCAGGTCCCACGACGCCCAATTTGGCGCGGAATGGGGCGGCACGGCAGTGCGCTTGGAGCAGCCGATCAGCCCCAGAATCACAAAAAACGCTGCCAACAAAAGAGGCTTCACGGAGCCAAGCTTACCCCTGCCCCGGTTGTCGGCTAAACTCGCAAGCGTGATAGTTCCAATCGTTTTTGCAACAGCGGCTCTTCAAGCGCCGCCGGAGATTGTCCGTGGTTCTTTTGGCGAGCCGCACATTTTTGCGAACTCCCTTGAAAAGGCGTTTTTTTATGCAGGATATTCGGTTGCGCAAGACCGCCTGTGGCAGATGGATTTGAGCCGCCGATCGGCACGCGGACGGCTTGCCGCGCTTTTGGGAGCGCAAGCCGTGAATTCGGACAAAGATGCGATTCGGTTTGGGTACACCGATCAGGAATATCAAAGGCTTTTTGAAAAACTCAGCGCCGAAACAAAAACCATATTCCAGGCCTATGCAAACGGAGTGAACGCTTGGATTGATGAAGCCGCGCAGCAGAAAAAACTGCCGCAAAATTATGAAGGCACTAAGCCGGAAAAGTGGACGGTGAACGATTCACTGGCAATCGGCGTTAACTTGACTCGACTTTTCGGCAAAGGCGGCGCCGGTGAAATCCGCAACCTTTTGCTCTACACCTATTTGAAAGACAAACTCGGCGCCGAAACGACCAAAGCGGTCGAAGACATCGCGTGGATGATCGACAGAAGTTCTCCCTGCACATGCGATGATGCCGACGATCCGTTCAAAGGCGTATCGCCGTTCGAGGAGCCGCGGCCGAACTCGCTGGCTGAGCATATCAAACTTCTGCCAAAAGTGAACCTTTTTGAACTGCTGCCTGGAATCAGGCTTGAACAACAGTCCGCCATGAAAGAGATTGCGGCCGAAAACGCGATCCCTTACAAAACGGGCAGTTATGCGATGGTCGTTTCGCCAAGAAAAAGCGCGATCGGCGTGCCGCTTCTGCTCAACGGGCCGCAGATGGGATTTCAAACGCCCTCGATTGTGCACCAGATGAGCATTGATTGTCCCACCTACACAGCGGTGGGAATGGATCTTCCTGGACTGCCCGGAGTGCTGATTGGTCACACGCCAAAACTTGCTTGGGGATTTACGAGCGGCGTTGCCGATACCGATGACATTTTCTTTGTGAAACTCAATCCGTCGAATGCGAAGCAGTATGAACTGAACGGCAAAACGGTTGATTTTGAAACCGTTGATGTGCCGATTCAAGTGAAGGGGTCTGCACCCACGAGTGCTGCGCGCGAAATGAGCGTGTATGGCCCCGTGGTGATTAAATCGGTCGGCACGGGCGTTGCCTATTGCAGAAAGTCAACCATTTGGATGGCCGAAACCGAGGCGCTCGATGCGATTCCGAAGATTGCGCGATGTGCGGGCATTTCCGACGCGCAAAAGTTGGCGCATGGATTCAACGCAAGTTTAAATTTTTTCGTGGCAACAACGCAGGGCGACATCGGATGGTTTTTCTGCGGACGGGTTCCGCTTCGATCGCCGAACGCCGACCCCAGGCTTCCGATTCCAGGCGACGGCAAGCACGATTGGAAAGGCGTTCTTGCCCCCGAAAAGATGCCTTTTGTGATCAATCCAAAAAAAGGGTGGATTGCTAACTGGAACAACAAGCCGGTGAGTTGGTGGCCGAATTTTGATACGCCCGTTTGGGGAAGGTTTTTCAGAAATGAGGTGATCAACTGGGTGATGGGAGCGCCGCCGTTCATTTCGTCGCAGGGACTTGAAAACAATGCACGCTACATCGCCACGCACGAATCGGAACCTGCATATTTTGTTGCCGAACTTTTGAAAGCCGTTGTTCCAAAAAACGAGACGGAGAAAAAGGCGGTCGCTTACCTTAGAAACTGGGATTTGAACTTTATGGACGGCGCATCGGCTCCGCTCATTTATCGCCACTGGTTTGCCAGATTGCAGGAAGAGATTTTTCTTGCCAAAACCGGCAATTTTCTTTCTGCGGCCACGTTTGCGCAGGTGATTCAACCCACGCTGGTGTATAACGCTCTTGAAGCAAAAACACGGTTCGATTGGCTTAGCGGAAGAACCAAAACGCAGATTCTGCAAACATCGCTTGACAAAGCGATTGACGGGATGACAAAAGATTTCGGGCCCGACCCGGCCAAGTGGCGATACCGCGCCTCGAGGCTGCCGTTCGGCGGCCCGTCGGACGCGCTGTATTCCAATCGCGGAACGTATATTCAAGTTGTCGAGCTGTGGCCCGAGCCTCGGGGCCGGTTTGTCGCCCCGCCTGGCATTGCCGAAGACCCGCAGTCTCCGCACGCTTTCGATCAAGTTGCGCTTGCGGCAAACTGGGCTTATTATCCGATGATTTGGAGAAAAGAGGACCTGCAAAAATGAGCATAGATCCTTTGGACGTTGCAACCGAAAACGACGACCAGAAAGAACGCAACTCTCGATTGAATGCGATGGTGGCGGTTTCGATCGCGATCATCGCAACGTTTATGGGAATTTGCCACGTCAAAGACGGAAACATTGTGCAGGCGATGCAAATGGCACAGGTGGATCGAAACGATCAGTGGGCATTTGGACAATCTAAAAGCATCAAGTCCAAGATTTTTGAAACCACCGCGGCGCGGCTCGAAATTGATGCACGAACATCGTCTGATCCCCGACCGTTATTGGCGCTTGCACGCGAATATCGCGCGAAGGCAGCCGCCGAAGAAAAAGATAAGGAGACGGCGTTCGATGCCGCCAAAACAGCCGCCAAAAGTTATGACGATTGGAACTTGCGCGACGATCAGTTCGATATGAGCGAGTCGGCGCTTTCGTTGGCGATTTCACTGTTTGCCATCACCGCGCTCACGCACAAACGGTGGCTTTATTTTGTGGGTGTTGTGCCATCGGTTTTTGGAATCATTTTGGGCTTGGCCGGACTGTTCGGCTGGGGCATCCATCCCGATGCGTTCGCGAAGTTTTTGGGCACCTAAACGGCCGTGAACTTTGGGCACTTGGCAGCGTCTTTATCTTGTGATGCTGGCGGGATTGCTATTGGCTTTTTCGGCGCAAATTGCTGGAAGCCAAATTACGTTGAACGTGAACGGCACAGCACGCACTGCGTTGGTGTTCGCTCCAAGCCAGCATGGCGCCGGACGTGCTCCGTGCGTCATGGTCTTTCACGGCTACACGGCAAATGCGAGACTCGCAGCGATGCAGTTTGAAATTCACAAGTTGTGGCCGCAGGCATATGTGGTTTATGCGCAGGGACTGCCCACAAAACTGTTTCGACGCGGAATCGGCGAGCAGCCGGGATGGCAGCTGATGCCACGCGACAACGGCGACCGCGATGTGAACTATGTGAAGGCTTTGCTTAAATGGGCAGACAGTACCCATGAGATCAACACGAAGCGGATTTATTATGCCGGCCATTCCAACGGCAGCGGATTCGCTTGGGTGGTTTTGAAAACTTTAGGTGAAAAGTTTGCCGCATTCGGCGCCTTGTGCGGTGGAACGATTCTGCCGTTGGAAGGTGCGCCCAAAAAGCCCGCGATCCTTTTTGCAGGATCGGAAGACAAACTTGTGCCCCCAGTTACCGTTCAAAACTTCGCGAAAAGGCTCGCGCGGCACAACGGCTGCGCGGCAGGCCGGAGTTCCGACGGCATCACGGTTTTCCAGGGGCCCGCGCCGGTTTACATTTGCATTTACCCAGGCGGCCATCTTCCGCCCAAATCCGCTTACAAGCAGTTGGTGGAGTTTTTCAAAAGCGGGAAGATCAAAGGTTAGGGTCGTGAGATAATAGGCGCCAGGAGGCGCTGTGTTATCCATTTGTCTTTCTCTTTTTCAGACAGATTCGCCTATCGCGTTTGGAATGCGCGAACTCGCAGCGGTGATCGGCTCAAAGACCGCGAACGTTGAGGTTTTGGTTCGGCGCGGCATGCAGCCCGAATCGTATCGCATCGTGTGCGACGGAAAAATGGCGCGCATTGTCAGTTCCGATGAAACCGGAGCGATGTACGGCCTGCTCGAGTTTGCCGAACGCGCAAAACTGCATCCATCCAACGTTTGGAAAACGCACGTCGAAGCAAAGCCGTACTTAGCCGACCGCGGAGTGAATCTGTTTCTCACTCTGCCGTGGAACTATCAAAAAAACGATACCGACTTCGCAATTGACGCGCTCACCGATCCCCGCCGATGGTGGTTTCAAAACGAGGATTACTGGCAGACGTTGTTCGATCTGATGGCGCGGAGCCGGCTGAACTGGCTCGATATTCACGGGGCGTGGGATATCAGCGTTACGAACGCACCCAACCTGTACGCCTATTTTGTAACCAGCCCTTCGTTTCCGCTTGTCGGCGTTCCGGAAAGCGTAAAAACGGCCAACCTGCGAAGGCTGAACTGGGTGATCGAGAAAGCGCATTCACGAGGTATCCGCGTGAGCCTTATGGCCTATGAGGCCAACTTTCGCATTCCGCAAAATCCCAACCCGCCCTATGAACCAACCGAACACAATCTTTACCAATATACGCGCGAAGTGGTTGAAAAACTGGTCAGAAACGCACCTAAGTTAGATGCGATCGGATTTCGAATCGGCGAAAGCGGAAAAAGCGAAACGTTTTTTCGGTGTTATGGCGAGGCCGTGAAGAACAGCGGACGCGATATCCCGCTCATCACACGATCCTGGATCACCACAAAGCAGAAGGTTCTTCCTCTTGCCCGCGCGTCGAATGACTTCACGGTAGAGATCAAGTACAACGGCGAGCATTGGGGCGCTCCTTACATCGCCGCCGGCGGCAGAGTGGCCAACTGGTACAGTTACTCGTTCGAAGATTATCTCAGCGATTCGGGTGCGAAAGGCGCTGCCACCTGGCCCGGAAATCCCGCCGAAGGCGGAGGCTTTTGGCCAAGCCAGCCCTACAAAATCGTTTGGCAGGTTCGTGCGAACGGAACGCACCGCATCTTCCCTTTTTACAATCCGGACTTCACGCGGCGAACGATTGCTCAGATGAAAATCGGAACCGCAACCGGATACACGGTCGAGGGACTGGATGCGTACTTTCCAAAACCTCCGGATTATTACTTGGCGAATTCGGCAGACAGATATTGTAACTGGATTCATGAGCGCGACGAACTTTATTGGATGTGTTGGGGAAGGCTTGGATACGATCCGCACGTGCCCGATGCCGTTTTCGATTCCAGGGCAAAAGACCTGCTTGGGCGCAATTCGGAAACCGACATCAGGTTTTGGAAAGCGGCCAGCACGATTGTGCCGCTGATTTTTTGCGTGCACAGTTTGGGTCCCGATCACCGAAGCAACGCGCCGGAACTGGAGTGGGACGGCGACACCGACGCGTTCATTCAGGGACAAGGTTTCGATTCGCACCTGTTCATGCCGCTGAACGAACAGTTGGCAAATAGAGCGACGCAAGGCGTTGACGGACGAATCAAGTACGACGAAGCGCTCGACCTTATGGACTCTTATCCCGGCCTTTCCTTTCCGAACGATTCATCCATCGGCCGAGTCAAAGAGATTCATGCATCGCTGGAAGCGGTTGGGAACCTGCTTCGATATCATATCGAACGGATGGCTTCGGCCAAGGCGTATGCCGAAACCGAAGCCGTGCAAGGCAGCCCGCGCCGCAACGCACAAGTAGATCGCATCCAAACTGCGGCAAGGTGCATGGAATTGCTCGCGTCGAACCCGTACTACAAACCTTTCACCGACCGGCTTCGCATGCACACAAACAGCTTTTCCTGGAGCCAAGAAGCTGCGAAGGTGAAAGCGGAGGCTGCGCGAATCGAGCAGCTGCCAACGGCGCCCGATCCGTTTGCGTCGCAACCGCCGGTGCTTTCTTGGCAGCGCGCGTGGTCGAGCTGGAAAGCCGTCGGCGGCAATGTCGTGGCTTCGATTACTTCTCCAACGGCGGTCAAAGCGTGGCTGCTGGTTAAGCCCCTTCCGAGTTCGACGTACTTTCATAAACTGCCGATGCGAAAGATCGGCAATCGGTTCGAAGCGCAGTTTCCACGTGAACGGTTTGGTCACATGATCGCATTCGAACTGATGGATGATACGCGTGTTTGGCGGCATCCAAGATATCCGGCTCCGTACAAAATCATCCCTGCACTGCCGGGACCTACGCCGCAGATTTACAACGCATCCGAAGCGATGACTTATTTGAATCCGTCGGCGATCACGCCGCAAAAGTATGCAGGACTGCTTCTTGGCACTCGCGCGTGGGCGTTTTTTGGCGGCTACGACCGAGCAGTAAAGCGCAAACTGCTCGACCCCGTTGAACGCGGCATGAGGCTCGTCATTTTGCAGCAGGATTTTAATCGCTACAGACTGGACTGGCTGCCAAACCCTCTGCGGTTTGAAAGCGGAAACTGGAATCTGTTTGATCCGGCGGGGGCGCTCGATCTTCCGAAAGTTGAAACGCAGGACATTATGTGGCAGAGGTTTTTGCCCAGCCGTGGATGGACGGTGTATGGCAACGGCGGAATCGCCAAGATGAACTGGGGCAAAGGCGAAATTTGGGTGACGAGCGCGCGCCTGATGCAGCGAATGCACATTCCAACCGCCGCCAGAGCGTTTGTGCGTCTGTTGAGTTTAGGCGGCAGGGAAAAGCCGACGGTTCTGGTGGACAGCTGCAGCGAAGGCGCCGACTATTCCAGTTCTTGCCACGCCGACTTGATGAACTCCCACGGCATTCCGTTCGTTACGATGGGTGAACTGATCGCACACGAACAAGGCATGAACTCTTTTGCGCCGATACCGGGAAATCCTGCCGATGATGATGTTCTCAACGGCAAAGGTTCGCAAATCGCAAACGCCTTTTTGCGAAACGAAGTGATGAAGCTGGCAAAACGCACGCCGCCGAAAACGCTGGCGGAATTCGAACAGGAGCGCTCCCGACGCAAAGCCGAACTGATGCGCTGCTTGGGGCTCGACCCTCTGCCAAGGCGCACGCCTTTGAACGCACGAATCACCGGGGTGATTCAACGAGAGGGTTACACGATTCAAAAACTGGTGTTTGAAAGCCGCCCGAAGTTTTTTGTAACTGCGTTCGTTTACAAATCCGACTCCGCGCCCGCTGGCAGGCTGCCTGTGATCGTGAATGTGAACGGCCATTGGGCACACAAAAAAGGTGAAGACCGCGTGCAATTGCGCTGCGCGTTTCAGGCGCTGCACGGATATCTGGCGATCGCGGTTGATAGTCCAGGGTGGAGCTTCGAAGGAAACAGTCTTATCGAGCGGCGCGCCGAAGGCGATCACAACGATTTCGCGCTGGTGGAAGGTGGAACGAACGCGACGGGATTTTACGTGTGGGATGTAATGCGCGCGCTCGATTATCTTTCCACCAGAAACGATGCCGACATGACGCGAGTGGGAATCACCGGCGCATCGGGCGGCGGTCTGGCTACTCTTTATGCGTTCGCGGCCGACGACCGATTCAAGGCAGCAGTTCCGGTGGTTTGCATGTCGAGCATGGAACTCGCGCCCGACAACGGCTGCCTGTGCAATCACGTTCCTGGAACGATGCAGATTGGCGATCGGTCGGATGTGATCGCGATTCAGGCCCCAAAGCCGGTGTATATCATGGGCGCGCAGAACGATCCAGAATTTCCGCCCGATGCGATGCGGCTTACTGTGGACAAAATGAAGCGCGAATGGTCGCTGTTCGACAAAGACGGCAACGTGTTTGGAAAGATTTTTGATGGACCACACGATTATAACCAGCCGATGCGCGAAGCGATGATCGGATTTTTTGATAAGGCGCTGCGGAATGTTGGAGACGGTTCGCCGGTGCCTCAGCCCCGCATATCAGCGTTTGATCCCGAAGATCGAAGTTTCTTGGTTCTGCCCGAGCCGATCAAAGATGAACGCACGATGCGCGATCTGGCCGTTGAATCTTTGAACGCTGCGAGGGCGGCGGCCGACATCGAGCGGGCGATCAGCATCAACGGCGGAAAGCCGCAAGATTCGCCTTTAAACTATCGGGAAAAAACTTTCGGCACCAAGCGATTCATCACGTTCGAATCGCAGCCGGGGCTTGTAACTCCCGGTGTTCTTTTGCTGCCTGAAGGAAAAATTGACAAGGTGGAAATCATCGTTGCAGACGAAGGAAAACAGAGTGCGGCGAGCAAAGATGCCAGACAAACACACAGCGCGCGCTTGTATCTGGACATTGTGGGAACGGGCGAACTCAGCGAAATCGAACTGCGCTATCCGATCTATTTGGGCCGGTCGCTCGCATTCATTGGCGGATGGCAGATCGTTCGTGCGGCCGAAGCGATGCGGCGGTATTCATCGCGGATCAAACTCAACGGCATCGGCCCGCTCAGCTCGCAGGCGGTGATGTTTGCTGGATTGCTGAAGGATGAGTTCAGTTCGATTGATGGGATGGACTGTCTGCAGGAGTGGGGCGGCGTTTTCCGCCCTGGAGTTCCGGCAGCGGCGGTTCAGCCGCGCGCGAACCTGCTGGGGAGACTCTCCGAATTGCGGGCGTTGGTCAAACGCTCCAAGTGGCAGATCTCTCAATCGGAGGGAACCCGAACGCGCGCAGGTTCGTGAATAGTACAGAAGGAGAAAGAAACAGGATGAGACCCCGAATCACATTTGTATCCGCGTTTGCGCTTTTTACCGCGACCGTTTTCGCTTCGCCCAAAGGTGAACTCATTCCGCTCGGAACTCTGGGCGATGGAACTTATTATCCAAGCATTGCGCATGCGGTTTCGGCAGACGGCACCATCGTTACAGGTTTCAGCAGTTCGCCGGACGGCTCTCAGGCATTCAGATGGACAAAGCAGACCGGAATGGTTGGGCTGGGCGATCTCGCGGGCGGATTCTTTTACAGCGAAGGCTTCGGAATTTCGCCCGAAGGAGCGTTCATCGTGGGCGCTTCGGACGAGGGTCATTCAGGCGGCGAGGGCGGTGCGCCGATGGTGTGGACGCAGCAGAACGGGATGCAGTTCTTGGGGAGTTTGGGAGGGCCTCTGACCTACGGGCAAGCGATGGGCTGCGCCTCGAGCGGCAGTGTGATTGTTGGATGCAGCCAAAGTCAGGCAGGCATCGAGGCGTTTCGATGGACGCCGTCGCAAGGCATGATGAGTATCGGCGATCTGCCTGGAGGTCCGGTGAATGCGCGCGCGATGGCAGTCACTCCGGATGGAAGCATGATCGTGGGATACGGCTCGCGCGTTTCGACTTATGACGAAGCGTGGTATTGGACTGCAGCAACCGGAATGGTTGGGCTTGGCGGAAGGACGAGCGCTGCGCTCGACGTTTCGGATGACGGCAAAGTGATTGTGGGAGTCCACCGAGGATTTGCGTTTCGGTGGACTCAAGACGGAGGCTTTTTCGATCTTCCGTTGGTGTATGGCGGATTTGGAATTATCAATTACGCTTCTGCATGCAACAGCGATGGTTCGGTAATCGTCGGCCTTGCTGATTACAACGCCACACAAGGCACGGGCGAAGCGTTCATTTGGGATGCGGTGCACGGCTCGCGCGATTTGAACGTTGTTGCTTTGCAAGCCGGGATTCCGTTGAACGGATTCAGAATGTTTTGGGCGAGAGGGATTTCGGCTGACGGCAGAACGATCGTCGGCTACGGCTCGCGGCTGTTCGGCGGTCAGGAAGCGTTTTATTTGAGGCTGCCAGCATCGCCGAAGGCGATCGGCCCGGGCCAAGCGATTCATCGGTAAGTGATAGAATGGCGATGTAAGGGGAGGGGGCTGATGGCAAGAACCGTTTTGGCTATTCTTTGCGCCGCGATTCTTTTGACGGCGATTTGTGGATGCCGATCCAAACCTGGACCCGGTCATGACTTAGACGTCGTGATGGGCAAAGTGTCGGCAGGGATGAGCGAGGTTCAGGTTGTGGCGAACGCCGGCACTCCCGACAGAATTGAAGCCGAAGGCGACTATCGAAAGTTGCGGTATTACGATGTGAGCGGAACAGCCTACGTTGAGATAACTTTGAAAAACAATGTGGTTGTAGACATCATCCGTCGCGATTAGCAATCAATAATCGCGCTGGAGATGCTGCGGCCGTACGGATTGCGTCGAGCGGTATCGCAAAGCAGCCCCTTCCGTGCGTCGCGATGATCATTACGTTTTCCTTCGTGTTGATCGCGATGTCGTGCACATAAACCGTTGGAAGTTTCGATCCGAGCGTTTCCCACCTTTTTCCGCCATCGGTGGTTACGTAAACACCAAGATCGGTTCCAAGATATAAAATCTTCGGGTTGGCAGGGTCTTCTTTAATGACGTTCGCGCTGCCGCCCGGCAGATTCGACTTGATGCTCTTCCACGTCGAACCGAAATCTTCGGTTTTATAAACGTATGTTTCGAAATCGTCGTTGCGTTTGCCATTGACCACAACGTACGCCGTGCCTTCTGCCGAACGCGAAGCCTCGAGCCAGGCGATAAAACGATCTTTTGGCAGTCCGGCAGACACGTTCGTCCACGTCGCGCCGTCGTTTTGCGTTACTTGCACGTTACCATCGTCGGTTCCTGCCCAAATAACGCCTTTTTTCAACGGCGATTCGGCGATTGCAAATAGGGTTGAAAACGGAATGTTGCCCTGCTTTTGGGGATCGAAGTTGGTGAGATCGGGGCTGGCTTTGCGCCATGCACCGCCTTGATCATCGGAAACGAAAACAAACTGCGCGCCGAAGAGAATCCGGTTGGGGTCGGCTGGAGACACGACGATCGGCGAAACCCATTGCGCGCGCTTGGCCGTTCCGTCTTCGAATTTCGGCGCGATGGTTTTGCGCGCGGGCGGGCTCTTTGAATAATCCACCATGAACGGCCCGCCGCCATACCGATTCACATAATAAAGCAGGTTTTCATTTGTCGGGTCTACAGCATGCCTTCCAGCTTCGTCTCCCGGAGCGCCTTTCCAATCCGTCCACGTGATTTTTTTATCGGTCCCGATGGTGATTTCGCCGCGCCATGCACCCGTATCCTGCCTGCTGGAATAGGCGATGATCTTTTCGGCGGTCTGCGTGATGGCAACGTTATAAAGCTGCGCAATCGGCAGATTGTTAGGATCTTTGAACGTGGCCAACCCATCGTGGCTGATCATCAGCCCGCCGTCGTTCGTGACCAAAATGTTGTTGGAGTTCTGCGGATCAATCCACATTCCGTGATAATCCACATGCGAACCGCGAAACGTTTCCCAAGTTTTGCCGCCGTCTTTCGAGCGATACGGCACAAGGCCGATTACGAACAGATCGTCGGGATCGTTCGGATCAACGCGGATTTGGCCGAAGTACCAGCCGTAGTCGGGAAAGACGTTCTTCATTTTGTCGTTGCCTTCTACCTGTTTCCAATGCTCGCCAAAATCGTCGCTTCGAAAAACGAGCGCGCCGTTCGAATTGATCACGGTGTAAACCACGTTCGGCTTAGAAGCGCACACGCTGATGCCGATTCGCTCACATTCGCCTTTCGAGAAGTCGGGAAGTCCGTTCGTCAGCGGCCGCCACGTTTTGCCGCCATCGGTGGTTTTGTAAATGCCGCTTTGCGGAGTGGCGACGGGATCGTTCCATTTTTTTCGGAGGCGTTCGGCGGTGCCCGCGTAAAGCGTATCGGGATGCTGTGGATCGAGCGCCAAGTCAATCACGCCGGTTTTTTCGTCTTTGAAAAACACCTGATTCCAGGTTCTACCACCGTCGGTTGTCTTATAAACTCCGCGCTCTTTGTTGTAACCGTATTCGTGGCCGGGAACCGCAACATAAACGATGTTTGGGTTTTGCGGATGCACCAAAATGCGTGCGATGTGCTGACTGTCTGTCAGCCCCATATGTTTGAACGTTTTGCCGCCATCGGTTGATTTGTACACACCGGTTCCTGCCATCGAGGAGCGAAGGATGTTCGCTTCGCCTGTTCCGACCCACACGGTGTTAGGATCGCTGGGTGCGATCGCGATGTCGCCGATGACTGCGGACGCTTGGTTTTCGAAGATCGGCAGCCAGGTCGCTCCATCATCTTCGGTTTTGAACACGCCGCCGGAAGCGGCCCCCACATAAATGGTTGTGGGTTTGCCAGGAATCGCCTCGACGTCGGAAATCCGGCCTGTTGCGGTCACCGGTCCCACAAACGTCCATTCCAGAGCCTTGTAGGGGGAAGTTTGAAGCATCTTTTGATGCTTGGCGAACGCATCGAGCCGTTTGCGGGCTTCTGCCGAATCGCGGACCGGATCAGCCTGAATGGCGCTGCTAACAAGAGACAGAACAAGAGGCGTGCAGACCCAGAATCTCATGACGCTGGAGTGTACATCACGACTCCGTCGGCGGCGCCATCGCCGATCTCTTCGACCGTCAGCCGATCACCTTCCGCGTTGCCATCGGCGCGCCCAAAAAGAAATGGTGGAGGTAAGGGGATTCGAACCCCTGACCTCTTGCATGCCATGCAAGCGCTCTCCCAACTGAGCTATACCCCCACGAAAACGCGGACATTTTACCTGCTGATCCCCATTTATCCGGCAGGCACGCGCCCCCGATAACCGAATTTCACATACAACGTAAACGCGATTGCGCCCGCCGCCAGCAAAATCGCCGTTGCATCGAGCGCGATGCTGTGGTGCAGCGCCTGGTAATCCACATAGGCTTGATGCAACAGATAGATATTCAACCCTGCAATCGCCGCACCCATCGCATATCCCACGATTTTTACAAATGTAGAGTTGACGAATTCACCCATTTTTGTGCGGTCGCTGGTGATCGCAATCAACGGAAACACCGCAAACGGCAGCTGCATCGAAAGCACCACTTGCGATATGACAAGCAGTTGCACCGTATCGCGTCCTCCGCTGAAATGAATCAAAAGGATGGCCGGAACAATCGCCAAACAGCGAGTGATCAGCCTTCGCATCCAGGGAGCGATCTTCCACCGCATGAATCCTTCCATTACAATCTGCCCCGCAAGCGTTCCGGTGATTGTGGAAGATTGTCCCGATGCCAAAAGCGCAATGGCAAACGCAGTGGCCGAACCCGCTCCCAACACCATGTTGAGCAGTTTGTGCCCCTCGTTAAGCTCCTCCACCACCGCGCCCGTTGAATGAAACACGCTCGCTGCCAAAATCAGAATCGCTGCGTTCACAAAAAACGCCAAACTGAGCGCGAGCACGGTGTCGAAAGTGTTGAATCGAATGGCAGATCGTATGCCGTCGGGCTTGGTTTCGTGCGCCCTTGTTTGCACAATGCTTGAATGTAAATAGAGATTGTGAGGCATGACCGTTGCGCCCAAAATCCCTACCGCAATGAGCAGTGCTTCTCCATTGGGAATGCTGGGCACGAACATTCCGTGCGCCACGCCGGCCCAATCCGGCTTTGAAAGAAAAATTTCATAAACGAAACAACCGAAAACCGTGAGCACCAACGTGAAGATGATCGCTTCAATCTTTCGAAAACCGAAACGCATAAAACCCAACAGCAACAGCACATCGAAACCCGTCAGCACAACTCCAACTTCAAGAGAAATACCAAACAGCAGCTGCAGCGCAACAGCGGAACCCACGACTTCGGCAAGGTCGCACGCGATAATGGCGATTTCGCAAAGAATCCACATCGCAATCGCTGCCGGACGTTTGTAATAATCCCGGCAAGCCATCGCAAGGTCTTTTCCCGTCACGATTCCCATCCGCGCGCACAAAACTTGAAGGAATTGAGCCATCAAATTCGAAGCGAAAATCACCCACAAAAGCGCATAACCGAAACGCGAACCGCCCGATAAATCTGTGCCCCAGTTTCCAGGGTCCATATAGCCGACGCTTACTAAGAACCCCGGCCCGGCATAAGCCATCGAACGCTTCAGCCAGCCGCCCGAAGTGGGAACATCAATCGTTCGGTGCGCTTCGGGGAGCGATCGAAACGCCCTGCCGCTGGATTCTGCTTGTTTCGGGTTCGATGACATCGCGCTTGAATTTGTAGCCAAGGCTACACTCATTCATTGTGGCTTCTTGCGCCCGAAAAATCAAGCCTGTGCTACACTTTCTCCCCGTGAAGCCCAAAAATCTGGTTGCCCAACGGTTCGAACAAACCCGCCGCGCCCACCGGTCAGAACTTGCCGAAGACTACGTGGAGGCTATCCTTGAACTGATCGAGGAGCAGGGCGAGGCGCGCACGACCAATCTGGCGCTTCGCATTGGGGTGGCGCACCCGACCGTCGCCAAAGCCCTCCGGCGGCTGCAGAAGGAAGGTCTGGTGAAACTCAGCCCGTATCGGCCCGTAACGTTGACCCGCGAGGGGCGGCGGCTGGCCCATGACTGCCGAAAGCGCCATCGGGTGGTTGTGGAGTTTCTGGTGGCTTTGGGGCTGAAGCCCGAAGGAGCCGAGCTGGAAGCCGAAGGAATCGAGCATCACGTTGGGGCCACCACCCTTCGGCTGATGGCGAAGTTCTCGCAAAAATCTGGCATCACAACCAAAGGATTTGACGGCCGGGACGCGGTACGCTCTTAGCAAGCCGGCAGGCTAAGGAGCGTGCCCCATGCGCAAAGCCAAACTCCCACAAGAACCGAGCACAGTGCCCGAACTCGCGGTCGCTGAAATTCAAGAACCGTATGATCTTGAGGCCGCGGAGAATCTGTTCCGCCAAGCGGAGCAGGCAGAACAAAGCGGCGATCTTGAATCTGCCTTCCACGCGTACACAGCCGCAATCGAACGCGCACCGAACATGGCAAAGGCTTATGCCGGACGCGCGTTTTTGCTCATGCAGTCCGGGATGCTGGAAGAAGCGATCAGCGATTATGATCGTGCTCTCGCGCTGCAGCCCGACGAATGGAACTGGATTCTGAATCGAGGCGTTTGCAAATTCGAACTCGAACACCTGGAAGACGCGATCAAGGACTACGATGCTGCCATCGCCCTGCGTCCCGATTGCGCTCCGGCATACATGAACAGAGGGATGGCAAAAACCGACCTGGAAGATTACACGCACGCGCTCGAAGATTTGGATAAGGCGCTTGAATTGAATCCTGATAATGCGAAAGCCCTGTATCAAAGAGGTTTTTGCAAAGCGATGCTTGGGCGCGAAGAGGAAGCAGTCGTTGATCTTTCCCGCGCGATCGAGCTCGAGCCGTCCGATGCTTATGCGTATGCACTTCGTGGCTCGGTGAACCTCAATTTGGGCAATCTGCGCCAAGCAAAGGCCGACTACGATGACGCGATTCGGCTTGATCCGGATGATGCCGACCTGTACGTGCGTCGAGGAAATGTGAGGCAGATGCTTGGAGATTCCGAGGGCGCAGAAAGAGACTTTGCCGAAGCCGCCCGGTTGAATCCCGATCTTTGGAAGCAATAGACTCTCCAAAAACATCATGTTCATCGCGTTTCTGGCGATTGCCAGCGCACCGAACCATTGCGTGGCCGATCTTAAAATGGAACCGGCGAGAATCGTTCCAGGCAAGCCGTTCTGGATCGCGACGCGGTTTCGAATTCAAAAGGGTTGGCACATTTATTGGTTGAACCCGGGCGATTCCGGGCTGGCGACAAGAATTGATTGGAACCTTCCCAAGACCTTTTCTTTTTTGGAGCAGCGTTGGCCGCCGCCCAAAGAGATTGCATCGGCAGGAATCGTGAGTTATGGTTACGAAAACGTGGCGGTGGTGCTCACAAAGATCATGCCGCCAAAATCCGGTCTGCCTTCTCATCCAATCATCATCGCAAAACTGAATTGGATGGCGTGCGAACAAACTTGCGTTATCGAACAGCAGTCGGTGAGCCTTAATTTGTCGCGGGGACATTTAGAAGGCAGCCGATCGCTTCTTGCTTCGGCGCGTGCGGCGTTGCCCGCCGACGGCAGATTGATCGAGCCGATCGCCCAGGAACAGGCCGATCATTTCGTTTTGTCGTTTCGGCTGAACGGCGCCCGGTCGGCGTATTTTTTCTGCCAAGACCGCGGAGTGGTGGAACCCAGCGGTCAGCAGGCGCTCAAGAGGATCGGCGGCCGTTTCGAGCTTGCGATTCCAAAGGCGCGCGCCTACCAGCCAAAGAGTGGGAATCTTACGGGGGTTTTGAGCGTAGAATATGATCGAAACATCCGAAAGTATTGGGCGATTCACGCCCGGATTCAAAGCAAAAACAGATAGGAGGTCGTGATGACGATTCTGATTGCAGCGGCGATAGCCGCAAACTGCACCGCACTGCCTCAAAACGACGTTCGTATGGCGCCCAGTTTCAGCCTGCAGGCGGCAAGCGGCAAAACGATAGCCTTATCGGATCTGAAGGGTAAGTATGTGGTTCTTGAATGGTGGAACAACGGCTGTCCGGTTGTGGGAAAACATTACCGAAGCGGCAACATTCCTGCACTTCAAAAAGAGTTCAAAGAAAAAGGTGTCATTTGGCTTTCAATCACATCCTCGGCGCCTGGAAAGCAGGGCTATGTAACCGCGCAAAATGCCAACGACATCATGGCGCGGATGGGCGGCCATCCCACCGATATTCTCTTTGATCCAACCGGAGCGACGGGCCGCGCGTATGGAGCCAAAGCAACGCCGCAACTGGTGCTGATCTCGCCCAAAGGCGAAATGCTTTACAACGGCGCGATTGACGACAACGAAAACGCGTTCGGCGAGGCGATTTTGAAATCGCAAAACTATCTGCGGCGCGCTTGGAACGAAATTCAATCGGGCAAAAAGGTCTCGATCCCGTTCACCCAAGCGTACGGCTGCAGTATAAAATACTAAGCGTTCGGCGGGGTTTAGGCGTTCTGCACTTGCGGACGTTTGTCCCAATGCTGGTCTCGATAAACCTCGCCGCCGCTGAACGTGAGCATCGTTTTGCCTTTGAACACGCATCCGTGATAGGGCGAGTTTTTTCCTTTTGAAAACGTTTTGTTCACGTCAAACGTCCACTCCAAATCCGGATCAATCACAGCGACCTGCGCAACCGGTGTGCGCCCAGGCTTGAGCGTGCCTGCATCCAAGCGATAGATTTCTGCCGGCCTGGTGCTGAGTTTTCGAACCGTTTCAAGCGGGCTCAGCAGCCCTTTGTGCGTCAGGTGCGTTAGCGTAACACCCACCGCCGTTTCCAGCCCCACAATTCCAAACGGCGCTTGTTCAAAAGGCACATCTTTTTCGTGCCTGGCATGCGGCGCGTGATCGGTTGCGATGCAATCTATGATTCCAGCCGCGAGCGCGGAGATCAGAGTTTCGACATCCAGTTTCGTTCTCAGCGGAGGGTTCATTTTCCAATGCGTATCGAATGGCGGCATCTGGTCATCAATCAGCGAAAAGTGGTGAGGGCACACTTCCGCCGTTACCGGCGCTCCCAGATCTTTGGCTTGTTCGATGATCGCAACGCTGCCCCATGTGCTCACGTGCAAAATGTGCAGCGGGCAGCCCGTTTCAAAACTCAAAAGACAGTTACGTGCCACGTGAATCTCTTCGGCGGTGCGCGGCATTCCGCGAAGCCCAAGCACTGCGCTCATCGCGCCTTCGTTCATGCTGGCGCCCATCGTCAGCGACTGATCTTCGCAATGGGTGGCCACGGGCAGATCAACTTGCCTGCAAAGTTCCATGCACCTTTGCATTACCGCGCTGTTTTGCAAAGGAAATGCATCGTCGCTTGCCGCAACGACTCCTGCGCGTTTCAGCGCCGCAAAGTCGCTGGGCCTTTCGCCTTTCATCTCTTGTGTCAACGCTCCGATAGGAGCAACGAAAACGCCTCCAGCTTCCGGCGACGAACTTTGATCGAGCAGAAAATCAATGAGTGCGGGATTGTCGAGCGGAGGATCGGTGTTCGGCATGCACGCTATGGTGGTGAACCCGCCTGCGGCGGCAGCCTGAGTGCCCGTGATGATCGTCTCTTTGTGCGAATAGCCGGGTTCGCGAAGATGCACGTGAATGTCAACCAGACCAGGAGTGATCCAACACCCCGTGCAATCATACAGTTCATCCGCCCCTCGTTCGTCCACCTTTGTTCCGATTTCGGCAATCTGGTCGTTTTCCAAAACAACCGAACCGATCACGTCGAGGTCTTGAGACGGATCAAGAATCCGTCCGCCTTTCAAAACGATTTTCATGATGCGCGGCTCCTGGCTTTCGATTTGCGCTGCTGTTCGCCGTTCAAACCAAACACATAGGCAAACGCAGCCATCCGAACATAAACCCCGTTTTCCACCTGCTGGGTTATCACCGATTGGCTGCCGTCGGCGGTCGCGTCATCAATTTCGATGCCGCGATTGATAGGCCCAGGATGCATCACGATGCAATCCGGCTTTGCGAATCGAAGCGCACGCGAATTGATCTGATACAGCGAAGCGAACTCTCCCGTACTGGAAATCAGTCCCGATGTCATTCTCTCTTTTTGCAAACGCAAAGCCATCACCACATCGGCCCCTTGGATTCCGGAATGCAGATCGTGACAGATTTCAACGGGCAGCCCTGCTGGAAACTTCGGCAGAAGGGTTTTCGGCCCCACCAGCCGCACTTCGGCACCAAGTTTTGTGAGCGACCAGATGTTGCTTCGCGCCACACGGCTGTGCAGCGCATCGCCCACGATCGCAACAACCAGCCCGGCCACCGAGTCCCGGTTTTCGATAATCGTCATCGCATCGGCAAGCGCCTGCGTCGGATGCTCATGCATTCCATCGCCGGCGTTGATTACCGGACCTTCGAAAAGATCGGCCGCGAGCATTGCCGCTCCGCTGCACTTGTGGCGCATCACCAAACCGTCAATGCCTTCGCTTTTGAGCGTAAGGACAGTGTCTTTCAACGATTCGCCTTTGCTCATGCTGCTGCCTTGCATTCCAAACGAAGTGGTATGCAAACCCAAGCGAAGCGCCGCCTGCTCAAACCCCACGCGCGTTCGCGTGCTGTCTTCCAAAAAAAGCATCCCGACCGATTTACCGTGCAGCGAGGGCAGTTCGCCGCCGTTTCTGCACGCCGCTTTGAGCCTCAGCGAAAACGCGATCAGATTTTCGATCTGATCAACGTCCATTTCGCGGATTCCGATCAGCCGCATGGCACCGTTCCCTTGACAACAAACACAGAATCTTCGCCATCAACCTCGGAAAACTTCACAATCACCCGCTCGTCATCTCCCACTTCCATTTTCATACCAATGTAATTCGGTTGAATGGGAAGCTCTCTTCCGCCGCGATCAATAAGAACCGCGAGCTGAATGCTTGCGGGGCGGCCGTGCTTCACCAGCGCGTCCATCGCCGCGCGGATCGTTCTGCCGGTGTGGATCACCTCGTCTGCAAGCACCACCGTTTTGCCGGTAATGCCGAAAGGCACTTCGCTTTCGTCGGGCACCTGCTCTTGGGATTCGATGTCGTCGCGGAATCGGCGGATGTCCAAACCGCCGCATGGAATGGTTGTGCCTTCGATCTGCGTCATGGCGAACGCAAGCCGCCTCGCGAAAGGAAGACCGTGCTTCATGATTCCCACAACCACCAGGGCTCCCGAGCCCCGGTTGTTTTCCAACACCTGATGCGCCATGCGTCCCAACGTTCGGCGCATATCGAGCGCAGAGAGAGGGGTTTCAGGCATACCGCGCAGATTATGCCACTTTTGCATGCGGCGGCGGGACAAAACGGCCATAATTTCCGCTGCGGTTTTTCATGCGCAAAACGAATGCAGGTGTGGCGGTCGCGGCGATCGGCGGGGCGATGTTCTTGCTCGGCATGGCAGCGCCCCTCATCGGCGTGCGTCCGCGCCTGTTCGTCGCGGGCACGGTGATTGTCTCTACGTTGTTCGTGGCCCTGCCCATCCTTTTTCTGTATTCGATTTCAAATCTCAAGCTCAAACCGGCCGCCACCGTGGCAGTTTTCGCAATCGGCGTGGTGATGATGCTTCTCATCGAGCGCACGATTCCGCTCGCTGCATTCCCCTGGCAGGCAGCGGCATTGGGATCGGCTGGACAGATTGCGGTCGTGTTGTGGGCAGGATCGGTCGGCGCGCTCGTCGCCTTGATGTTCAAAGACCGCAACTTGGTGGTTCCCGCGGCAATCATGCTCGCCGCGATTGACTTCGTGATCGTTTTGGCGCCTGCAGGGATCGTTCATAAAGCGCTTCAATCCGACCAGGGACGGCGCGTTTTCGAAGCGGTCGCTTACAAAGTTCCGTCGCTGGGACACCTGCAGCCCGCCGCGTTCATTGGCCCCGCCGACTTTTTGTTCGTGGCGATGTTTTTCGTTGTGATTCATCGGTTCGAAATGAGAAAGTCGGCCACATTAATTGCGGTGGCGATCGCACTCATCGCTTACCTTCTGATCGTGTTGATGTTCGGCCAACGATCCTTTGCCGGCATCTCGCTCACCGCGCTGCCTGCGCTTGTTCCCATCGGACTGGCGGTGCTCATCGCCAACCGTTCAGAGTTCAAAATGAATCCACAAGAAAAACTGATGTGCTGGATTGTTGCGGGATTGTGCGCGCTGATGATCGGTGCTACGTTGTTTGCTCGAACGCGAAGCCGACCCGAGCGTGCCGCTCAAGTTTATCGGGCCGCTTCCGACAATCTCGCCGCCGCAGTCTTCGCATCCAGCGGGCCTTCCACGTTTGTGGATTGAACGATGTAAATGCCTGGCTTGCGAGTCGTCCAAACAGCAGCGCTTTTTGCAGCGCGAACCGTTCGAAACAGATCGAGGTTTGATCTTCTTAGCGCAGCCGCCTGTACGCCGTTCAAGACAACGCTTGGCAAAAACAGTCTGCTGCTGGCACGCACCATTCCTGCCGCGCGCCAGCCCAATGAAGGCAGCGATCCTCGGCTTGCATTCGCGATGTCTTGTGCACGTGTATCGTAATCCGGCTTTCCCAAAGCAGCTGCCAAATCGTGCCAGTTCCTTATGGCGACGGAACTTACGGATTCGATGGGTGAATCGGCAATGCTTGGCGCTTGAAGTTCGAACGGAGCAACCGAATTCAGGCTGCCAAGAGTCGAAGCATAAGCCCCCGAAGGCATTGCGAAAAGTTCGGCGCAACGAAGCATGATGGTTTCAGCGCGGCGGATCGCCGTTTCGTCGCCCGTTGCATTAAACCGCTCGATGCAGGCCCGCGCAAGCCAAACGTAATCGCCGCAATAACCCGTGGTGTTGGCAAGTCCCATCGGCGCGTGACGGCAGTCGCCAAGCGGCTGCACGAATGTGCGCATCGCGGCATCGTACGCCCTCTTTGCCGACGTTGCAATCAGGTCATCGTGCAAAACAAGATTTGATTTGTAAAGGCTTGCGATGACCTGACCGTTCACATCCGCATAGACGCCTTCGTCAATCGGAGGCGGTTTGCGATCTGCGGCCGATGCAGACGCGGTTCTTCTGTCAACTTCAATCCCGGCGATATCGTAGGTCGAAGCGAGCATCGGCACCGATTTCGCTCCCGAAGGATCAGAAACGTGGAACGATGTCAAGTTGGCAGATGCCAGTTCGTCTTCGGTCCAATCATAAAAAGCGCTGCCTGTAACCGGATGTTCATCGCTGCATTGTCCCGCGCGGAACAGTCCAGAATTCGCATCTTGCATCGCATGGATCGCCCAATAAAGCGTGTCTTTTGCCGTCCATTCAAACAGCCGTTCGCCCTGGATGGAAGCATGGGCATATTCTGCGGCCAAAAGGCAGTTCATTCCAACCGCCTTCCCCACCTGCGGATTTTGAAACCGCGGCGCTGTGGCCGAATAGAAAAACCCGCCGCCGAGTTGATCGTAACAAGGCGACCTTCGCAGCGAAATCAGATACGGCGACGAATCAAAACCCGCATCCGTGAGCAGCGAGGGCAGAACGCTCGAAATCGGTGTGATTCCCGAAGCGAAAACGCCGGCTGCGGGGTCGGCCGCGCGGACCATCGTCGCGGCAAATTCATAAAGGTCTTGGTCTACCGTCAGCCCAGCCGTCTGCGAAGCGGAAACGCGCGCAAGCCGGTCATCTTTGATGGCGCGGGCGCGCGACAAAACCGTTTTCGGCCTGCGCACCCACTCGATAGCGATGTCCGAAAGCCAATCAATCAGCCCCTTGGTTCTTCCTTCTGTAAACAAAGGAAGAAACGATGTTTCGGCGGCGATGTCGCCGCTTGGAACAAGAACCAAAATCACCGAACAGCCTGATTCGATCAGTTCTGGTCCATTAAGAGCAACCTGGTCAGCCAGCCAAGGCATTTCTGAAAGATCGGCGCGGACGCTCACAAAATGGTTGTTGAGCACGCGCGTCAACTCGGGTTCGACAAAATAGTTGTTGGTAAGAATGTTTGAGTATCGCGAAAACGAGCACCCGATCTCCAGAAAGATCAGTTTGTTTTCCGATCGCGCAAGATCGAATGCGGGCTTGTCGAAAGGATGCCAATCAATGCGCTGACGCGACGCCCTTTTGACATACGATCCGTATTCGGATGCCAAACGATTCGGCTGACTTTCGGGAAGAAATCGCGAGAGGTACTTGAGGCAGACCCCCGCGAAGCAGAACACCAACAGCAGATTTGCCAAAACGGTGAACGCCGGTTTTCTCAAGCCGACAGCCATCGAAACATTATGACGTCAGACCCCTATGCTAAAATTCCAGCGTGAGTTTCACCCTGGAAGATCTGAAAACGGTTTCAAATTTGGCCCGCCTCGACCTTTCCGATGAGGAACTGGCTCAAATGGTGGGGAATCTGAACAAGGTGCTTGAATCGTTCCGCGGGCTGCAACAGCTCGATCTTTCTGGAATCGAAATCACAGCCCATTCAGTGGACACGCATTCCGTTTGGCGCGAAGACGAGCCGCGAAACGGCCTCTCGCGTGCCGAGGCGCTTTCCGCCGCTCCTGCCAGCCATGCAGGGCTTTTTTTGGTGCCGCGCATCATCGAATAATATGAACTTGTGCGAAATCAGCGCGTCTCAAATGCGCGAACTGCTCGATGCCAAAAAAGTGAGCGCGCAAGAACTCGCAAAGGCGCACCTTGAACGGATTCATCGGCTCGATCCAACCGTCCGCGCGTTTTTGAAAGTGTGCGACGAGATTGCGCTCAAACAGGCCGGCGCCGCCCAAGAACGCATCATGCAAGGCGAAACCAACCCGCTGCTGGGAATTCCGTTCGCCTTGAAAGACAACATGGTTACCCAAGGGATCGAAACAACCTGCGCATCGAAGATTTTGGAAGGATGGAAACCTCCTTACGATTCGACCGTCGCATTGAGGCTCGCGCAACACGGCGCCGTGCTTTTGGGAAAAACCAATCTCGATGAATTCGCGATGGGTTCCAGCACAGAATTCAGCGGGTTTTTCCCCACGCGCAATCCGTGGGATCTTGCCCGAGTGCCTGGCGGAAGCAGCGGCGGCTCTGCGGCGGCTGTTGCCGCAGGGATGGCGCCGATCGCCTTCGGCTCCGACACCGGAGGAAGCGTCCGCCAGCCTGCCGCCCTGTGCGGCGTCGTGGGAATGAAACCCACCTATGGAAGGGTGAGCCGCTTCGGGTTGATCGCGTTTTCAAGCTCGCTCGATCAGATCGGACCTTTTGCCCGCAACGTGCGCGATGCGATCTGGGCCTATGAGGCTTCGGCGGGAGTTGATCCGAACGATTCCACCATGCAAGATGCTCCCTACGATTCACAGATTGCGCATCGGCCCGCAAAGGCGCCGAAAATCGGCGTTCCCGAACAGGTGATGAATGAGAAGATTCAACCCGAGGTTCGCGCGCTCATGCAAAACGCAATCAAAAGCCTCAGCGATGCAGGGGCGGTCATCGAACAGGTTTCGCTTCCGATGATCGAACACGGAGTCTCAACTTATTACATCATCGCACCTGCCGAAGCGAGCAGCAACTTGGCGCGATACGACGGCGTGCGTTACGGCCTGAGAATCGAAGCGGAATCGGCATCGGAGATGATGCGCCGCGTGCGCGAGGCGGGATTCGGAAAAGAAGTCAAGGAGCGGATCATCATCGGCACTTACGTGCTTTCGTCAGGATATTACGACGCTTTTTATACCAAGGCGCACAAGGCAAGAACGCTGATGAAAACGCAGTTTCGGGAGATGTTCTCACGCTATGACGCGCTGCTGCTGCCAACGAGTCCCACAACCGCGTTCAAAATCGGCGAATTCGCAGGCGACCCGATGGCCCTGAAAATCGCGGACTACTGCACCATTCCCGCCAACCTCGGCGGGTTCCCGGCCATCTCGATCAATGCCGGATATTCGGGCGGGCTCCCGGTCGGGCTGCAACTGGTTTGTGACAGTTTTTGCGAGCAGACCCTGTTCAGCATCGCGCTTCTTGCCGAATCTGTGCTCGGAGCGCCCAAAATGCCCGAACTCGTTACCTAAGCCGATGGATGTTCGCAAATCCGACCGCAAAACCCTCATTTTGTGTCTTTTCAACCTTTCGCGCATCTGGCCGCTGCTGCTTGCAATCGGTCTTTCATGGCTGTTGTGGAGTTTCGGGCTTCATCTGATGGCGGCAGCCGTGCTTCTTGTGAGTTCGGGAGTTTATGCCTACCTTGTGCGCGAGGATTTCCATAAGTCCAAATGGAAATGTCCAGAATTCAGATCGGTTTGGGATCAGATCATCGCGCGCAAGAAAAGCCTCGCAAGTGCATTGAAAAAAGCGCCGGAGTTCGTTCGCGAGGCGTTCCAATCAACTCCAAGCGCAGTCGAGCGCACCCAACGCAAACTGTACCAATCCACAAGAATCGCCGATCTGGTAAAAGCCGAAATTAACAAGAGCGAACAAAACCTTGGCAATCCAAGAGCGTTATTTGGAATCCGTTCCAACGATCAGCAGACCAGCGAACTATATCTGCAGGCCGACAAAAACGCTGCCGAATACCGGAAGTATTACGACAAAGTTTGGGCAAGGGTTACCCGCGTGGAAGCCCAATGCGCGGTTTTTGCAAGCGCGCTCGACGCGCTCAGAATTCGTCTGCTTGGATACCGGCTTCTTTCCAAAGACGATCGAACGCAGCTTGCCGAATTCGATCAAACCGCAGGCGAAATCGAAGGCCAGCTCACCGCAATTGATGCCGCGCTCAAGGAACTTGAACTGTTTCCTGATCTGCATGCGGAACCCGAAACGCAAGTCGAAAAGGTAGATTAATTCGAAGACGCCCCCGTAGCTCAGTGGATAGAGCAACTGCCTTCTAAGCAGTGGGTCGCCCGTTCGAGTCGGGCCGGGGGTGCCAACTGAACCCGCTAACCGCGAACCGAGCGTTTTTCTACCTCATCCAGCCTGCGGTGAACCGATGCGAGCCGATCATCCAGATTCAATACGTGCTCGTTCAGCATGTTTTTCAGTTCTTGAATCTCGGTTCTCATCGCCTCGATTTGGGTGTCGCGCTGCTGCGTTCGATCACCGGCGCGCATTGTAAGTTCGGTCATATGACGCTGATGGCGCAGCACGAGCGCGATGATCGGAATCAAGAACGCCATCGCGCCAAGCAAGAATGGGAAAATCTCTTCGGTCATACCGATTTACGTTCTGAAGCGCGCTCGATGGATTCCACGCGACGCGAAAGTTGTTCAACGTTCTGATCCAAGCTCATCGCATGATCCATCAGAATCGTTCGCATTTCGTCCACTTTTCGTTCCAAAGATTGTATCTCTGACCGAACGCCTTCGTCTACGTTCGACTGCTTGTTCAGCAGTTCGGCCATGCTTCTTTGATGCTTGGTGAGCACAGCCACCAGCCCGATGAGCATCGGCAGTCCGATCGTGCAAAAAATCGCGATAATGGGAATCACTAAGCCCTCCGAAATATCCGCAACGTTCATTCTCTCAGTTTTGCCTGCCGGCTTTCCTCCAGCGCCTCCACTCGGCGGGTCAGCAGCTCAACGTTTCGATCAAGGCTCATCGAATGGTCAACCAACGTTTTGCGAAGCTCCGTCATCTCGTCGCGAAGCCTCTGCAGTTCGGCCTGAGCGCTTGACCGCACCCGCATCTCCATCTCCTTATTAAACCGGCCGTCTCTCAAAGTCGAGCGCCGAATCCTGCCGCCGATGCCGATCAGCATCACCATCATGCCGATCCCTACCAGAATCTGCACGACCGAATTGCTAAACAAAAGATGGAACGCTTCGCTCACGTCGTTTCCTGCCGGTTTTGTTCGGGTCGAATCACAACCGCCTCTAACTCTACCGGCAACTGGCCGATTAGGTTTCGCTCCCTTTGCCACGCCTGGTGATCGCAGCACAGTTGAACACCCATCGAGCTGGCCGAGATCAACTCCAATTCCTCGTGCAGCCTGCCCCATTCGTCCACGTCAATCAGCACTCGGGCCGCCCCAATCTCCTTCAGAACGCCGGCTCGAAGGCCCACTGCCGAGAGCGGTATCCGGCAAACGCACCGGTCCCCAAGCACCCTGACAAAGTGCGCCGCCGATTGGGGGGTTCTCCAAAGGGCATCGCCGATGACCACGCGCGACACACCCAGCCCGAGCACCATCTCAGCCACGTGCACCAGGTTGATCCCTCCCCAATATTGGACGGGCACCGTCGCTTTCGAAACTGCCTCCAACAGCAAGCCGGGGTTTCCCGGCGCGCCCAAACGTTCGCTTTCAAAATCCTCGATGTGCACGAACGGAGCCGGCACAGGAGTGGAATCCGCTCCCAACAACACGGCTTGCACCACAGGGACGGCGGTCAAGTTTCGGTTGGCGTAACGGCCTTCCGAAGGGCGGCGCCCAGCCCTTTGAAAATCGCCATGCACGTAAGATGATTGTTGCTTCCCGCAAGCTTTTTAATGTGAAGAGTCAGCCCGGCGTGCTGCGCAAACGCCCTGAGAAACAGCTCGACGGAGTCCGCACTCAGACCGCCGATGCGGTCGGTGGTGAACGGCGCATCGAACGCAAGGTACGGACGGCCGAATAACTCGAGCGCGACCAGCACCAGGCTGTCATCTTGAGGAATCAGTTCGGATGCGAACTTTAGAATCTGCTTATCGTCGCCGAGCGCGTGGGCAAGCGCCCTGCCAAAGCAGATGCCGACGTTTTCAACTGTATGCACATCGTGCACCAGCAGGTCGCCCTCGGCGGTGATTCCGATGTCGAATCGCCCGGCATAGGCAAGCAGCCCGATCATCGAATCGAGGTATCCGATCCCCGTATCAACGGTGGATTTCCTTTCGCCGTCAATATCGAGCACGAACCGCACGCGGCCGTGCGAGTTTTCATGTTCGATTTCGGCGTACCGCACTCCGGTCGGCTTGCTCACAGGGCGGGCCTCATAAGTCTCATTATACGAAACGACCGGCTGCGAACGTTCGCAGCCGGCCGAAATGGAGATAACAAACCTGGCGCGTTAGAACCGAACGCCGAAATATACGGCTGCGCCGCTTCCGCTGACGTTCGTCGAGCCGTGCTTGTCGGTGAAAAAGATGTCCGCCTCCACAAAGTAGTTCTCTTTAAACTCCACTCCAAGCGCGGCTTTCGCCGAAAAAACGAAGTCCGACGGGGAGAAATCGAGCATCGCGCCGCCGATTCCCGCCTGCCAATACGTTCGGTTTCCCACGTCGCCCGAATACCACCTTTGGCTCAAGGTGATCGGGACGATGTTTGCGTTGGTTCCGCCGTTGTGAGTCGCCCAGTCAATCGAGACCACGGTTTGAGCCTGTGGGAACAGCCTTCCGGGTACTTCCAGGTCAACGCCGAGAGTCAGCCAGATCTTCGCAAGGTCGCGAAGTTCGTTTTCAAAAGGCAAAAAGGCGCCGATCCGTCCCGAAAGACGGGATTTCGCCCAGTCCTCGCTGTTTTGTGCAAAAGCGGCAGAGCCGCCGGCAAGCAAGGCGAGAGCAAACGCGCCCGGTGCGAAGATACGCTTCATTAGAGAGATCCTCCTTCCAAATTGGTGCCGATCGCCCGCTTCCTGCGGACTTACTCCTATTGTAGCCGCTCCGGGCGGCATCGGTCAAACCATCTCCCCGGCGCCGAACCACACCGCCAGCTCCCGGCTGGCCGATTCAGCATCCGCGCTGCCGTGAACGATGTTCTTTTCGATCGAAAGCGCATAATCGCCGCGGATCGTGCCTGGAGCCGCATCGGCCGCGTTGGTCACACCCATCGTCGCCCGGCACGCCTTGATCGCGTTCTCTCCTTCCAACGCCATCGCCACCACCGGCCCCGAAAGCAGATAATCCACCAGGGCATCGTAAAACGGTTTGCCCGCGTGCTCGGCGTAATGGGTTTCTACCAGCGCCTTTTCAGGACGCACGATTTTCAGGCCGCACAGCCTAAGCCCTCGCGATTCAAAACGTCTGATCACTTCGCCCACCAACCCCCGCTCAACACCGTCGGGCTTCACAAGTATCAGGGTGCGTTCGAGTTTAGACACGGGGGCGCAGAATACCCTCGCGCGTGGTCGGGCATAATCAGATCATGCCTGAAAGCTTCACCGAAGACGACGCAGTTTTGGGGAGAGTGATTTATCAGTACAACCGGTTCGTGAATCCCGGATTGGCGCGGTTGCTTGCGTTCGCCGGATACGGCGTCGAACAGAGAGCCGAGGGCTGCTACCTGTATGACCACACCGGCAGAAAGTTTTTGGACTGCCTCGGCGGCTACGGAATGTTTGGCTTGGGGCACCGCCACCCAAGGCTGATCGCAGCCGCAAAACAAGCGCTCGATGAACAGCCGATGCCAAGCAAAGTGTTTTTCAGCGCGCACGTGGGAGCGCTTGCAGAAAAGCTGGCCGAGATCACTCCCGGCGATCTGCAGTTCTCGTTCTTTTGCAACAGCGGCACCGAAGCAGTGGAAGGCGCCGTGAAAGCGGCCCGCGCCGCATCAGGCAGGCACGGCATCATCTCCACACACGGCGGATATCACGGAAAATCGTTTGGATCACTTTCATTAACAGGGCGCGAAAAGTTTCAAAAGCCGTTCGAGCCGCTGCTTTCCGGCGTAAAGTTCGTTCAGTTTGGCGACGCCGCGGCCGTTGAAAAAGCGGTAGACGGTTCGATCGGTGCCGTGATCGTTGAACCGATTCAAGGAGAAAGCGGAATTCATGTTCCGCCCGAAGGCTACTTGCGCGAGATCAGAAAGATTTGTGACGAACGCGGCATCGTTTTCATTTTGGATGAGGTTCAGACAGGCTTCGCGCGAACCGGCGATATGTTCGCTATGAATCATGAGCAAGTGGTGCCCGATATCGCAACCTTCGCTAAAGGTTTGAGCGGCGGAATCGTGCCGATAGGCGCGTTCATGGGCACGCCGAAAGTTTGGGACGCGCTTTTTGGCGAAAACCCGGTGGTTCATACCAGCACTTTCGGAGGCGGCCCCCTTGCCTGCAGAGTTGCGCTTGCCGCAATCGAAGTGATCGAAGAAGAACGCCTTTGTGAAAACAGCAGCGCGCGCGGTGAACAGATGCTGAAAGGCCTTCAACAAGTCAAAAACCGGTTCCCTGAACTTCTGAGCGCGGTGCGGGGAAGAGGACTGATGATCGGCGCCGAGTTCGCGATTGACGATGCCGCGGAGCTTTGCATTGCACAGATGGTAAAGCGCGACGTGGTTGCCGCATACACATTGAATAACCCGCGCGTCATCAGGTTTGAACCGCCTTTGACGATCAATCATGCCCAAGTGGATGAAGCGGTCAACGTGTTTGGCGAAGCGGTTGCCGAAACGGCCGAACTGGTTGCAGCGGTGAACGCATGAGGGTGCTGTCTGACCAGGTCGCATTAGATCGCCCCGGCGAAGACCTGCTTTATGACCTTTTTATGCCCGCGACGGGGTCGAATGTGCCTGCGGTGATCTGCATTCACGGCGGCGGCTGGATCAGCGGCGACCGATCCGAAATGCATCCCGTGGCGCAGCGTTTCGCAGAAAACGGATTTGCGGCGATTTGCGCCGGATACAGGCTCGCGCCGCTGCATCCTTACCCAGCCGCGATCGAAGACTGTCAAAACCTTGTTGTGCATCTGCGCCAAAACGCATCCAACTTGGGAATCCTTACGAACTCGATCGCCGCGTTCGGAAACAGCGCCGGAGGTTTTTTGGCAGCATGCCTTGCGGTGCGGGATCGCCCAGCAGAGTTTTCTTCGCGCGTAGATGCGGCGGTTGATATTTGCGGACTGACCGACCTTACTGAACCCCAAAAGCAGCACCCCGATATCTCTTGGGATTTCATCAATCAGTTTATGGGAGTCAAATATGAGGCCGACTCCGCAAAATGGATCGAAGCGAGCCCCGTTTATCATGTGGACGAACTGACCGCGCCGATGCTCATTATGCACGGCGATGAAGACGACATCGTTTGGATCGAACAAAGCAAAAAACTCTTTACGGCCCTGCAACTGCATGGCGTGCCGTCGCGTTTTGAAATCCTTTCAGGCGAAGGGCACTCGTTTTCGATCCAGGCTTTCGAACGAATCCTGAACGAATCGTATGAATTTCTTCGTGAGTGTTTTTCGAAATGATTGTTGACTTGCGCAGCGACACAGTAACCACACCCCCTCCCGAAATGTATCAGGCGATGATGAGCGCGCCTTTGGGCGACGATGTTTTGGGCGACGAGCCCACGACAGCCAAACTGGAGCAGCTGGCTTGCCAAAAAATGGGAAAAGAAGCCGCGATGTTTACACCAAGCGGCACAATGGCCAATCAGATCGGCATAAAAACTTGGGTGCGCCCGGGCGATGCAATCATCGTGGAGCAGGATGCGCACGTGATGTTTTATGAATCAGGCGGACCCGGAGCCGTTGCGCAGTGCGTAACTTGGACGCTTCCAAGCGAGGACGGCGTGATGCGAGAAGAAGACGTGAAGGCTCGCATCACCACACCCGGAAGCATCCACACTCCGCGCACGGCGCTGTTGTGCCTGGAAAACACTCACAACCGCGCCGGAGGCGCCGTAATTCCGCTTGCGAAAATGGCTGCGTTTTCGAACATTGCCCGCGAAAGCGGTATGAAACTGCACTTGGACGGCGCGCGCATTTTCAACGCCGCGATCGCTTTGGGTGTGCAGGCATCCGAGATTGCTGCGCATGCCGATTCGGTTTCGTTCTGTTTGAGCAAAGGCCTTTCGTGCCCGGTGGGCTCGCTGCTCACAGGCCCGGCGGATTTCATCGCCGAAGCGCGCCGCCATCGAAAACGGATGGGCGGCGGAATGCGGCAGGCAGGAATTTTGGCGGCTTGCGGCATCGTCGCTTTGGAAACGATGATTGATCGCCTTGCCGACGATCACAAACGCGCGAAACACCTTGCATGTTCGATTCAAGATGTGCGCGGGATTCGAGTGAACCCCGCAAAAGTCGTCACCAACATCGTTTTGGTTGAAACGGAAGACCCCGCCGAGAACCTTGTCGCGAAAATGGCGGAAAAAGGCGTGAAGTTCTATCCGGTAAGCCCCAATCGCGTGCGGCTCGTGTTCCACCGCGAGATTGACGACGAAAAAACCGAACACGCGATCAACGCCTTTCGATCTCTCGCGCCGTAGGCCAGCCGCCCGGTATGCTCGAGGCCTATGACGACGATCGCAGCCCTGACTCTGCTTGCTTTTTCGCAACAATCTTCTCAGCCCAGCACGCAATCAAAACAGGTGCTGCCGGTCGAGGAAGCCGCCTCGATCGTGCTTCCAACGCGATCTACCAAACACACGCTGCATCTGCCTTCGGGAGATCTGAGTTACACCGCAACAACCGGCCAGATTCTGCTGCGCGGAGAAAGCGACGAAGTGGAATGCCGAATGTTTTATGTGGCGTATACCAAAGACGGCGAACCCGCGGGCACGCGCCCTGTTACGTTCGCATTCAATGGGGGTCCTGGCAGCGCAACCATCTGGCTCCACTTGGGCGCTTTGGGCCCGAAACGTGCGCCGATGAACGACGACGGCAGTCTGCCCAAGCCGCCTTATGCGGTGGTGGAAAACTCGGACAGCTGGCTCGACTTCAGCGACCTGGTGCTGGTGGACGCGCCCGGAACCGGTTACAGCCGTTTGGTCAAGCCGGAGTTTTCGAAAAAGTATTTCGGCGTGCGGCAAGACATCGGAGCGTTCACGAAGTTCATTCATGGCTGGCTGACAGAGCATCATCGTTGGTCGTCGCCGCTTTTCGTCGCCGGAGAAAGTTATGGCGGCATCCGCGGTTCGGGTCTGAGTTTATCGCTGTTTGAAGACGGTATCGCACTCAACGGATTCATCAGCGTTTCCGGCACAAGCAACTTTATGACGCTCGACAACATGCGCGGCAACGACACAACTTACATCGGATTTTTCCCTTCGATGGCAGCGTGCGCTTTTTATCACAAAAAACTTGATTCGCGTTTCAAAAACGTCGAAACTGTTGTGAGCGAAGTTCGAAAATGGGTTGATGCAGAATACGCGCCTGCGTTGGAGCGGGGCGACAGCCTATCGGATGCCGAAAAAGATCACATCGCATCAAAAATGAGCGAGTATTTAGGAATCAGCAAGAAATACTGTTTAGGCGCGAACCTGCGCGTTTCGGAATTTGCGTTTTTCCGCGAACTGCTTCGCGATGAGGGACTCACAATCGGAAGATTCGACGGCCGGCTGGTTGTGAAAGAAGAAACAAAAACAGGTGCGTTTCCCATCAGCGATCCCAGCGATGACGCAACATCTCCCGTGTTCATTTCGAGCATCAACGGCTATTTTGCCGACGAATTGCAGATCAACACGAACATGACCTATCTGCCGGGCGGAAACGTGTATCCATGGCAGGAGCAGGAAGGCTCATATTCCGAAACGGCGACGCAGCTGAGAAACCTGATGGCGCGCAACCCTCATTTCCGCGTGATGTACTGCTGCGGATATTACGACCTGGCATGTCCTTTTAACGCGACGATTTACACGGTCAACCACATGGGCCTCGATTCCGAACAGCGGAAAAGAATTTCATTCGCTTACTATCCGGCCGGGCATATGATGTATATCGAAAAATATTCGCGCAAGAAGTTTCATGACGATGTGAAACGTTTCGAACAGGAATGCCTTTCCGGGAATTAGCCCGATGCGCTTCGGGCATGGCTGAAACGGATTCTTAGAATCGGGTGAATCTCAAGGTTGTTTCGCGCTTTGCCGATCTGTCCGTGTGCGCGGTCGAAGAAAAGCACTCCTTCGATCGTCGCCTCGCCGATGAGTTCGGTGAACTTCGGATCGGAAAACTTGGCATTGGGTGAACGGTGAAACTGCTGATCGAACGCTTTTCTGACTTGTTGGATGGTGGATTTCCATTTTCTGTTTGAAAAATACTTGGGATTGACGGCTTCGGCGATCATGGTTTGACCCGTATCGGGGTCTGCGATCGCAACATGATAGTCGCCGTCTTTTTCGAGCGAGATTCCAACGAGGCGCGCGCGCACGCGCACGATTTTGGTTTCGGTTGCAAGTCTGATCTGTTCTTTGCCGCGCTCGGCAGGAAGATGCACCAGTTGATTGACCGTGGTCTTCCATATGGATTTTGGTTTCAGCCTGGCGGCACCGGCATCGGCCAGAGTTTTAATGGCCCACCTTTCTTTGCCTTTTTCTATGGTTTCACGACTGTGTCCCGTTTGGCGGCGTATGCGTTCGCGCACGGCTGTTTCGATGTCACCATGAGATGCTGAGAGCAGCAAAACCACTCCAACCAACCCGAGCGCAGTTTTTGGAGGCTGCATATGATAAAGAGACGATGCGCGTTACATGATTCGGCTCAGCTCCACCAAACGGCACCGTTTTGGAACTCACAATTCTGAGCCCCATCCTTCGGCTGGGTGTCCGAGTGAAATCTGACGTGGGGTGCCACGACCTTGGCGTGCCGCCAAGACCGTGGCACCCCAGATTCAGGTTGTGAGATCACACGCGCCACCCGGCCCGCCTTCAAGCCGGGTGGCACGGTGCAACTCAAGATGTACGCCATTGATTTTGCAAAGGCTTCGGCGGACCTCCTCGATCGGGCAGAGGTCGCCTCTTCCACACAGGAGCCGCGGTACCATCCGTGCATGTTCGTCTACCGTTTCCGGCCCGAGCAGGAAATCGATCCTGACGATCCCGAAAACGCGTTCGACTGCAAAGCAGCCGATGCGTTTGTTAGGAAGCTGATCCTCAGGGCGGAGATGGCGGTCCGCAAGAGCTCATTGCCCGAGTTTGAAAAGGGGTTCTTTGGTGCGGTCCTGCCGCTCTTTCGCCAAACCCACGATAGCATCCGGGTGTTGTGCAAGGAGCTTTACGAGGCTCACGGCCACACGGGCGATGCGCTCTCACTGGTGCGAGAACAAATCGAGAAGCTCTTCGCCCTCCAGCTTGTGTGCGAAGACCCGAACAAGTGGGTTCCGCTCTACTTGAAGGATGGCTGGCGAAAGGCATACGAGATGTTCCTTCACGCGCAGGCAGAGGTTGCAGACCTCCCCCGATTCCAGGAGTTCATCACCAAGCACGGCCCACATTGCATGGAGCAACTTCGGCTCGGCTATGGCGTGACCGATGACGAGAAGAAGGTTGTTGAGCTCAAGGCCGCTGGTCAGCCTGTGCCGCCGTCGTTGAAGCAGTACGCCTTGGAGGAGTTCCCCACCCCAGGGAAGGCGCTGTCGAAGCTAACAGATGGCAACCGGAAAGAGTTTATGAAGCGCTGGTATGTCGAGTACAAACGGTACTGCTCGTTTAGTCATGTGCTGACTCCAAAGGTCGTGCTGAACCAACTGCAGACGCACGGCGTTGGAGTGGACCCCAGGAGGCGGACCGACTTTCTAAACAAGCACATTGAACCGGCCCTGATCCTCAGCTATCTCGCCATTGGCTCTGCCGTTGCCGAGATAAACAGGGTAATCGGGCACAACCATGAGGTGCTCGAATCGCTTTCAGAGCTTTGGGAGACCTTGCGACGCGGTTCACTTCTTGGCGTTGCCTTCTGGGACATGCGTGTCAAGGATTTGCTCCCCCAACTGATCGGAGCGACGCCTTGATTCGTGATCCACAGACGGGTTCATCGCCCGGCTGGCTCATCCTCAAGGGGGCGACGGGCAATAACCTCTGCTCGCTCGACGCGGCGATCCCCGTTGGCAAGCCGCCTCCTCGTTTTGGTTCGTAAATGAGGAGGGGGTTGGGGGGTGGAGACCTGAACGGGCGTCAGCGGCCGCGGTCCCGACAGGCCGGAGTGCGGAAAAAAGCCCACACCTCCGGTTCCCATATGCGTCAATCCGCTGATCCTCGGCTGCTGTAAAAGCATAACTGGACGAGGACGCCATGGTCCCCCACGCAGTCTCAAGCGCCTAATCCTCCTCGGCGGCGGCGGCAAGCTCTTCTTCGATGAGTTTGGTCTTCGACAAGTGCCGATGCGGCATGAACCATTGATTGGCGATCCAAGTGGGAATCACCGCGCTGCCGATCACGGCGGCGACCAAGAGGGAGTACTGCCCTTGCGTAATGATTCCATGCGACAGGCCATAAAGCGATGAGATCGTGCCGAAAGTCAATCCCGTAGACATCATGAGCGTGAAGTACATCGCCTCCCGACGGTCGTGCCCGGTCTTTAGCGTGACGGGAAAGACGCCCGAGAACTTGGAGACCATCTTGGCAAAGAAGAGCACTACGAAGGCGCCGAAGGAAGCCATCAGAGCAGGAACCTGCACGAGCGATCCCGCACGAATGAAATAGAACGGAGTTAAGAGCCCAAACGTCAGCGTCCTCAGCCGCCGCACCAGCTGGTGGTCAGTGCCAACCGTTCCGGCAAGGATCATCCCGATTACGTATGCCGGCAGCACCGCCTCAGACCCTGACCATGTCGCGAGCCCGCCCAGCAGGAACAGCGCGAACAAAAGGAACTTCGCCTCAAGCTCGCTGGGTCTGCCGCCATACCGTTTGAAAAATGGCCGTGTGCCTACCACCAGTATGGGAACGGACAGCGCGAAGCCTCCGACGAACCAGCCCGTCTTGAGCGTGAACGGCGCGAAGATCAGCCCCAGGGCGATCACGGTTCCCAAGTCGTTGATGAAACAGGCGGCCAGAATCGCTTTGCCGAAATTCGTCCGATTCAGCCCGAGCTCGAGCATCACGGCGTAAACGACGGCTACCGACGTCGTAGACAGTGCCACTCCCGCGAGCCAGGACGCCCTGGCGTCCCATCCGAGAAGCGCATGAGCGATGAACGCCACGAGAAAGAAGGGAGCGAAGAAACCCACGAGGCCGATCAAGGTCGCTTGCTTCCAAAAGCTCTTGAACGCCGTCGGATCGAGCTCCGCCCCAGCCAAGAACGTCAGCACAATCGCGCCCACGCCGGCCAGAAACTTCACCCAGCCCTCGTTCGCGTCCAGATAGGCCGACCCGAGCCATGCGCCGATCACGAGTTGGGCTACAGTCCCGACAACGATCTCCGTCAGAGCGACCGAGATGCGGAGCCATATCCCAAGAAGCGTTGCGACAAGCGCGAGCCCCAGCCAGATCGCCGCTGTGAACCAAACGTGCTCCATACGATTTCCTCGCTATTCGGATTTGCCGTGGACGTACTTCTCGATCACCGCGTCCCACGTCATCACCATTCCCTCGTCCACCATCTCGTCCAGGACCGGCAAAAAGGCTTCGATCCGCTCGGGGGCGTCTACGATCTGAATCACTACGGGAAAGTCCTCCGAAAGCCGAAGGATCGAAGCCGTATGAACCCGGCTGTTCGCTCCGAAGCCCATAATCCCGCGAGTCACTGTCGCGCCCGCCATTCCCATTTCTCTCGCGCGCTCGACGATCGCCGCATACAGCGGTTTGTGGTGCCAATGGTCGGTCTCGCCGATAAGGATTGTCAATCCCTTCCCATGTCCCTCAATTTTCATGCCCATCCTCCTATCCTCCCGCGATCATCCGCACTCCCAGCCTGCCCAGCCAAGCTCCCGCCACGCAAAAGATCGCAGTCCCAAGAACGTAGAAGCCACCCCAATCGAAGCTCCGGTCCGAAAGAAGGGTCACAGACTCGTAGGCGAACGTCGAGTACGTCGTGAAGCCTCCCAGCATGCCGATCGCAAAAAAGAGCCGCCATCGCGGGTCCCAAGATTCTCTTAGTGAAAGCTCCATGAACACGCCGATCGTAAACGAGCCCAGGACGTTGATCGCCATCGTCTGCCAAGGGAAACTCGAACCCAGCCGCGACTGAATGAGGCCGCCGAGCCAATAACGGGCGTTAGCGCCCAATGCGCCGCCGAAGGCGATAAGGAGAGATCTCGAAAGCGCGTCCAACGTTCTGCTATGCCTCCTTCGGTCTAAGCTCGTAGGAGTCATTAGCCGCGCGCGTGCGCCCAGCGGTTTTCGGCGAACTCCATCGCCTTATAGAGTATTACGCAAAAGCATCGTCAATCGTGCCCGGGAACGGGTGTGTGCGTGACGGGAGTCACCTGGAGCGGAACGTCCAACCTGATCCAAGATGCTCCCTATCCTCGCCTGCTCGGTGCCGCAAGGTCGAACTGGGCGCTGCCTTGTCATTCAAAGCCGAAATCGCGCAGATGGGTCTGAGGTCTATTCCAAGAAACATCTCAGCAGATCCTTTCGCCATGAAGTTGCCAGCCCGAAATCCCACGCCGAGATTTGGGTCAACATAAAGCACGACGCTGACAGCCTCATCGCGATCTGCCATTCGAGGAAACTGATAGGCCCGTCCGCGAGTCGCTTTTGTCTGCCCTGAGTTGTGTTCCCGAAGCCGCCTTTCCAGATCGCACGTGTGGCCGATATAATAGCGTCGCGTCGCTTCGCTTCGAAGA
>JAJPJR010000080.1 GCA_021324165.1 Armatimonadota bacterium
CAGTAGCCTTTGGACTGCCCAACGCCTTGCTTTGGGCTTTATCATCCCCTTGGTCAATTGAATTGAAAACTAAATTGGAGAAACCACACAATGAGAACGATGGTACGTGCAGTCTTGCCGGTGAAGAAAGGCAACGAGTTATTGAAAAGCGGCAAAATCCAGGAAGTCATTGAACATGTGATGACGGAACTCAAGCCGGAATCCGCCTACTTTTTTGCAGAAAAAGGGCAGCGGAGCATGATGTTCGTGTTTGATATGCCGGATGCGAGCGACATCCCGAGGGTGGCAGAAGCGCTGTTTTTCGGACTTCATGCCGAAGTCACCTTTACACCCGTGATGAATGCCGACGATCTCAAGAAGGGCGTAGAGAAGGCCGGGCCGGTGATTGCGAAATTTGGATAAAACTTGGGGCGAAACGATCCCAATCCTCGGCCGTCCTGAACTTTGGCGCATCTGATCATCGCAAGAGTATGGTGGGCCGGGGAGGAACCTGAACCATGAACATCGTTGCAGCGGCGATCGCCTTTTCGCCCATCGCATTCGAAGCTGCCGACACAAAGATCATCGCAGCGTCGCTTTTCAAAAACGGCTACGCAGTCGTCACCCGCGAGGCTAAGCTTTCAGGCGCCGAAAACCTTGTTTTCGACCTGCCCCGCGCCGTCATGGGCACCCTGTGGATCACCGCCACACCGGGCGTCAAACTAAGAGACGCCGTCGTCACTTCGTTGGACTCCACAACCGACCGTGACGTTGCGAATCTCGATGAGTTTCTCGGCGCGAACGTCGGGGCGAACATGACGCTGATTTTGACGGACGGCACGCTCACGGGCACCCTGCGTTCGTCCGCCGGGAACATCATCGTCATTGAAACCACGGATTCCAAACAGATTGTGGCTATTCAAAAAGGGTTGATTCAGAAGGTGATGTCCGATAAAGGTTCGCTTGTCTATAAAATGAAGCAGCCAAGTTCGAAGCCAGCACTTCGCGTCCGCGTGGAAGGAACAACGGGAGGCTCGCTTTACATCGTCTCGTTGGAGCGCGGGATGACCTGGGCGCCCGCGTATGCGGTAGACATCACCGATCCGAAACGCGCTCATGTCGTTGCTAAGGCGACTGTTATGAACGATCTTGGACCGATCGAAGGAATAGAATTGCGATTGATTACGGGATTCCCGAACATGCCGTTCATTAACCTGTTCGATCCACTGACCACGCAAGAAAACCTCTATCAATGGGCCGACAGACTGATGCAAACCGGAACTCCCGACCAGCTGCGCAGGGCGCAGGGTTTCGGCGGACAGATGGCCCGCAATGCCGCTTATCAATTCGACGCCAACTTCGACGAGGCTTTCCCCCCAAATGCGACTCCGGGAATTCAAAACGAAGACCTGTTCTTCTACCGTCTGCCCGCCGTCACGCTGAAAACAGGAGACCGAGGCTATTACATTCAAACCGCGTTCGATTCTGATTATGAACACATCTACGAATGGCAGATTGATGACAAGATTCAAGATGAAGCATATCGAAGTCCAAATCAGCCCGATCTGCCGAACGATGTCTGGCACAGTATTCGATTCAAGAATAACGCCAAACAGCCGCTCAGCACAGCCAGCGCGGTTACAATGAAAGACGGCGAAATTCTTGGTCAAGATATGCTGACCTACACCAGCCCTGGCGCAGAGGCGCGCGTGAAAATCACTAAGGCGATGGATGTGAGGGCGGAAGACCTCGAAGAAGAGATAGACCGCAAACGGCAAGCCGCAACTTTTCGAGGCGTCAGTTATGACCTCGTTACATTGAAAGGAACGCTGTCGGTTACGAATCGCAAAGCGGAAGATGTCAAACTTGAAATCACCAAGGATCTAACGGGAGAAGTCAAATCTGCCGACGGGCCGCCGAAGATCACGGCGCAGGCGAAAGGGCTCCGCGCGGTGAATCCGAAGCAGAAAGTTCAATGGACGACGACGATCAAGCCCGGGGAGAAGAAGGTCATCACCTACACGTACACCGTCTACGTGACCCGGTTGTGATACAATGAGCCATGATCATTTCGCTGGCACTAACCATGACTTTGCATCACTCGCCCCTCGACTTCGACATGACCGACATTGACGGCAAGCCTGTCCACCTGAGCAAATACAAAGGCAAGGTGGTGATGATCGTCAACGTAGCAAGCAAATGCGGCTACACGCCCCAGTACGCCGATCTGGAAGCCGTTTATGAAAAATACAAGGACAAAGGCCTGGTGATTCTCGGCTTTCCTGCAAACGATTTTGGCGCGCAGGAGCCCGGTACGAATGAGGAGATCAAAACGTTTTGCACTTCGAAATACAACGTTTCGTTCCCGATGTTTTCCAAAATCACCGTGGTGGGAGACCAGATCAACCCGCTGTACAAGTTCCTTACCGACAAAGAGACCGACGGCGAATACGCAGGGCCGATCAAATGGAATTTCACGAAGTTTCTGGTTTCAAAAAGCGGAAACGTGGTCGCGAGATTCGAGCCCAAAATCAAGCCGAGCGATGATGTGGTAATCAAAACCATCGAAAAAGAACTCGGCTGATCCTGAAAAACTTTACAGCCGGGATCGGGAACACGCAACCCGGGCAGTGGGTCTAAGGTGATGCATTTGCGCCGGTTCGCGCTCGAATCGGCGCGCACAACAAAGGAGGTATCTCTATGTTGGCTCTCACACTCGCGAGCGTTTTTTTCGGCGTATCGCATCTTCAAGGAATCATCGTTACCGTGAACGGAACACCGGTTGATTTCCCCGACGCGCAGCCGCGCATGGTCCAAGGCCGCGTGTTGGTGCCGCTTCGAGGCGCGTTCGAAGCGATGAAAGCGACGGTGAATTGGGATCCCACCACCCAAACGGTGATCTGCTACAAAAACGATAAAACCGTGAAACTGCAGATAGACTCCGGTTGGGCGGAAGTCAACGGAACCCGCGTCCCAATGGATGTTCCCGCGCAGATCATCAACCATCGAACAATGATTCCGCTTCGGTTGATCAGCGAATCGCTCGGATGCGACGTAACTTGGGATGCGATGACTCAAACGGTTGTCATCGAATCCGTGCTGATTAAACCTGCAAAAACCTCTTAGGCCCGGCGATCATCCCCCAAAAGTACCAACCAGACGGAACCTTCGCTTGGAAACTCCAGTCTGAACGTGTGCCTTGACAATCAACCAACAATCGCTGAGCGATCAGCGAAAAGGAGGCGAACATGAAAAGGCAGATGCTTCTCGCCGCGATTGCGGCAGCGATCATCAATCCTCAATCGGCCCCGTTTGCGGCCGCCGACACACGCCACCGCCCTAATCTGCGAACGGTCGTAATCACCATCGGCAGAATTGCGGCGATTGACAACATGGACGCAAATCTTTTGGTGCCCGACCGCGCGGACTTCTATGTGAAAGCCGCAGTGAACGGTCATTGGAAGCGCACCGAAACGATGTTCGGAAAGGACCGAACTTCCCGCGCCATGCAGTTGATGTTTCCAGTCTCAGGCAGCATCGCTCGCATCCACATGCAGCTGTTTGATGATGACGGCGGCATCGAGGGCCGCGACGACCGCTGCGACATCAACCCTATGCGCGGTGCCCGCGAACTCGATATCGTCTATAACCTGAACACCGGAAGAATCAGCGGCGATGTGTCGGGTTATCGCGGTTCGCCAATCACGGTTGTTGGTCATGGCGATGCCAACCGCGCCCGAATCACTTTCACGATTCGATAGCGCGCCCTCGCTCGGCATGGATGCCCTGTGCCCCCAGTTGACGCTTCAAACGCAATGGGGGCACAAAGTTTTGAACGGCGATGCCGAAAACTGATCACTTCGGGTAAAGATACAAACGATGATCGCATTGACCCCACTTGCCTTCGTTTCGCAAACACCTCCCGAAGCCGAAGCGCTGCTTGCCAAGATGCGCGCTGCGTATCAAGCGGTGAAGTCGGCCAAGTTCACGGTTCAGTTCGAAGCGGCCGATTCGACAGGTCCGACCGTCACAGGGTCGGTGAATTACGAATACATGAGTCCGAGCAAACTTCGGGCTGAATTCACCGTGCCGCCGCAGGCGCCTTTTCGCCTCATCTGCAACGGCAAGGCGATCGCGATCTTCACTTCTGCAGGAAAGAGGCGCGAGTTTAGTTTCTCCTTCAAAACCTTGAGCGCCAATCTGCCTACCAATTTGGAAACGATCTGCTTTTATGACGCTGAGCATGAACTTTCTGTGGGCAAGGGCGGAAACATGGCCCACAGCAAACTGCAAGTCCTGACAAGCGTGCCATGGAACGACAAAAAATGGACGGTGCTCCGGGAAACCGATTCCGCGGAGGACATCACCGTGGACTACTTTATTGACCCTGCCAGCAGCCTCATCTACAGGACGCTCGGCTCCGAAATCTCGTCCAAAAAAACCTATATTGACGCCAGGGTAATCGCGCTCCAACTCAACCCCACGATTGACCCTTCCCGATTCGATCTCTGAATCCGGGGAAATTCAGGGTTGCGGGCCCGCTCGAACGTTCGGGTATACACACCCGATTCAGGAGGGGAAATGCATTTCAGAATCTATGCTGCGATCGCTGCCTGCACCGCGGTCGCCGGTCTCGTCACTCGCGCTGAAGCGCATCACCGTGATTTCACTTTCATCCGCGACTGGTATCTGCCGTTTGCCGGAGAAAAAGAGCTTGAATCGCGCACGTCCTATTCGGCAAAAGACCAAACTTGGATACAAGAGTTCGAGTTCGAACTCGGAATCACCGACCATTTCGCGATCGAACCGGGAATCGAATTTCACCGCGATTCGGAAGAAGACTGGCACATTGACGGTTATGACGTTGAACTTCGGTTCAACTTCCTCAACTTCGCTTACAACACCATTCTGCCCGCGCTCAACGTGGAATACGAACACCCCGTGGACGAAGAAGAGAACGACCACGGCGAACTCAAGTTCATCTTTTCCTATTACACTCCGCAAGGCGAAGATTTTTCGCTGAACCTGAACGTGGGGCAGGAGCTCGGAGGAGAAAAGGCGAAAGAAAGCGAGGTGCTGTTCGGATATGTGCGGCCGCTGAGCAAACCGGTGAAAGAGGAAGAGCACGGCTACCTGCTTGGATGGAGAGGCGGTTTCGAATCGCAATTCGACTTTCAAGAGCACACCCTTTGGCTCGGCCCCGTGGTCGTTTGCAAAGTGAACAAGCACCTGAACGGTCTGGCAACCTGGCTCGTTCCGATCAGCCACCCCGAAGGGCAATCCTCGATTATCAAAGCGATTCTCGAATGGGAGTGGTAAATTCAGAACCTTCAGAAGGAGGCTGACGCTGTATGGCAAAAAAGAAAGGCAAACAAGAGAAAAAACCGAAGTCCTCGGGCGGAAAAGAGAAGGGCAAAGGCTCTTCCAAGAAATAAGTCCGACCAGACGGAGTGTGAACCGAGCCGGCGCTTGCGCCGGCTCGCGGCTTTTAGGGGCGTTGCGTGCCTCCCGCCCTATTTGCCAAAATGGCGGCCATCACAAAGAAACGAGCAAAAACACTGATCATCGAAGCGTTTGAACACGGCGGCTGCTGCCGTGTCCGCGATCCGTTCAGGCAGGCCGAAGAGGGCCCGGCTGTCTACAAAAAGGGTTACGAGGTGCGTCTTCCGGTTCGCACGAAGCGGGAGGCAAGAACGTTAGCGGCCGCACTCAAAGCGTGGGGAATTCACTCAGGGAAGCCGTTTGCGAAAGCCCGCCGGTACATCCTCCCCGTTTATGGCAAAAAGCAGATGGGAATGGTGTTTCAGATTCTTCAAAGCCCCCGATCATAACTCCCGGATGCCCCGCCCGCCGCCGGTTTGCGATACAATAGGTGCGTCAGGTTTAACCCACAATCATGAACGCCCCAAAACCGCAACCCACTCGAAGACAGTTTTTGCACGCCGCCGGCGGGCTCGCCGTCGCCTCGATGCTTCCCAACCTGGAAGGAAAATCCTTCCACATCGCAGGCGATGACACGATTAAAGTGGCGCTGGTCGGCTGCGGCGGAAGGGGAAGCGGAGCTGCCGTAAACGCCGTGAGCGTTCAGCGCGGGCCCGTGCAGCTGGTTGCCATGGCCGATGTGTTCAAAGATCGCTTGGACGACTCGTTCACAAACCTTCAGAAAAACATCGCCGACAAAATGGACGTTCCGCCCGAGCGGCGGTTCTTGGGATTCGATGCATACAAGCATGCGATGGACGTTCTCCGCCCCGGCGATGTGGTGATTCTCACCACGCCCCCTGCTTTTCGGTGGGTGCATTTCAAGTACGCGATCGAAAAGAAGCTGAACGTTTTTATGGAAAAGCCGGTTTGCGTGGACGGCCCAACAAGTCGAAGAATGCTCGAACTGAACACGCAAGCGATGCAGGCCGGGTTGAAAGTGGGAGTCGGCTTGATGTCGCGCCACTGTGTGGGAATGCAGCAGCTCGCCGAAAGAATCAAAAATGGCGACCTGGGCGAAATCCACCTGATGCGCGGATACCGAATGCACGGACCCGCGGCTTCATCGCAATCCGTTCAAAAGCCCGACGACATGTCGCACCTTGAATATCAGATCAGACGGTTTCACAGTTTTCTTTGGGCAAGCGGCGGATGCTACGCCGACTTTTATATTCACCACATTGATCACCTTTGCTGGATGCGCGGCGCCCTGCCCATCAAAGCGCAGGGCGTCGGAGGGCGGCATTACAAAACCAATCGCGACGGCGTGCCGTTCGTTGATCAAAACTTCGACAGTTATGCCGTGGAATACACGTTTGCCGAAGGCGATAAGTTTTATTTCGAAGGCAGGTGCATCGAAGGAGCCGCAGGAATCTATTCCAGTTATGTGCACGGTTCTAAAGGCGTGGCGGTGGTTGCCAAATCGGGCGATTTCGGCGGTCCGCAAGCCATCTATAAGGGCCAGAACATCGAAGATTCCAACCGCCAATGGCAGTCAACCGACAAAAGCAACCCTTATCAAAACGAGTGGGAAGTTTTGATCGGAAAAATCCGCGACGGCAAGCCGCACAACGAACTCAAAACCGGTGTGGAAACCTGCTTGGTAACCGCAATGGGACGCATGGCCGCCCACACGGGACAAGAAATCACGTTCGAACAGATGCTGAAATGCGATCACGAATTCGCACCCGACGTGGATAAACTCACTTACGAATCCGCATCGCCGCTCATGCCGCTGACCGATGGCCGTTATCCGATTCCCGAACCCGGAATCAAAAAGGAACGCGAGTTTTGACTTTCGTTCCGCTCCTTCTGGCGCTTTTCGATCGGCAGCCGTTTACCGAAAAGCTTGCCCAATACGCTGTGGAATTGCGGATGGTTCCGGTTCCGGGAGGCAAGGTAACCATCGCTGGCAAAACCGTCGAGGTAAAGCCGTTTTTCATGGGATCCACCGAACTGCCGTGGGAAGTTTTCGATGCGTTCATCATCAGCGGCGAGCCGAGCAAACCGTATGATCAGACCAAGTTTCCGCCCGACGCAATCGCAAGGCCGAGCCGAAGTTATCATCTTCCCGATCTCGGCTGGGGGCACAAAGGGTATCCCGTCATCAACATCACTTCCGACACGGCGACGATGTTCTGCCGATGGCTGAGTTCGGTCACCAAGAAAAAATACCGACTGCCCACGGAAGCAGAATGGGAGTTCGCCGCGCGCGAAGGCAAATCGGGCGAATGGAAAATGTCCGAAGAAGAACTTGCCAAACGCGAATGGTATGCAGGCAACAGCGGAGATGGAACGGGCCAAGTGGGGAAGCGCGCTCCGAATGCGCTCGGCTTGTACGACGTGCTGGGCAACGTGGGTGAATGGGCGGTGGATCTTTCCGGCAAGCCGGTTTTGTGCGGCGGAGATTACACGTATAAGGCTGCGGACATGACGCCCTCGGTTCGGCGTTATTACGCTCCCGATTGGCAATACACCGATCCGCAGATTCCAAAGTCGCGCTGGTGGCTCTCGGACGGCTGGTTCGTTGGCATGCGCGTGGTGTGCGACGGGGAGAAGTAGGCTTTCTCGACAGATGAAGGCTGCGGGGTAAATTGTGTCTCTATGCCAAGCGGAGCCTCGACGCGCGAAGAAACGCGGGTCATCGAGGCGTACGCGGACGCGAAACCCACGATCGCCGCAGAGGTGTCACCGGAAACGCCGCTGGAGTCGCTCAACCTCAATTGGCGCGAGCGCGATCTGCCAGAAAAGCAGAGAACAAAGCACGTTCATCGCCTGCACCCATATCTCGGCAAGTTCATTCCGCAGCTCGTGGAAGTATTTCTCAGAAAATACTTTCAACCTGGTCAAACGGTTGCCGACCCGTTCGCAGGGTCGGGAACAACGCTTGTCCAAGCGAACGAACTCGGCATTCATTCCATCGGCTATGACATCTCCGCGTTCAACGTTTTGCTGATGAGAGCAAAGACGGAGCGGTGCGACCCAGCAAAACTTGAATCAGAGGTTAGAGACGCGATCAACGCCGTGCGTCGAACTAACTGTACAGCTGCACGAATTCCAGAACTCGATGATGAAATGACGGATGATGAACCAGTGGACAGCGACTATCTGCGGCATTGGTATGCGCCCGAAGCGCTTCGCGAACTTTTGACATTTCGAAGCGCGATCATGCGCGCAAACCCCAGATACGAACTGATTTTGAAGGTAATACTGTGCCGCGCCGCAAGGTCGGCTCGACTTACGACTCACTTCGACTTGGATTTTCCGAAGCAGCCGACCACAGAGCCTTATTACTGCTACAAACATTCCAGAACCTGCGAACCGACGCGCGATGCGATGAAATTCCTCGAACGGTATGCGGCCGACACTGTCGCAAGAGTGGCAGAGTTTCAAGCCCTCAGAACAGACGCTGACGTCACCATCATTCATGCCGACAGCGCAAAAGCGCGGGTTGCCAAAATAGACGGAATCATCACCAGCCCGCCCTATGTCGGACTGATTGATTACCACGAACAGCACGCTTATGCCTACCATCTGCTTGGCCTCAAAGATCGAAGATCGGAAGAGATAGGCGCCGCAGCCAACGGGCAGAGCGAGCGGGCTAAACGAAAATATCAAGAAGCGATAGCAAACGTCTTCGATAGATTCGTCAAGAAAATGCCCAGTGGAGGACCGATCATCGTCGTTGCCGGCGATAAACACAATTTGTATCCGCGCATCGCTGAGCTGATCGGAGTCGAAACTGAAGCCGTTTTGCACAGGCATGTCAATCGAAGAACGGGCCGCCGGAACAACGCGTTCTTCGAATCAGTGTTCATTTGGCGCAAGCGATAATGTCAAGTTCGAAAGAAGTGAAGAACGCCATTCAACAGGTGATTCGCAGAATGATGGACAGGGTCATGGACAACGTGCTCGTGAACGATCCGTTCGTGCCAGAAGCCCACCACGCAAAAAAGCCGCTGTACGCGGCCCTCGTGCCCGACGAGATCTTTAAAGGCTCTCACTTTGAAAGGCGGTTTACCACCCCGTTCGGCAAAGCGTGGGAAACTTTAGCCGTCGTTGCGGCGAAGGAGGGCCTTGGACGAGGCGAGATGGGATTCCGCATCAAAGGCAACGTTTCCGCTGAACGGCTGCGAAGAATTGCCGAAGTCCTCAGCCGCTTAGAGCACGGAAAAGATGCCGATGGCCGAAAGATCAAGCCCGACTGGACGCACGAAGTTCAATACATTCAACAAGGAGGCGGTGAGCTCATTCCAACAGAAGTCGAATGCGATGTTTATGCAGAAACAAAAGACGGGAGCAGAAAAGTTGCATTCGAACTCAAAGCGCCGATGCCGAACAGCGACCAAACCAAGGTCAGCAAGGAAAAACTGTTCAAACTTTATGCAATGCAGCCCATGCAGGTAACGCACGCATATTTCGCGCTTCCATACAACCCTTACGGCCGATCACGTACGGATTACCAATGGTCGTTCCCGATGCGATGGTTCGACATGCACCGCGATCCGGTCGTACTCATCGGCGACGAGTTTTGGGACACAATTGGCGGGCCGGGAACATATAATGCCTTCCTGGAGGCCGTGAACCAACTGGGCCGAGCATACAAAGATAGAATCTACAAGGAGTTCTTGGGAATCCATCCGCCAAATCCAGAAACCGTTCCGCCGTTTCAGATTGAAGAAGGCAGCCGAAACTATGAAATCTAAACTCCACCACACCCAACCATGAACCTGCAGCAGATCATCAAAACACTCGACGATTACTGGGCCGAACAAGGCTGCGCCATCCTGCAGCCCTACGACGTCGAAGTCGGCGCAGGAACCATGCACCCAGCCACCGTCCTCAAATGCCTCGGCCCCGAACCGTGGAACGTCGCCTACGTCCAGCCCAGCCGAAGACCCGCCGACGGCCGATACACACGCAATCCGATGCGCAACCAACGGTACTACCAGTACCAAGTCATCATGAAGCCGAGCCCCAACAACATCGTAGACATTTACATCGGATCGCTAAACGCCATCGGTTTCAATGTCAACAAAAACGACATCCGGCTCGTCGAAGACGATTGGGAATCGCCAAGCATGGGCGCGAGCGGCGTCGGCTGGGAAGTCTGGATGAACGCGGCCGAAATCACTCAGTTCACATTTTTCCAGCAGATGGGAGGCATCGAACTCAATCCGGTTTCAGCGGAAATCACCTACGGCCCCGAACGGCTCTGCCTTATGCTCAACGAAGGGTTCTCGTTTTGGGAAGACCTTCAATGGAATCAAAATCTCAGCTACAAAGATGTGAATTACGACCTCGAGCTTCAACACAACGTTTATAACTTCGAACTCGCCGACGTCGGCACCTTGTTCAAACTTTTCGATATGTACGAGGCCGAAAGCAAGCGCGTAGTGGAATCCAAAGCCGGTTTCGATGAAGAGCTGGGACGGTACGCCCTGAACGAAAACGGCGACACTCACCTGGTCTACCCCGCATTCGATCTCGCCCTAAAATGCTCCCACGTGTTCAATCTGCTCGATGCACGCGGCGCCCTTTCGCCCACCGAAAGAGCGGCGTACATCAACCGCATTCGCGCGCGCGCCCGCGCGTGCTGTTTGAAGTATTTGGAGAACGCCAAAACCCAGCAAACCGCCAAAACCTAAACCGATCTATCAGGTCCATTCGCCCCTAAAAACTGCCGAACATAAAACAGAAGGCGGCGAATATGAAAAAACTCTTCTCGATACTGGCAGCCGTGTCGGCGGTTTTTTCGGCCTGTGCGGGCCAAGCCGAGCCCATCCGCCTCATCTACGAAAACTACTTTTGGACAACCTACGCCGGCAAAGGATTGGATCAGCGCGCCGGATGGCTCGAACTCAAAGCCGATCTCAACGACAAGCTGAGCATTACCAACACCTATCTCATCTTTCCCTCGTTCTCGATGCTCGATGAAACCTGCATCAACCTGAACCTCGGCGCAGCCGTGGTGCGCGTCGGCCGGCTCCGAAACGGCTTCGGTTTCAACGACTGGTCTGAACATTGGTACAACGCGTTTATCAAACTGCCGCTCGTTCGCATGTCTCCGATGACTCCGTATTACACCGGAGTGTGGAGTTTCGATGCCGGCATTGATGCGCGGCTCTCTCTCGGCCCCGTCGAAATCAAAGCAGGTCTGCTCGATCCAAAAACCGACTCCTGGCAGATCGTCCCGAAGAACCCGAACTACGGAATGGCGCGCGTTCAATCGGAATTCGGGCCGCTCATCTTGGGCGCCAACGCAATGGGAAAACTCGGCCGCCCGCAAGATGAGGACTTCACGGCCTACGGTCTCGATTTCAAATGGACCGCACCGCGGATCATGCTTCGAGGCGAACTGATTCGAAGCGTCAATCAAGGCGAATGGTCGGGCGGTTATTACCTCGACGCGTTTTATCGCCCCGTGGGCATGAACCGCACCCAAGTCGGAATCAGAATTCAAGAAGCGGCGTTTCTGGGCAGCGCCGCCACCCGGCAGCAAACCATCGGAATCCGCCAGCTCATCACGCCGATGCTCGCGGCCAATCTCAACTACGGATTCGCGAGCGGGCCCGGCGCGTCCGGCTTGAAAGGCTGGTCGTTTCAAATCGTAACATCGCTTCATTTCTAAGAAAACCGTATGCTGATACCTGCAATCTCAATCGCAATTCTGAGCTCATCCCTGGTTGATGGCAACGTAACTTTATCAAAAGGAAAACCCGCGGCCAATGCCGTCGTGTATCTCGAAGGCGATCAAAAATCCAAACCGCTGGCGCACGCCGTGGTTGATCAGCGCGACCGCAAGTTCATCCCTCACATTTCGGTGGTCACGGTTGGCACCACAATCAGTTTTCCCAACAACGACACGGTGTTTCACAACGTCTTCGCCGAATTCGAAGCGAAAAGGTTCGACTTGGGAATGTATCCCCGAGGCACCTCAAAAACGGTTCGGTTTGACAGGCCGGGACTCGTGGCCATTTTGTGCAATGTGCACTCCGAAATGAGCGCCTATGTTATGGTTGTTGACACGCCCTATTACGCGATCGCCGATGCAAAAGGAAAGTTCAGCATCGCCGGAGTGCTTCCTGGCCGATACATCCTGCGCGTGTGGCACGAATCGGGCGAAATCGAATCGCGGGAAGTCTCAGTTTCATCGGTGCAGCATTTCGATGTTACGACTCATAAACGGTAAACTCAATTCGTCGCTCAGACTTCGGATCAGCGCCACGTTCATCGGGTTGATTCTCGCCATCGGCGTTGTGGTGCTCACCTCCTTCACGTTTCTCACCACGCGTCAGGTGGAGCGAACCGTGCAGAAAGATGTCGAAGCCACAGCGTCGCTGATCCGCCACCTCATCGCCGAACGCGCCGCCGACCTTGAATCTCGAACGACGCTCATCGCCCAGCTTCCAACAATCCAAAGCGCCATTCTCAATGCACGAGACAAAGACACGGTTGCCGATCGGGCAGAATACTATCTTCCCAAGCTGAACGCCGATGGACTCGTGATCGCCGACCGCGACGCGCAGATACTCGCTTCAGTGGGCTGCGCATCTCGATCGAGCGATCAGCAATCGTCCAAACCGTTTCTCGAAAAGGCGCTCGAAGGAACTCCCGTCAAAGGCGTCATCGAATTCGATAACCGGATGATGCTGATCACTGCGGTGCCCATACGAGTCAGTGAATTCGTGCAGGGAGCGCTGTTGGCATACTCGGAAGTTGGAACCGATTTTGCAAGAAAACTCAGCGATACGCTTTCTACCGATGTGGCGTTCACGCTCGGCGGCACCACTGTTGCATCTTCCAAGCCCATTCCGCCCGGTCTCGATCTGCGTGCCCCCTCGCCGAAGCGGATCACGATCGCCGGCGTGGAATATGTGGCGCTCGAAGGCAGCCAGTCTGCTTCGCCCGCCTCGGCGCCCGTGAAGTTCGTTGTGCTCCATCGCCGATCCGCACTCATCGAAAATTTCGAACAGCTCAATCAAACGTTCGTTCTTATCATTTTGGGCAGCATTTTGGTTGCGGTCATTCTGTCCGGACGCCTCTCTGCGAAGGTGACGCGGCCTCTTGAACAGATCGCCGCCGCTGCGACCAAACTGCGCTCCGGCGAATGGCCGGAAAAACTAGACGAGGCTTCGCAAAGTGAAATCGGCATTCTCAACATCACGTTCAACGAAATGACCGAGTCGCTGCGCGAAAGTCAACAAAAACTGCTCGCGATGATTGATCTCGATCCGCTCACACAGCTCGACAATCATCGCAGGTTCAAAGAGAATATCGCCCAAGAAACCGCACGCGGACTCGCATCCGGCAACCCCGTCTCTCTGCTCCTGCTCGATCTCGACGGATTCAGCAAAATCAATGAACAGAAAGGACACGCCGCCGGCGACGAACTGCTCAAATCAGTTGCAGAACTGATGAAAACCGAAGCACCCGATTATGCGCTGCTTGCGCGGCACAGCGGCGACGGGTTCGCGATGATCCTTCCGCTCACACCCCTTGAAAAAGCGTGCGATTTCGCCGAAACGCTCCAGTTTTCTATTTATAACCGGCTCGCTCTGTCTTGCTGCATCGGCTGCGCCGAAGCAGGGCCCAGCACGTTGACAGGCGAATCGCTCTGCCTGGCTGCAGAAGTGGCACTCACGCGAGCAAAAATGATCGGCACAAACCAGATTGCCAGGTTCGACCGCATTCCCGGAGCAGAAAATTCCGATCCTTATCAGCTTTCCCAATATCTTCAAGATGCGAGCATCGCAACCATTCAAGCGCTTGCCGCCGCCGTTGACGCAAAAGACGCTTACACCCGCGGACATTCGCAGCGCGTGGCAGAATTCGCTTCTTGGCTGTGCGAGTATCTTGGCGGAAACAAAGAAGAAGTTGAACTCACCTATCGCACCGGCACGCTGCACGACGTGGGCAAGATCGGCGTGCCCGATCACATTCTCAACAAACAGTCGAACCTAACCGACGAAGAGCGTGCGATCGTTGAAACACATCCTGTGCTGGGCGAAGTCATCGTGAAAAAAGTGCCGCAGCTTGCCGACGCGCTTTCCGGAGTGCGCAGCCACCACGAAAGATGGGATGGAAATGGGTATCCCGACGGCTTGGCAGGAACCGCCATATCGCGCCTTGCGCGCATGATCGCCATCGCCGATACCTATGACGCGATGACCAGCGACCGCCCCTATCGCAAAGGTCTCGATATGGATACCGCGCTTCAAGAGATCGTGAAAGGCGCAGGCACACAGTTCGATCCGTACCTCGCCACGTCGTTTGCAAAAATGATGTGGGAGCGCGGGGAATCTGAACGCGTGGCGTAGCCCTCTCAAGTGCGCGCCCATTTTCGCTTCTTTTCACTTCACCTCCGGAACTCGAACGGTCACACGCGTTCCCTTTCCTGGCTCGCTTTCGATTCTCAGCTCGCCGTGATGCGCCTTCACAATCTCATCCACGATCGCAAGCCCCAGCCCTGCGCCGCCGGCGTCGCGCGTTCGTGCATCCTCAACCCGATAAAACCGTTCCACCAGATGCGGCAGATGCCGCGCCTCGATCCCAATCCCTTCATCCTGCACTTGCAGCACTCCAAAACCGTTTTCACGAAAAACCCGCACCGATATGCGCGCTCCTTTCGCATACTTTCGCGCATTCTCCAAAAGATTCGTGCAAACCCTTTCCATCTGCGCCTCGTCACCCAGCACCGTTACGGCGTCCGATGCGAATGCGGTTTCGCACGTTTCGCCGCCCATCGTTTTTGAAACCGCTTCCGCGGCAGCCACGCGCAGATCAAACGTTTCAAATCGCATCTCCATTCGGCCCGCGTCCGCGCTTGCCAACGTCAACAGCTGGCTCACCAGCGCCGCCATCTCTTTTCCGGCATCTTCCGCCGTTTTGAGCGCACGGCGCATCTCCTCTTCTGAACCCGTTTGCGCGGCACTCGCCGCAAGTTGCAGCCGTGTCAGAGGCGTGCGCAGTTCGTGCGAGGCGTCGGCAGTGAACCGCCGCTGCTGCTCCAAAGATTGTCTCAGGCCCGACACCGCTTCCTCCACACGCCCTGCCATCGCGTTAAACTGCTCTCCAAGTTTCGCGAATTCGTCCGAACCGTGAGTTTGAATGCGTGCGCCGAAATCTCCATCCGCGATCGCTTTCGCAGCATTTTGCATCGCACCGATCGGATGCATCACGCGACCCGTTACTGCAAAGCCCAACAAAACCGAACCGATCAGCGCGAACGGAAGCACAATCATCAGCGTTCGAAACTGCACTTCGCGCACATCCGCAATCCCGCGGGTTTCATGCGCAACCTGAACCACGCCGGCAAGCATCCTCCCGCGGACAATCGGCGCAGTGTAAACCCGCACAGGTTCGCCCCGATACTCGCAATCCGAAAACGACGGGCTTCCGTTCGCTGCCAAACGCACCGCCGCCTCGTCGAACAGATCGCCCGGCATCGGCATCGTTCCAAAAAGCGCATCCGCCATGATCATCCGTGGACGACGAATCGAAGCGATCAAATCGGGCTCATCCTCGGGGGCTCGCATCGGCCCGCCCGGCGGCGGGGGCGGCGGCCCCGGCCGAGCCATTCCGTTCGCTCGCTCCACCAGCTCGTGATCTAAACCCGATTGAAGCTGGCGCGTGTTAATCGTAATGATCGCAATCCCAAGCACAAGCATCGCCGCAACGACCGAGCCGCAAACCACCAAAAGCATCTGAGTGCGAAACGAGTTCAACCGGGCTGCACCTTCAACACATAGCCGATTCCATAAACCGTGTGAATCAGTTTCGGTTCGAACTCCGCGTCAATTTTTTTTCGCAGCGATGCGATATGAAAATTCACGCTGTTCGGAAGATTGTCTTCGTTTGCCCAAACGCGCTCCACGATCGCCTCGCGCGTCAAAGTTCTGCCTTCGTTGCGCGCAAGCGCCTCCAAAAGGCTGAACTCCCGATTTGTCAGCGCAATCTCCACACCGCCGCGCGTAACGGTGTGCGCTTTGGTGTCTATCTCCAAATCCGCAACAACGATGCGGCCCGTCCGATGAATTTTATCCCGACGCATCAGCGCCTGAATCCGAGCCGTTAGCTCGCGCACATCGAACGGCTTCGGAAGATAATCATCAGCGCCGCCCTCCAAACCTTTGATGCGGTCTTCCACCGAATCACGCGCCGTCAGCATCAAAATCGGAGTCGTAAGATGCGCGCGGCGCAGGTTCTCGCAAACCGTCCATCCGTCGCGCTCAGGAAGCATAATGTCCAAGATAATAAGATCGTAATGAGATGAAAGAGCGGCCTGCTCGCCGCGCGGGCCGCTCCTTTTCGTCTCGACTTGGAACCGCTCTTTCTGCAAATACCGTGCGATCTGATCCGAAATAACGATGTCGTCTTCGATCAACAGAATCTTCACGGCCGCTGCGCGAAATCAACCACCGGGCGGCGGGGGTCCTGGATGCCGATTGAAGTTGAACGGCTTGCCGGTCATCTGCGCCCATTTCGATTTCTGTTCAGAGCTGAACAGCGCCAACACCGCGGCGTTCACTTTCTCGCGTCGTGCCTCCATCTGTTTGAACATCGTCTCAGGGTCGGGCCGCTCGCCGTTCGGATCAGGAGGAGCCGGCCGATTCTGCTCCATAATCTCGCGGATCTTCTGCCGCTGATCTTCGGTGATTCCGAGTTCCTTTCCAACGTCGGGACGCATCGCCGCGATCGGACCCTGAAACTGAAGGTCGAGCTGCTTATACCGCGCGAACTGCGATTCCGTCAGAATCTCTTTCAGTTTTGCATTCAGTTCGCCCTGCGGGTTTCCTCGAGGGGGTCCCTGCGGGTCGCCGCCGCCTTGGGGTGGCGGTCCGCCAGGCCCGCCGGGCCCGCCTGGGCCGCCTGGGCCGCCTGGGCCGCCGAACCTCGGCCTCGGCATGAGCTCACGAATCTTCTGCTTCTGCTCCTCGGTCAAGTTCAGCTCTTTCTGAACTTCGGGCATGCCAAGAATCATCGCTCCGCCGCCCATCATCCGCATTTCGCCGCGTGGAGGGCCCTGAGGCGGCGCACCGCCCGGCCCCGGCCCTTGCGAAAACGCCTGGGCTGTCAACCCCAGAACTGCCAGCGCTATCAATCTTTTCATCTGTTTCTCCTTGCGCGGTCGCGCACATGCATTAAACGGCTTCACCTGTTTGAATCTTATTTAGATTTGGGGCCGTTTTGCGCCGCCAGGTCATAAAACCGCCACGCAGCATCAAAATCCTTCGAAAGTTTCCCATCGCCGAACAGTGCCCGAATCATCGCCACGGGCATGTTCCCCGATTGCAAAATCCGGTCGTGAAACTGCTTGTCCGTCATCTTCTTCGAGTCCACAAACTCGTGATGCAAAGACCGAAACTGAAGCGCGCCCAACATATACGCGCACTGATAAAGCGGCGGGTAGGCACCGCTCAGCGAACGCCGCACCTCGGCCTCGGCGCTGCTCCGCTCATGCCCCACCTTGTCCACCAAAAGTTCGATGCACTGGTCGGGGGTCATCGTCTCAAGATGAAATCCCAGCGAAAAAATGATCCGCGCGCACCGATGCATCCGCCAAAACAGCATCCCCACGCGGTTCTGCGGCGACTTCGGAAATCCCAAATCCCACATCAACATCTCCCAATACAGCGCCCAACCCTCCGTCCAAAACGGCGTGCTGAAAATCCGCCGGTATTGCGCATAACGCGCGTTCATAAACTGCTGCAAGTTATGACCCGGAATCAGTTCGTGAAACACCGTCGCCCGCGAAAAATGCACGTTGTTCGCGCGCATGCTCATCATCTTTTGATCCTGCGACATCGCATCGGTTGGATACGAAACCATGATCGTATCGCCGCCCAAAAAGAAAGGATTGACAAGCTGCATCTGCGGCGACATCATCTCCATCCGCCACGTCTCCTTGGCCAATTCAGGAATCGTTACCAAATCGCGATCTTCCACAAACTTAATCGCCTCTTCGGCAAGCCTGCGCACCAATTCGGTCTGCTGGCCCGCATCCACATGGTCTTCCTTCACAATCTCCAAAGCCCTTTTCCAATCGTCGCCGCAGCCCATCTCGCGCGAGGCTTTGATCATTTCGCTCTGACACCATGCAAACTCTTTGTTTGCGATCTGAACCAACTCCTCGGGCGTATAAGGAATCATCTCGAACTTCAGTTCTTCTAAGAGCGCTTCGCGCCCGATCGGATCGCCCACAATAAAGTTGTCATTGCCCGGAGGAATCTTCGCAACCGTCTCGCGCAAAAACCTCGCATAGCCCGCCAGCGCCTCGTCCGCCGACTTAAACGGCGCCGAAACCCACCAGCCGAACGTCGGCACATAGCCGTCATAAAACTTAAACCACGTCTCCAGCGCACTTCGCAAGCGCGAAACCGCCATGCTCGCACGGTTGGCTGTCGTCCTTTTGAAAGTCTCGGTTCGCATCCGCGTCTCGATGTTCGACTTTGTTTCGTCCACGCTCTTTTTCAGTTCGTTCACAATCTGCGCGGCCTTTTCAGCATCGAGCGCCTTGCCGAGAATCCGGTTATCCTCCAGGTTCGTAATCGTTTCCGCAAACGGCACGAACTGCCTGATCTCATCGAACTGCTTATCGGCGATCTCCATCTGCCGCATCCGGTGCCTCAAATAACTGTCGAACAGCAGATAGTCCACTTGACCATCGCGGTTCAACGCGCCAAAGTTCTGCCGCGAAAGCAGCGAGCGCTCATCTTGAAAAAACTTCCGCAGCCGATCTTCGCCCATCTTCGAAAACGGCGTCTCATATTTGCGCTCGATGCTCTCGACATCGGCCGCGAACTGCTCGATCATCGGCTTCAAACTGCTCTCGGTCATCGCTGGAATCATCGTCATCGCTATCGTCGCAAAAACCATAAGCGGAAGACTACCGCGCAAGCGCCTCCTGGTATTTCAACCCCGAAGCCGTGTTGAAAAGCACCACTTCATCGCCCTCCGACAAAAAACCTTGCGCCACCAACTGCCGATACGCCGCAAGGCACGCACCGCCTTCGGGGCACGCACAAATCCCTGTCTTTGCGCTCATCTCCTTCGCGCCCGAAACCATCGCGTCATCGGAAACGGCCACAGCCGCCCCTCCCGATTCTCGAATCGCATCCAAAATGATAAAGTCGCCGATCGCTTTGGGAACGCGAAGCCCCGAAGCGATCGTCTTTGCCCCAACATGCTCTTCGGCAAAACGCGAACCGTTTTCAAATGCCCGCACAATCGGCTGACACCCCTCGGCTTGCACACTCATCATCTTAGGGCGTTTACTGCCGATCATTCCCATCTGTTCCAGTTCATCAAACGCTTTCCACATTCCGATGAGTCCTGTGCCGCCCCCTGTTGGATAAACAATCGCATCAGGCAGCGTCCAGTTCATCTGCTCCGCGATTTCATATCCCATCGTTTTTTTGCCCTCGATTCGATAAGGTTCGCGCAGCGTGCTCACATCCAGATACTCGCCCTCCATCATTTCGCGCATCGCAGAAGCGCAGTCCGTAATCAACCCGTCAATCAGCGTTACCTTCGCTCCAAAAATCTCGCACTCCACAACGCACGCTCGAGGAGTATCCCGAGGCATAAAAACATGCGCTTCGATTCCGGCGCGTGCCGCATAAGCCGCTAACGCTCCTGCCGCATTTCCCGCGCTTGGAACAGCCGCGCGAATTACACCCTGCTGCTTCGCCACTCCGACCGCCGCCGCCATACCTCGCGCTTTGAACGATCCCGTTGGGTTCACGCTTTCATCTTTCACCCAAATTCCAGCGCCCAGCCGCTCAGCCCGAAAAAGCGGCGTAAACCCTTCTCCCAAACTCAACTCTTCGCATGGAAGCACGCTCCCATACCGCCACATAGAGCCTTTCGTTTCGTCAACCTCAAACTTTTCGGGCAGGGAATACACCACTTTCAACGGCTTGCCGCATGTGCAAAGGCCGATCGGCTTTTCCCACCCATACCGGGCCCCGCACAGCCAACACTCCAGATGAGCGATCCTCCCCTTCATCGCAGTTTTCCGTTCCGTTTCGAAAGGGACAAGACCGGGCCGAAAGGTATACTCGTAAACATCATTTTCAGGAGACTCCACGATGCAGCCGATCGAAGCCAAAAACTACATTAACGGTGTTTGGAAAGCCTCGACCACCGGAAAAACATTCGAGAGCCGCAACCCCGCGAACACCAACGAAATCATCGGAACCGCACCGGATTCCGCCGCCGCCGATGTGGATGAAGCCGTTGCCGCAGCACGAAACGCATTTCATAAGTGGAGCCAGCTGAGTTGGGTAACGCGCGCAGACTACCTGGACAAGTTTGCCCAACTCATCAAACGCGATCTGCAAGAGATGAGCCGCCTCGTAACCCGCGAATGCGGCAAGCCGATTAACGAAGGAAGAGCCGATGTCGTGGAAACGCTGCACATGGTGCAGTTCGCCGCAAGCCTCGGCCGCATGCCCGTTGGCAGCGTCATCAGCAGCGAGATTCCCGAAAAAGACGCTTACATCCGCCGCAAGCCGAAAGGCGTCGTCGGCTGCATCACACCTTGGAACTTTCCCATGGCGATTCCGATGTGGGAGATCTGTCCTTCGCTCGTTTCCGGCAACACGGTCATCCTAAAGCCGAGCGAAGAAACTCCGCTCTGCGCGCATCATCTCATCAGCCTGATGCACGAAGCAGGGTTCCCGCCGGGAGTCGTGAACATCGTTCACGGAATGGGAGAAACCGTCGGCGCGCCGCTCACCGCGCATCCAAACGTGGATGTGATTCTTTTCACCGGAAGTTACAACGTGGGCAAACTGGTTCAAAAACAGGCCGCCAACGACGCCTACAAATTCGCAGCCACCGAAATGGGCGGCAAAAACGCGGTCATCGTGCTCAGCGATGCCGATCTTAACATCGCAGTTCCCGCAGGAATCCTCAGCGCGTTCAAAACTTCCGGACAACGGTGCGTCACATCCAACCGCATCATCGTGGACAAAAAGATCGTTGACGAATACCAGGAAAAGTTTGTTCAGATGGCAGACCGCATCAAAATCGGCAACGGTCTCAGCGAAGACGTGTTCATGGGCCCTCTCATCAACAAAGAAGGCGTGCAAAAGTTTCTGTTTCACAACCAAAAGGCTCGCGAAGAAGGCGCAGATGTGCTCCGAAACGGCGGCGTGCTCGAAGGGCCGGAATTCGAATGCGGCAATTTCGTCAGCCCGTTCATCTATCGAATGGATTATCGCCCCAACACGTTCTGCCTGCGCGAAGAAGCGTTCAGCCCCCACGTCGCCATCATCCCTTGCGACGGTGTCGAGAACGCCGTCGAAATCTATAACGACACCGATTACGGACTCGCCATGGCCGTTTGCACCGAAGATTACAGAAAATGGCGCTACGTGCGCGACAACGCCGAATACGGTCTCGGCTACGTCAACCTGCCTTCCATCGGCGCCGAGGTGCACCTGCCGTTCGGCGGCGTCAAGAAATCGGGAAACGGACACCCCTCCGCCGAGGGCCTTCTCGAAGCCGTAACCCATCGCACCGCCTTCACCGTGAACTTCGGCGGCGAAATCAAAATGGCGCAAGGACTTAGCGCAAAACTTTAGGGTTTCTGCCCGTCCCCGCATTCCAAGAACCTTTGCTGGGAAGACATTCCCGCCTGCCTCCGATAATCCTCCTTTGGGTGTGCTTTCTGGTCGCGCTGCCGGACATCAGGCCAGTGGAGGAAATCTGAATGAACCCGAGCCCGCTTGACTTGCGATATCTGAAAGAGCTGACAGGCTCCGATGAACGGTTTCTCGCCGAACTGATCGAGGAGTTCCTGGTCAGCGCAAACGATCTTCTTGATCGAATGACCGCGCTTCTTGCGGCAGAAGATTGGGGTGAACTGAAACTTGCCGCTCATGCGTTGAAAGGCAGCAGCCGAAGCATCGGCAGCAGCATTTTGGGAGAGATCGCTTTCCAAATAGAGAACGAATCGAAACGGGCAGACAAGCCCGGACTCAAGTCGCTTCTGAGTCAAGCCGCGGCTGAATACGCGCGCATCAAAACGTGGTGGGAAGGCGCCGCACAAAGTGCAGCATGATGTTGCCCGGCAGGCAGCATTACCGCATGACACGTTCCATCAGGACGCCGCTCAAACAACAAACCATACACCAGGACGTGATATGAGAGTACTAATCGCAGAAGACGACGTCGTTACGAACAAACTTCTCAACCGGCTTCTCACGAAGTTCGGATACGATTGCCAATGCGTTTTCAACGGCCTTGAAGCCTGGAACGCGATTCAAAACGAGCACTTTCCCGTGGTCGTTTCCGACTGGATGATGCCCGGCATCGAAGGCGTGGAACTCTGCCGACGATTGCGCGAACTCAAAGACCGCCCGTACAGTTATGTCATCCTTCTCACAAGCCGAGATGAGCGCGACGACCGGTTTCAAGCACTTCGAAGCGGCGTAGATGACGTGCTCGCCAAACCGATTGACTTGGAAGAACTGGAATGCCGAATGGCCGTCGGAACGCGCATCATCAAGATGGAGCACCACCTGAAAGAGCAAAACCTCCAGCTTGAAGAAAGTCGAGCGCAGCTCGAACATTCCAACGCAGTGCTCTTGACAAAGCAGCAGGAAGTCGAAAGGCTGCTCGCTCAGGCCGAGCGGACTTCCGAATATGCGCAGGAGGCAAACCGAAGGTTCGAGCAGCTGTTCGGCGAAATCCCCGTCGCAGGATTTTCGTGCGATGAATCCACCAAGATCTTCGAATGGAACAAAAAGGCCGAAGAGATTTTTGGAGTGCCGGCAGACCGCGCCGTCGAAAAGCCGATGCGCTCCGTCATCGGAAAAAAACTGCTCACACGAAAGGCGCTCGATGCAATTCACGCCGTGTTTCAAGGCGTGCCGTTCGTAGATCAAGAGTGGAAAGCGGGCGACAGAGTGCTGCTCGTTTCAGGCTATCCCATGGTCGGTTACAACAACAAAATCAGCGGATGCCTGGCCACCGCCGTTGACATCTCCCAGCTTCGAAAAATCGAAGCAGAACTTCGAACCAAAATGAAGGAACTTCGAGCCGCAAACTCCAAAATCGAGGAAGCCAATCGCAAGCTTTCCGAAATGGCCGTTACCGACGGGCTTACAAAAATCGCGAACCGCCGCGCGCTCATGGACCGCCTCGCAATCTGCCTCGAACAAGCCGAGCGTGGTCAGCGGTTTACGCTTGCGATGATTGATGTTGACCATTTCAAAAAGTTCAACGACGAATTCGGACACCAAGCCGGGGACGAAATCCTCATCGCTGTCGCGCAGACCCTCAAGTCCAGCGTCCGCAAATTGGACTTTGTCGCGCGCTACGGTGGTGAAGAGTTCTGCGTTCTGTTTGTCAATGCGTCGTTGAGATCGGCAGTCAAAATGGCAGAGCGCATTCGCAAACGGATCTCCGAAATCCAAAACCCGTATCGCGCAATCACCGCAAGTTTCGGACTCGCGGAGCATCCCGGCCTGCCCATCGAAGGCGACCAGCTGGTAAGAGCCGCCGACGACGCTCTCTACGATGCCAAAGCCGCCGGAAGAAATCGAGTCGCCGTGCGCAGCATCGAATTCGAAGAAGCCGCCTGACAAAAGGTAATCTTCGACAATGAAACAGTATCGCGTCGCGATTCTCGGCGCAACCGGTGCTGTGGGGCAGGAGTTCCTCAGGCTTTTCGCCCGCAGACAGTTTCCGGTGTCCGCGGTCAGGCTCCTTGCCAGCGAGCGCTCATCCGGAAAACTTCTGAAATTCAAATCGCACAACGTGCCCGTCCAAGCCGTTTCGGCTGACGCGTTCGACGCCGTTGATATCGCGTTCTTTTCGGCAGGATCGGAAGCCGCACGTCAATGGGCGCCCATCGCCTTGCAAAAAGGCGCCGTTGTCATTGACAACTCCAGCGCCTTCCGCATGGATGAAGGAGTTCCGCTCGTCGTGCCCGAAATCAACTGGCATGTTGTGCGTCCCTCGCACCGGCTGTTTCCGGTCGGCAACTGCACGGCCATTATTCTGATGATGGCGGTCGCGCCGCTCAGAAAGTTCGGCCGCATTGCGCGCATCGTAGCAAGTTCCTATCAAAGCGTCAGCGGCGCAGGAGCAAGGGCGATGCAGGAACTCGAACGTCAAACCCGCGAGCTCGCTGACTCAAAGCCGCTCACCCCGCAAGTGTTTCCGTTTCCCATCGCAGGCAATCTGTTCAGTCACAACACGCCGATCAACGAATTCGGCTACAACCAAGAAGAGTGGAAAGTGATTCAAGAAACCCGAAAAACCCTCGAATCTCCGGGCCTTGCCATCGAAATCACCTGCGTGCGCGTGCCCGTTCTCCGCGCCCACAGCCTCAGCATCAACGTGCAGTTCGATGGGCCCGCGCCCGCCGTCGGAGCCATGCGCGAAGCCTACGAGGCTTTCCCAGGCATCAAACTCGTTGACGATCGTCAAAACAACACGTTCCCCATGCCGATCCAAGCCGCCGGAGAAGAGGACGTTCTGGTCGGCAGAATCCGTCAAGACGCCACCAACCCCAACTGCGTGAGCGTGTTCGCATGCGGCGATCAACTCCTGAAAGGCGCAGCGCTCAACGCCCTGCAGATCGCTGAAAAACTCGCCGCGCAAGAGTTGATCGCCGAACCGCTCGCGTCTCAATAGGTAACATCGCACAAGGAGAACTCACATGGGAGCATTCAAATCACCGAAAGAGTGGGGCCCGCTGCTCACCGCAATGGCCACGCCGATGAAAAGCGACGGGTCAGTCAACTACGCCGAAGCCGAACGCCTCGCCGCATACCTGGTAGATGAACAGAAAAACACCGGCCTGGTTGTCGCAGGAACCACTGGAGAATCACCCACGCTCTCCGATTCCGAAAAGTTCGAACTTCTGCGCGTCGTGCTCGATGCCGTCAAAGACCGAGCCGCCGTCGTCTTCGGGTCGGGAACCTATGACACGCAGCACAGCATTCACCTCACCGGAGGCGCAACTGAAATGGGCGCACACGGAATCATGCTCGTAACGCCCTATTACAACAAGCCTTCCCAAGAAGGCCTGTATCAGCATTTCAAAACCGTCGCCCAAACCACCGATCTTCCGGTCATGCTCTACAACATTCAGGGCCGCACCGCAACCAACATCGAAACGCCCACGCTCGTCAAACTCGCGAACGATGTGCCAAACATCTGCACGGTGAAAGAGGCCAGCGGCAACCTTTCGCAAATCGCCGAAGTGGGAGCGTCCGTTCCCGAAGGCTTTCGAATCTATTCCGGCGACGATCTGCTCACCCTTCCCATCCTCTCTGTCGGTGGAATCGGCGTGGTGTCGGTCGCGGGCCACGTCGTGGGCAGACAGATTTTCGAAATGATGGAAACGTTTTTCAAATCGCCCTTCGACGCCGTCCAGCTCGGCAAAAAGCTCGTGCCCGTCATCAAAGCGATGTTCTGCACCTCGAGCCCCACACCGGTCAAATATGCGCTCACCCTCGTCGGATTCCAAACGCACCACTACAGGCTGCCGATCATCCCGCCGAACGATGCGCAAAAAAAGCAGATCGAAGACGCGCTCAAAGCGATCGGCATCAGTTTCGAAAACCGAGCCGCAGTGCACGCCTGACTAACGAATCCCGCGAATCGTTTCCATCGCCTCGTGAAAATGCTCGAGGTCTTCTTCGTCTTCGATCGCTTTCGATGCTTCGTAAGCCTTCTCTGCGAACGCCTTCGCTTCGTCGAAATCTCCCGCAACCGACGCCGCCCGCGCAAGCGCCTCAAATGCAAACGCCAAATCCCAGCTTCCAATTCCGTGCTCCATGCAGATCTCCAAGCACCGTTCGGCGTGTTTTCGGCATGGCTCGGCCCGCCCCAGCACCGCATAAACCCGTGAAACCTGCCACTCGCCCCGCTCCCAGTTCTCCGGCGTTCCAACAATCCCCCAATGATAACGCGATGCGTGCGCGCCATGAATCATCTCATCTGTCTCCGCCGGAGTTCTGTCCGTTTTTTCCATCAACTCCCACACGCGGTTAAAAAGCCCCACTGCAATCGCCCGATGATCGCTCACGTTTTCACCGCCTTCAAAAACGCATCCTCCGCTGCATAAACGTCCTCGCCCGGTCCTCCATTTTCAGGCGGGTTCGCCGCCTCCCACAACACCGTCTCCAAGATTGCGTCCTCCTCCGAAATAATCTCTTCGAATCCCAACTCGCTTCGAATGCGGGAACTATCCAAAACCAGATGCTGATCGTAATTCCCATCGTCTTGCAAAACTTTCGGCAGCGATCCGTTCGGCGCAGCAGCCAGTTCAAGGCCGCCGTTCATCACCGAGCTGATTCTTAAACTCCACTCTTCGGTGGAAAACGCGTAATGCTCGCCTACGTTATAAACCGAGTTCCAATCCCTGCCCAAAACCGCCGCAAGCACAATCGCATGCGCCGCGTTCCGAACGAAGCAGCGCGTAACCCGCCACGCGGCATAACTCTCCGACTGCACAAAACGGTTCCTGCCGTCCAACACCCGCTTCACAAACTCCCACATCCGGTGCTGATAATCGTTCGGCCCATAAACCATCGGCAGTCTGAGCGACGTTGTGTTCATCGCATCGCGGTACACCCTCTCCACAACAATCTTATCGTAATCGTGCCTCCAATCGCCTGCAGGAAACTTTTCCGCATAAGGATAAAACTTCGTTCGCAGCGCTCCATCTTCGTCAATCGGCACCGGTTCCAACTCTCCCGGTTCTGTTCCAATCAGCACGCCGTATGCGCGGTAAACGTCCGCGCTGCTCACGATCACCGCCCGCGTGCAGATCCCTTTCACCGCGCTGACCGCCGATCCTGCCGACGCCTCGGTCATCGCGAACATATCAATCACGACTTCCGGCTGAAACCGTGCAAACTCCGATCTAAAATCCTCGATGTTCATCCGGTCGCCGATGATCTCCTTCACGCCCTGAACATCGCACGGCGTCATTCCTCGGTGAAACACCGCAGCCTCATGTCCGCGCTCCATCAGCAGCCGCGTGCATTCGCGTCCAATAAAACGCGTCCCGCCCAAAATCAAAACCCTCATCCGAATAGGCAGGATATCCCGGACGTCGAATCGAATGAATCCGCCATGAACCGAGACCTCTCACGACGGGAGTTCATCCACGCCGGCATCGCAGCGGCCGTCGCATCAAAATGCCCTCTGCCCAGCGCGCAGCCCGCCCTACAAGCAAAACCTCCCATGGCAGTCTCGAGCGGAAACGGCTTGCGGGCGGTCGAAAAAGCCGTCGCACTCATGCGCGAAGGAAAAGACGTCGTCGAAGCCGCCGTCGAAGGAGTCGCCATCGTCGAACTCGACCCGAACGACATGAGCGTCGGCTACGGGGGCCTTCCCAACGAAAACGGGGTGGTGGAACTCGATGCGTGCGTGATGCACGGCCCAACAATGCGCGCAGGCGCCGTCGGAGCGCTGCAAAACATCAAAACTCCGGGCCGAGTCGCAAGAGCCGTGATGCAGCACACCGATCACGTCATGCTCGTCGGAGCAGGCGCGCTCGCATTCGCAAAAGCCGTCGGGTTCGAAGAATCAAACCTTCTTACCGAAGCCTCGCGCAAAGCGTGGATGAATTGGAAAAGCAGACTCTCCAAAGACGACGACTGGCTCGACGACGATGAAATTGCCAAAGATTTCGCAGCAAAAGGCGGAGATCTGCCGACCACAAAACGCCCCACGGGAACCATCACCTGCCTTTGCCTCAACGCAAAACGCGAACTCGGCGGCTGCACCTCCACCAGCGGCCTCGCCTACAAAGTTCCGGGCCGCGTGGGCGATTCGCCTATCATCGGAGCGGGCCTCTATGTTGATGGAGATGTCGGAGCCGCAGGATCAACCGGACGCGGAGAAGCCAACATCCAGGTCGGCGGCACAAGAGTGATCGTCGAAAACATGAAACGCGGGCTTCCGCCACTCGACGCGATTATGAACGTGTTGAAGCGCGTGTGCGACCAAACACGAACCGAACGCCTGCTGAAATCCAAAGGCAAACCGAACTTCAATCTCACCTATTACGCCCTTCGAAAAGACGGCGCAGTCGCCGCCGCCAGCATCTACAAAGGCGGAACCTACGCCGTCAACGACGGCGAAACTAACAAGCATATCGAACTCGCGTATCTGTTCGAAAACTGACCGGCATCATCTGCGCGCCGAAAACCGCGGATAGTCTGCAACGGTTTTCCGGCCCTCGATCAGCTCCCGCGCAAGCCAGCCAAACCAAACGGTGAATTTAAACCCGTGCCCGCTGCACCCGCTGATATAAAATGCTGGCACTTTCCAATCCAACTGCCCGATCAAAAAATCCTCATTCGGCGCGACGGTATAAATGCATCTGCAAATCTGAACCATCTCGCCAACCCCAAACCGTTTTTTCCAAGTTTCGCGCAGCGCTTCCACTGCCTCCGAATCCTCCGGCCGTTCGGGCTCGCTCGGATTCAAAGCCGGTCCGTACAGATGCCTTCCGATTTTGTAGCCGCGTCCGTAGTCCGGAAACCCATAAAACCAAGCGTCGCTCGCTTCCACCCAAACAGGAAGATTCGGCATCGCTTCGCCCGCAAAATACGCAAACGTTTGCAGCCGCGGCTCCACCGGAATATCCACAAACTCCCGCACCCAACTCCCTGCGGTAATCAAAACCGCATCGAACTGTTCACCCCCGATCACGCCGTTCTCGTTCGGCTCGACGCGAAAGCCCTCAACAATCCTCCCGCCGCTGTCCAAAACTTTTCCGCGCAAAATCTCCAAAATCCGCGCCGCACGCAGATACCCAGCCTCAAATTGAAAAATCGCCTCCTCGTCAGGATCAAGATGAAACCCGCTGAACTTGCGCGCCGCATCAATCGGCCCATAACTTTCAAAACGCACCTTGTTCTGAACCAAACTCGCGCGCGCCTCCCTCAGCTGCACCGATTCCTGTTTTCCAAAAAACAGAATCCCCGTCTCGACATAAACCTGCTCGTTCGCTTCGGCTTCAAAATCCGACCAAAGAGGGAACACCTCTTCCATCAAAGCGGTGTAATAAGAATCGGCGTAAGTTTTGCGCGTAATGCGCGACGTTCCGTGCGAGCTCCCGCGGTCGTGCCCCAGCGAAAACTGTTCGAACACAACCACCTCGTGCCCCGCATTGCACAAAAACCTCGCCGCCGATAAACCCGTCGCGCCCGCACCGATAATCCCGACTTTCATTTCGGTTCCGGAAGTTTCATATCGCTGCTGTGACCAGGAAACGCTTTCGAATCAGGATCAAGGTACACCTTGGCAAAGTTCACCGCAACGCACACCTCGCCAACGCCGGTTGCGATCAGCTCAAGTTTCCCCGGATGCGTGCAGACGTCGCCCGCCGCATAAACGCCCTCCATCGAACTCTCCATCTTCTCGTTCACAACGATTCTGTTCCGCTCCATCGCAAGGCCCCAACTCTTGATCGGCCCCAAATCCATTTTATAACCCACGCACGCAACCACTGCGTCGCAGTCCACACGCTCCAATTCGCCCGACTGAGTGTGCTTCACCACAACCCTTTCCACACGCTTCGCGCCTTCGATCTTTTCAACGATCTGAAACAGTCGCAGATGCACCGATGAGCCGCGCAGCTTCGCAACGCTGTGCTCGTGCGCGCGGAACGCGTCGCGCCGATGCACCAGCGAAACCGACTCCGCGACACCTTCCAAAGCCAAAGCCCAATCCACCGCCGAATCGCCTCCTCCCACAACCACCACGCGCCTGCCTCGCAGTTCTTCCACGCTTTGCACGCCATACGAAACGCCCTTGCCGACAAAATCGGCCTCCCGTTCCGCGCCGATCTTTGTAGGCGTAAACGCACCTAACCCAGCGCAGATCACCACGCTCCGCGAATCGTATGCGCCGCGGTTCGTCTCGATCCGAATCACCGCTCCAGCCCGCTCGATCTTCAAACACTCTTCACCCAAAACGTATTCACATTCAAACCTCGAAGCCTGCTCGGCCATCTGCTGCCACAGTTCGCGCGCGCCGATCACCGGAAATCCAGGCATGTCATAAATCGGCTTCTCAGGATATAGCGCCTCAAGTTGACCCCCCAGCGATGGAAGCGAATCAATGCACCGCACGCTCATCCCGCGCAAACCTGCATAAAAAACGCCGAACAGTCCCACCGGTCCGGCGCCCACGAAACAGATATCTTTAACCGCGCTCACCCTATAACTTCAAACCCACTCTTCGCCATTCGGACCGACCTCCTTCTTCCAAATCGGCACGTCACTTTTCAACGCGTCAATCAAAAACCGGCAGCACGCGAACGCCGATTCCCGATGCTCGCAAGCCGCAGCGGTTACAACCGCCGTCTCGCCCGGAAGCAGCACGCCAAGCCGATGCACCATCGCCACCGCCGCGCGAAACCGATCCTGCGCCTCGCACGCAATCCGCTTCATCTCCGAAAGCGCCATCTCTTCATACGCCTCGTATTCCAGCCGATCGGTAATCTGCGAGCCGGTCTCGTTTCGAACCTGCCCGCAAAACACCACCACGCCGCCCAAACCCGGCGCCTCCACGCTTCTTCGCACCGCCTCGACGTCAATCGGCTCCCGAACCAAACGGATCACCGTCCGCCTCCGCTAACCGGCGGAACAACCGCAACCGTGTCCCCCTCGTCCACCGTATCATTTTCATTCGCAAACCGCTCGTTCACGGCCAGCCTCGCCCCGCTCATCCATGCACCTTCCGAAGCCAAAGCCGAAATAACCTCCTTCACTTTGCACGGAAGCGCGATCCGAATCAGCAGTTCGCTGCCCAATCGCGCTTTCATTCCAGCAAAAAGCCGCACACGCAAACTCACTTAGAAATGGTACCGCTTCGCACGCCGGCTTTAAGATCGGCTGTAGAATAGAGCCAAAGGCATGCAGGAACACGAGCCGAAAACGGATCCGACCCAGCGCCCCCAGGAGTTGCAGGCGATCGAACAGTTCGAGGCCGACCTTGACCGCCTCGAAAAGCAGCAGGCCAAAACCGGCCTCGGCAGATTTTTTAGGCAGGTCAGGCAGATGGATTTCGCCACCCGCCGCGTCGTGGCAAGTGCGGCTCTCGGGCTGTGGGCCGGCCTCGCAAAAGCCCTTGCAGAAAAGTTCGGCGACCAGTATGGCCTCGCCGCGATGGGCATCACCGTTTTCTCGCTGCTCGCCATCATCAACTGCGCCCTCACCCGCAAGCGAGAACTCGGCGCACTAACCGGCGCCGCTTACGCATTTGCGATGAAGTTCGGACTCGCCGCATTCTCTTGGATGCTTCGAAGCCCGGTCAAACTCTCAGGCACCGACATCATCCCCTACACCCTCATCGCCGCAGTCGCAGGGTTTCTGTTCGGAATGTTCGGCGACCGAATTCTGAGAATCCGATTCCAACACGATCCCCAAAAGCGGCGCGAATACCTGCTGCGCCAACTTATCGAACTCCAAGAAGAACTCAAAAAAGGCGAACAGAACGTAACCTTCCTGAGCGTAGACGTGGTAGGAAGCACCGACATGAAGCGCCACGCCGACGCGCTCAACGTCGAATACACCTTCAACGAATACACCCACTACGTAACCGGTGTGTCGCGATCCTTCGACGGTCTGCTTCACAGCACCGCCGGTGACGGAATCCTTCTCACGTTCCCATCCCCGAAAGACGCTTTCCTCGCCGCGCGAAGAGTGATCGGAGGGATGATCGAATTCAACGCTTTTAAAAACCGCCTGGGACATCCGTTTCAAGTCCGGTGCGGTATTCACACCGGCTCCGTGAACGCCGTGAAAGGCGACATCGGTTCAGTCAACTATTCGCACGTGATTGACGTAACCTCGCACGTCCAGAAAATCGCGCCGCCCGGAGGCATCGCCATCAGTGAAGACGCGGCCCGCATCGCCCAACACGAAGGCCTGAATCTCGGGTCCGAACGCACCGAGGTCAAAGGAATTCACGCCCGCATCTGGCGCGGCCAAGTCGAACTTGCCGAAACCAAGCCGGTTTCCGGAGGACCGCCGCCCCTTCCGCCCGGAGTCCACGCCTGACTCCACGCGGAATCGCTATAATTGCCATTCGATGGATGTTTACGACGCCTGGAACGGCGCAGTCGAAGAGATCAAAAACAAAGTAACAGGCGTCGGAGTTTGGACGGCCCTCAACTGCGCCGTGCCGATCACCTACGAAGACGGCCGGTTCGTGCTCGGCTTTGGAGCCAAAGACCTCGATCTCATGGGCCATCTAAAGCCCCCAGGAGTGCGCAGAACCATCGAAGTCGAACTCGAGTCGCGGTTGAAATCACCCGTCGAACTGATCCTGCTTTCCGGGATCACCATCAACGACTGGATGAGTCACAAGCGCCAACTGCAGGAAGCCGAAAAACTGAAGCGCGCCGCGGAAGAGCGGGAACGCGTCGTGAGCACCGCCGGAAAAGAGTGGGACGAAATCTATGAATTCGCAGGACGCGAGTACGGGAGGCTCAACGCCAAGAGCCACCCCGGCCTGAGAGCCCGGCTGCTGGAGATGTGCGTCGCCAAAATCGCGGAAAAACTTCCCGAATCCGAACTCGAAGAAGACGAAGAACGCGCATTCTCCCGCGCCGTCGAACGGATCGGCTTTTTATGCGAGGCCTCCTCGACCCTGGTCGCCTACCTCGCCTTCCAACGCGCCGGCAAGCTTTAGGAGTCCCCGATGCCCGCCGGCCGCCGCCCGGCGTCACTCCAAATCAGCCAGCGCCCGCTCCAGCGCAACGAGTTCGTACCGCACGCCCACCCCGCCGCCGATCTCCTTAGGAAGCCTCCCGCAAATCGCCTCGGCCGAATCCCTATCCGAGGCGAGCACTCCCTGCACGCACCCGGCCTCCTCCAAAACCAGGCAGTGATCGTCAGAGCGAAGCCGCCCCCGCACCTCATGCAGAAGCATGTCCAAAATCGCCGTCCGCTCCGTCTCGGCTGCCTCCGCCGGCAGTTCCGGCCAAGCCTTCAGCACGGTCTGCGCATCGCGATGATCCGACTTCGAACAGCGATCTTCGATCAGCGCACGTACCGCCGCTTTCTCCGACCAGATCGGAATCGTAAACTCCAACGTTGCTCCCCGGCCGTCGCTCGAAGCACGAATCTCGCCGCCGTGCAGATCCACAATCCGTTTGCAAATTGAAAGACCTAAGCCCGTGCCGCGATATCCCGGACCCTCTTGCCGATCCACCTGCCGAAACGGTTCAAAAATGCAGTTCAAATCCGCCGCCTTGATTCCTTGTCCTGTATCTGCAACGCTGAACTTGACAAACGCATCGGCTCGCTCAGCCGCGAGCACAATCGAGCCTCCCGCAGGCGTGTACTTAATCGCGTTCCCAACAAGATTAATCAGCACTTGGTCAATCAACTGATCGTCCGCCAGCACATCGCAAATCGCTGTTTCGATCTGCTTCCGCATCTGAATTCCTTGCGATGCACACTTCTGAGAGAAATCTTTGTGCGCGCGCTCCAATATCGCTTCAGGCGAACATCGGTCTCGCGAAATCTGAAGTTTTCCCGCTTCGATCAGATGAAAGTTCAACAGATGATCCAGCATCTTCGTCAGCCGGTCGCAGTTGCGCAGAATCGCGTCAATAGACTCCCCGATCTCTTCCGGGCTTTTTCCCGCGGCAACGTCGCCCAAAAGGCTCGCAAACTCGCGGATCACCGTGAGCGGCGTCCGCATCTCGTGCGAGGCGGTCGCCAAAAACTCCGACTTCAATTTGTCAAACTCTTGAAGCCGAACATTCACAGAAGCCAGCTCCATCGCCTGTGCGGCAAGCGCCTCTTCGTCAATCTTCTTGTCCGAAATGTCCGAAAGAGACCCGATGATCTCGACCGGCTTCCCCAAGTCGTCCAATACGCCGACCACACGCGACCTAAGCCACCGATACGTGCCGTCCGCATGACGAAATCGGTACTCAAACACCGTCGGCCCTTTTGTCAGCGACGGCCGCAGTTTCGGCCACAGTTGCGCGGCATCATCAGGGTGCAAATGATCTTTCCAAAAGCACGGCGTCGCAACGATCTCCTCTGATGAATATCCCAACTGTCCCAACACCGCATCGCTGATGTAAGTAATGGCAAACGGCGGATCTGCACACGCCGTAAAAATCGAATCGGGAATCGTCGTAAGCAGAAACCGCATCCGACGCTCAGCCGCTCGAAGTTCGTTCTCCCGCTGTTTCCGTTCCAGCATCTCCAATTCGAGCGAACGGTTCGCACTCTCCAACTCACCCGTCCGCTGTTGAACAATCTGCTGCAAGTTTCGATTGTGCACCTCGAGTTGTGCGCGCATGCGTTCCATCGCAAGAAGATTTCGCACGCGCAGTTCCAGTTCGCACACATCTGTCGGCTTGTTCAAAAAGTCGTTCGCGCCAAGTTCCAACGCGCGGCGCCGAATCTCGATGTTGTCGTCTGCCGTCAAAACCAAAACCGGTTTTACAAAGCCGCGCGAAGACTCCCGCAAACTCTCGAGAACAGCAAGCCCTCCGCGCCCAGGCAGATTGATATCCAACAACAGAATGTCGGGCTCGTATTCCGCCAGCGCCGCGTCCAACAAAACCGGATCGGCCAGCCCCTCGACCTCGCCGAAGACCGAGCTCCCCAAAACCTGCTTGACCAGCGACACCGAGGCAGGGTCATCGTCCACCACCAGGATTCGCGAGCCCGCCGCCACCACGGAAGCGCCCTGACCCAACGCTGCATCGAACTGAATTGCCATAGACTCCCCCAGCGCGAGCCGTCATGAGCCTGCGAACCGTATTACAGTATCTGTGTACTTACTTTATCGGGAAACCCCCGCGATTATTGGAGGGCGGCCTTCGTCTTAGCAGCGATCTCGTCCACCGTCGCAGCATCAATCACCAGCGGCGGAGCAAACCGGAACGTCCGGTGCCTTGTCTCCTTCGTCAGCAGCCCCTGCTCGATGAACCTGGACGAAAGCTCGGCCGTGTCCACCCCCTCCTTCACTTCCAGGCCGACGAGCAGCCCCCGCCCTCTCACGTCCAAAACCTTCTCCGATCCGATATTCCTGAAAGCGTCCGCAAGCCGGGCGCCCATCCTCGCCGAGTTCTCAGCCAGGTTCGACGTCTGCAGCTCAGCCATCGCCGCGATCGCGATCACCGAAGCCAGCGGGTTGCCCCCAAACGTGCTGCCGTGATCTCCCGGTTTGAACACCGAGAGCGCCTCGCGCGAACCCGCGACCGCCGCAACAGGGAACAGACCTCCGCCCAGCGCCTTCCCCAAACAGATCATATCCGGCTTGGCGTCCTCGAACTGCCAGGCAAAAGGCTTACCGGTGCGGCAGAACCCGGTTTGAATCTCGTCCCAAATCAGCAGCACGTTGTTCGCATCGCACAGTTTGCGAAGCCGCGCCATAAACCCATCGGGCGGAAAGATGATCCCGCCTTCTGCCTGAATCGGCTCCATCAAAACCGCCGCCGTGTTCGGTGTCATGGCTCTTTCAACAGCCTCGATATCTCCGAACGGCACCGTAATGAACCCAGGAGTGAACGGGCCGAAATCCTGCTTATATTGAGGCTCGCTGCTGAACCCCACGATCGTTGTCGTCCTCCCGTGGAAGTTTTCCGCCGCCACAATGATCTCCGCCTTGTCCTGCGGCACCCTCTTGATGGTGTAAGCCCACTTTCGGGCAAGTTTGATCGCGGTTTCCACGGCCTCGGCGCCCGTGTTCATCGGGCAGGCCATCTCCATCCCTGTGTATTCGCACACCGTCTTTAGAAGCAGCGCCAGCTCGGTGGTGTACATCGCGCGGCTTACCAGAGTAACTTTGTCCAGCTGCCTCCGGGCGGTCTCGCACACGAACTCGCTCAGGTGGCCGTGCGCAACGGCTGAATAGCATCCTATGCAGTCTATGTACTGCTTGCCCGCTCCGTCATAAGCATAAACCCCTTTCGCGCGGACGATGTTGACCGGAAGCGGATGGTAGTTGTGCGAGCCGTACCGCTCGGTCATCTCGATCGCCTCGGCGTCGGATATGCGTGCAACCACGGCTTGAACACCGTTCTGTTCGATGTCCTGCCACAAGGATAAAGGCTCGGCTTTGTTCACTTCGCTATTTTAAACGATTTTGGGTCTTTTGTGGGAAGGAGCGCCCTGGGGATTGCTCAGCCTCCACCCTTCCCCCTGCCCACTCAAACCCCACCCAAATACATAAAACCTAAATACCAGTATCCATCCCAGACACCCAATTACCCCTCGAGCGGAATACACAACCCGTGCCGGGACGCGCAAACCAGAAGGATGGGAACGAAAAATGGCTACCGAACACGCTTTGTTAGAACAACACTCTCCCCCGAGATCAACCCTTCGAGAGATGGTTGACCCCGAACGATTTCAGCCCAAGGCCCCAAACATCTCGCTCAGAAGGGCCCGAGTGCTGGTCATTGACGACGAGCCCGACATCTTGCAGTCGCTGAAGAAACGCCTGACGTTTGCCGGGTACGAATTCATGAGCGCCGCCGACGGCATCGAGGCGACCAAGCTGGCGCTCAACAACAAGCCGGATGTGATCGTGCTCGACATCGGCCTGCCGGGCGGCGACGGCCACCAAGTGGCCCAGCGGGTCCGCAACAATACGCACACCATGTTCACGCCGATCATCTACCTCACGGCGCGGACCGCTGAAGCCGACCGAGAAACGGCGCAGGAGTCGGGTGCGTTCGCCTACTTCACCAAGCCGTTCAAGTCCGAGGAACTGCTGGAGGCGATCCATCGCGCGGTCGGCGAGGCCTAAAAAGCGGCACCCGATCTTTCTCAAGATCGGGTGCAAGGTTTCTCTTAGGCGTTAGCCTGCTGATTACTTGCGGCGTCGAGCAGCAAGAGCAGCGAGACCGGCGCCGAGCGCGATCATCGTCATCGGCTCAGGAACCACGTCGCCTTCGATTCTCATGTTGGCTTCGCCTGATCCAAAGCCGAGCGTGCCGAAGTCCGTCCAGTTGGTGGTGCCATAGCCGCCGTTGCCGTTGGTGCCGTCGCGGCCAACCGAGTTGCCGCCGCCGGCCGTCTTGCGGGCGGTGTAGTGCCAGTCGCTGGAAGTGGCAGCCTGAAGGCCGACCCAGTAGGTGCCAGCCGCAAGGCCGATGCTCAGGCCGCCGGCTCGAACGTCAACGCCCAGAAGACCGAACACCGTGTCCGAGAACGACGAGCCGGTTGTCGAGACTGTGCCTTCGAACACCGTCGAACCAGGCATTCCGCCCGAGTTGTTCATGATTCGCAGGACCGCGCTGCCAGGATTGGCGCCGGTGAACGTCAGGTTTCGGACGGTCACAGCGGTGATCGTGGTGGCGGTGCCGATCGTGAAATCATCGGCGAGCTGCAGGTCGTACTTCGCGCCGAACAGCGAGTCGCCGCCCAGACAGTTGCCGTTGCCGGCGTCATACGCTTGGGTAAGCGTATCGTAGATGATGGCTGCATTGGCGAGCGGGGCGACGACTGCCGCGACCGCAAGCAAAGTGAGCTTTTTCATTTCCTTTCCTCCATAAGATTTACGCGTAAACGTAGGTATGAGTATGAAACTCCCAAAGTTGGGGTCTCACCTGGGAACATTATCCCCCGGAAATCTTGGGATAGCAAGTTAAAATCGCAAATCAGGTAAATGACCCAATAAAAAATTGGGCGAACCGCCCGATCCGCAGGTTAGCGGACCGGGTGGTTTCGCCCTTCGTCGGCTTTTGGGCCTGCTGATTACTTGCGGCGTCGAGCAGCAAGCGCAGCGAGACCGGCGCCGAGCGCGATCATCGTCATCGGCTCAGGAACCACGTCGCCTTCGATTCTCATGTTGGCTTCGCCGGCTCCATAGCCGATGGTGCCGAAGTCCGTCCAGTTGGTGAAGCCGTAGCCGCCGTTGCCGTTGGTGCCGTCGCGGCCAACTGCGTTGCCGCCGCCGGCCGTCTTGCGAGCTGTGTAGTGCCAGTCGCTGGCAGTGACAGCCTGAAGGCCGACCCAGTAGGTGCCAGCCGCGAGGCCGATGCTCAAGCCGCCGGCTCGAACGTCAACACCCAGAAGACCGAACACCGTGTCCGAGAACGAAGTGCCGGTCGTGCCGACTGTGCCTTCAAACACTGTCGAACCAGGCATTCCGCCCGAGTTGTTCATGATTCGCAGGATCGCGCTGCCAGGATTCGCGCCGGTGAACGTCAGGTTTCGGACGGTCACAGCGGTGATCGTGGTGGCGGTGCCGATCGTGAAATCATCGGCGAGCTGCAGGTCGTACTTCGCGCCGAA
>JAJPJR010000037.1 GCA_021324165.1 Armatimonadota bacterium
GAAGTGCTGCCCGCCGGGATGGAGGAAGCGCGGCACACCGCAACATCGGGAAGCACCGGTCACGTTTTGCAGGTGATTCCAACGAACGCTTCTGAGACTTTTCGAAGTGGAGTCGCGATTCGTGAATTGGAGTGGGGGGAAGTAGATCCTGCATGGAACGCACTCATCATCCGCGCATTGCGCCGGCCCGGAGAAGACCTATTCGAGGAAGTGCGAAACGGAGTGATGACGCACTCCTGGGAGCCGGGAATTCCGCAGGGAATGGTGAAAACCGGAAAGGGGTTTTACATTGACGTAACCACCACGACCGAAAAAATCGCCGCGTTTATGGACGCCGTGGCGCCGGACCTCATCGTCGCCAATCCAAGCGCGCTCGCTGAGGCGGCACAACTGCTTCCAAAAAACAGCCCCGCTCGAAAAAGCGTGAAGTTGATTCGATGCATCGGCGACACCCTGGATGATGCGTTTCGAGAGTCCCTGCTAACAGTTTTCAACGCGGCGCTGCAGGATCATTACAGTTCGGCAGAATCAAACGCGATGGCAACGACCGCGCCCGACGGCAGCGGACTGCTGGTTCACGATGAAAACGTGCTGGTGGAACTTCTGCACGACGACGGCACGCCGTGCGGCCATGAAGAGGTTGGCAGAATCGTGATAACGAATCTCCAGCCGTATGCAACGCCGTTCATCCGATATGATATCGCCGACATGGCCGTTCGTGGTGTGTGCAGCGGGAGTTTTGGACTTTCAAGGCTGAAAAAAATCATCGGCAGAAAAATGGCTTTGGTTAGAACGCCCGATGACAAACGGATGCACCTGAGCACCGTGTTCATGGCCCTTCACAAAGTGCGTGGAATTCGCGGCGTGCAGATTCGGCAGTTTTCGTTGACGGAATTCGAACTCGTTTTGACGCTTTTGCCAGACGCTCCCGCGAGCGCAGCGAACGAAGCGTGCGAACTGCTGCGCAAGTTTTTCGATCAGCCGATCGAGGTGCGTGCGAAGGTTGTGAATGACCTGCCTCGAACCGAGGCAGGAAAGATTCAGAAGTACGAATGGCTCGGCGACGCCGCTCCTACTTAGCCGGCACCGGTATGCCCCCCATCGCCCCGACGGCGAACATGTGATCGTCTTTATTCACGTTTTCGATCACGGCATGATCCGCTTCGCCGACTTCTTTCGAGCCCTGCCAAACAGCCGAGGCGGTGTCGCGCCAATACACCATGTATTTCACTCCATCGGTTTTGTGCCAACTGATTGTGGTGTGATGGCTTTGATCGCGTTTAATGAGCACATCGGATGGCTGCGTCCCGGCTTGCGCAAGCGCGCTCATCGCCAAAAGATTCATTTTTGCGATGCAAGCGTGATATTTCGGGTCAGAAAACTCAGGCAGGTCGTTGGGTGTGTGTTGGCGCGTGTACGCCTCTTCGACCTCTACAAACCTAACGGCATTGAAGCCTTGATCGTTGAACGGAGAGTGATCGCCGCCTCTGCCAAAACGATCTTTTCTCAATACAAGTTTGATTTCAAACGGAGTTTTGCCGTCGGGCGATTTCACTTTGCCGCGGCAGACCCATTCGATGAAGCGTGCGAGTTCACGGCTTTGGTGCTTGTCGGATTCTTCGCTGAAAACGCGCACGTGCGAATCGTCCTTTTTGCCAAGGTCGTTGGTGGTGTTGCTCACCATATCGTTGTTCAAAAACGCCTCAATCTGCCAGTTTTCGTCTTTGGCGCGCTTTGCCAAAGCCTGCGAGCCGTTCAGTCCTTGTTCCTCGCCGCTGAAGGCGATGAACATCAGCGAGTGCTTCCATTTTTTGGTGCTCATCACGCGCGCCAATTCTAGCGCAAGCGCGGTTCCGCTCGCATCGTCGTTCGCGCCAGGCGCTCTTCCGGAAAAAATGTCCGCTGAAAGGTTGATCGAATCCATGTGACCGCCGACCATCACAAGCCGGTCGTCCTCGCCTTGCAGTTTGGCGATCACTTCCACAACCTGCTTTTCTTCGGGCACGCGCCTTCCTTTCGGAATTGTGTAATGCCAAATTTCCACTTGCATGCCGGGGATTTTTCGATATTCCGATGCGATCCATTCGGCGGCTTGCGTCAGTTCGGGCGTGTTGGTGTTGCGGGTGTTCCATTTTGCAAGCGCTTCGACCGTTGCATGAAGGCGCTTCGGATCAATCTGATCGAGCATAGTTTGTTCTCCTGCATAGACAGTTGTTATTGCGGCGAATGCGGCGATGAACATCGTGTTTTCTCCAGAACCTTTGGGTTCAAAAAAAGTGTCTTTATCGGTAATGATGCTGCGCGCGGTTCCCAAATGTTTGCGGGCAGGCGCGCAGAACTTTTACCCCAAGAACGCTGCCACCCCGCGATTGATGGCCTTTGAAGAAGCGCTCCGATGGCGGCTGACCTGCGTTGGCGGGTAACCTTTTTGGGCTCACCGATTTGCGCATGAACGCCCGCGAACTCCGCTCAAAATACCTCGAGTTTTTCGAATCAAAGGGACATCTGCGCCATCCATCTTCGCGGCTGGTGCCGATTGACGTAACGGGCAAACTCGACGAAACGCTCCTGTTTACCGGCGCAGGAATGGTGCAGTTCAAGCCGTATTTCCGCGGATTGGCGAAGCCGCCTTCAACCCGACTCACTACAAGCCAAAAGTGCGTGCGCGCGGTGGATATCGAAGAGGTCGGCAACCGGTCGCACCTGACTTTTTTTGAAATGCTCGGCAACTTTTCGTTCGGCGATTACTTCAAAGAGGGCGCAATCCAATACGCTTGGGAGTTTCTGTTTTCAGCGGATTGGCTCGCGCTCGATCCGCAGCGCGTGTGCGTTACGGTTTTTGAAGATGATGACGAAGCGTTCGACATCTGGGCAGAAATGTGGAAGTCCAACGGATTCGATCCGTTGAAGAAAATCCATCGTTTGGGTGAAGACAAAAACTATTGGCCAGCAGGTGCGTTTTCAAATGGTCCTCCGGGACCGTGCGGCCCGTGCAGCGAAATCTTCTATCAAACCGTTGACGATTCGCACATGACCGGCGATTATCGAACCGACGAAGCCGCAGGCCGATGGCTGGAAATCTGGAACCTGGTTTTTATGCAATATGAGTGGAAGGGGTGCCTTCGCGATCCGCAAAATCCGCATTTGGGATACGAAAAAACCGGAATGGATCGGCTTCCCAAGCCGTGCGTAGACACCGGGATGGGTTTGGAGCGCACCGCGTGCGTGCTGGGGGGATTTGAGCAAGTTTATGACACAGATGTGTTCAAACCGATCGTGGACAAAATCTGCCAGATCGTCCGCGAACAGTCCAGACTCACCAAAGCCGGCCTTCCCGAGGGCTCCGCGCAAGTCTTGTTTGTTGACCGCACCAATTTCAATTTCGGGGAGGACGAACAGGCCGACCGGAGCGTGCGCCGAATCAGCGATCACATTCGAACAGCAAGCCTTTGCATTGCCGATGACATCACACCTTCCAAACAAGGCCGCGGATACGTTCTGCGCAGGCTCATCAGACGCGCGATGATCGCCGCGTGGTTGAAGTTGGGAATCAAGCGCAGTTTCTTGAAGGAGTTGTACGATGGCGTGGAAGCCGCCCTTGCTGACCCTTACCATGAACTCACTGAACTCAAGCCTGTAATCCAAAAAAAACTGAGCGACGAAGAAGAGCGGTTCCGAAAAACGATGGGTGACGGTTACGTACGGCTTTCGAACACCATCAGCAATAAACAACAAGGAGTAAACAGAGGCGTCATCAACGGCGCGTACGCGTTTGAACTGTATGATACGTTCGGGTTCCCGCTTGAAGTAACGCAGGAGATCGCCGCCGAAAAGAACCTGACCGTTGACATCGAAGGATATGAAACTGCCTTGAAACAAGCGCAGCAGAAATCGCGCGCGGCACAAGGTCCCGTAGAAAAGTTCGGCGGCGCCAATGAACCGATCGTGCTCGTGGCATCCGACCGCGCCGTTCCACAAACCGTTTTTGTAGGATACGAAAACACAACCGCCAATGCCGAAATCGTTCAAATCAGTCCGAGGTTCGATCCAAACGGCCTCGCGACGGGCGATCTGCAAGTCTGCCTCGATCAAACACCGTTCTATGCCGAATCGGGCGGGCAGGTGGGCGACACCGGGGTCATCGAAAGCCCGACCCTCAGGCTGCAAGTGACCAACACCTGGAAAGAGATGGGACAGATTTGGCACGACTGCCGCCTGGAGATGCTCGAGCCCCCGCACCGCATTCAAGGAATGGAACCTGAGCAGCTTCGCGATTGGCTGAACAAAGGGCAGCTGTTTCAAACCGTCACCGCAAAAGTTGATGCCGACCGGCGGCGGGCCATCACTCGCAATCACACCGCCACGCATCTTCTGCATGCAGCGCTGCGACAGGTTTTGGGCAAACATGTAACGCAGGCTGGATCTCTTGTGGCACCCGATCGGCTGCGATTCGATTTCACGCATCGAGAAGCGATGACTGAAGAGCAGATCGCACAGGTCGAACGGCTGGTGAATGAGCAGATCGCCCGCGCAGCGCTTGTTGGAATCGCCGATAACGTGCCCATACAATCGGCCAAAGAGCGCGGAGCAATGATGCTTTTTGGAGAAAAATATGGTGAGCGCGTGCGCGTGGTTGAAGTTCCTGGATTCAGCATCGAACTGTGCGGCGGATGCCATGTGAGGAGCACCGCCGAAATCGGTCTGTTCAAAATCACCAGCGAATCGTCGAGCGCAAGCGGAGTCCGCCGCATCGAAGCGGTTACGGGATTTGGCAGTTATGAATGGGTTGCCGAACAAGAAGCGGCGCTGTTGCAGGCTGCGCGGTTGTTGAAAACGCATCCGCACGACCTGGTCAAATCCGTTGAAAAACTTTTGGACCAAACAAAAGAACTGAAAAAGGAGCGCGATGCTCTGCTTCGAAAATCACCAGCCGCCGATGCGCAAGAAACGCAGGTGGGGCCGGTAACCCTGTACCGCCAAATCGTCGAGATTGGAGGGGCCGAAGCGGGGAAGATCGCAGTTGACCGGCTTGCCGGAAAGCACCCGTTGGGGGTTGCGCTGGTTGCAGCAAAAGATCAAGAAAAGTTGATTTTCTTCTGCAAATCCGGCAGCGAGGCGGTCAAACTCGGAGCGCACGCAGGAAACCTTGCGCGCGAGGTTGCCAAAATGACCGGCGGAGGAGGCGGCGGGTCGGCGGGGTTTGCACAAGCGGGCGGAAAAGATCCCAACAAACTGCGCGAAGCGATGGAAAAAGCGCCTGAACTTTTGGCCGCCCAATTGAAAGAAGAATGATTTCAGCCATCACAGCCTCGATCAGTTTGCTGCAAACCGACAGGTCGTCCATTTACATTCCGCCGCCGGAATCACGCTTCGCTCTGCTTGCGCCGATCGCGACGCTGCCGCCGGTGCTTTTGGACAAAACGGGCGACTATGTCGGCATCGCGCAGACAACCGCCCAATCAAAGGGGTTGCAGGCACGCATTCTTTGGATTGACGGAACCGCCAACATCCCACGAATCAACTCGGAAGAAAAGATCGTGGCGCTCGTCAAGCAGATCAAAACCGCTGGCTTCAACACCATCGTGTTCGATGTCAAGCCGATCGTCGGCTACACGCTGTATCCAAGCAGATACGCGCCGAAACTTACCGAATGGAAAGGTGAAAAACTTCCCAGCGATTTCGATCCGCTAAAAGTTATGGCGCGCGAAGCGAAGGCAAACGCCATTCCGCTCATCGTGAGTTTCAACGCGTTCAGCGAGGGCCACCGGCTGACGAAGCAAGGATTGGGATACGAAAACCTTGAATGGCAGACGGTTTTGTATGAACCCGTGCCGTTTCTGCGATGCGCCGCAGGAAGATACAAACTGGAGCCGATCCCGAATCAGCTTCCTGCCAACGACCTGACGATCGGCGTGTTCACCTCGCGCAGCGCGGTGCCGAAATCGGGCGCTATGTTCGGCGTCGTTGTGGGAGCGAACGGGCTCGTCATATCGAGCCTCGATGCTGATTCGCTTGCCAAAGACACGCCCGCCATCCCCGCGGGCGGAAGTTTGATGCTGGGCTATGGGCGGGCGGCAGATTATCTAAGGCAGAACGTTCACGTCGGCATCACTGTCGGCATAGATTCCGACGTTTCGTGGGTTCCCATTTCGCAGCGTTCAGAAGAGCAGATTCCGCTGATGGTCAATCCCAACAATCTTGAAGTTCAAAAGCGGCTTCTCGACATGGTGCGCGAAGTGCTCACGAACTACGATTTGGCGGGATTGGTTTTCGATGATCGGCTTCGCTATGGCGGAATGAACGCCGATTTTAGTTACCGTTCGCAGGCGCTTTTCGAAAGATACATCGGCAAAAGCATCACTTGGCCCGACGATGTTTTCAAATACAAGCTCACTCCATCGCTGCAAAAAGGAATCGTCGTGGGCCCGTATTTCGACGCCTGGATGGTGTGGCGGGCGATGGTGCTGCGCAACTGGGTGGCTCAAGTGCGCAACGTGATCAAAGAAGTAAGGGCCGACGCTCTGTTCGGAGTGTATGCCGGTTCTTCATTTGGAACTTATCAAAAGTACGGCGCGAACTGGGCCGATTCAAAATTCGATGCGGGCTTCTGGTTTTTGACCAAAGAGTATAAGCAGACCGGGTTTGGCGGACTTTTGGATTTCTTCATTCCTGGATGTTATTACCCAACGGCAACGATTGCCGACGCGCTGGCCGCAGCCGAACCCGTTGGCAACACAATCGAAGCGGCAGGACAACTTTGCAATCGCGCCGCCCGCGATCAAGCGTGGTGTTATGCGGGGATCATGCTCAGCCAGTTCGCCGATCGTCCCGAAGAGTTGAAAAGAGCGCTTCAAGCGGCATGTGCATCCACGCAGGGTGTGATGGTTTTCGATCTTTCGCACGACATGCAAAAGTTTTGGCCAATCTTTCAAGATGCGTTCCGCTCTCCTGCGCAGGCGCCTCACACCGTAAGCGGTCTGCTGGAAAAAGTCCGGCGCATGCGTCTGGATCGCGACAAAAAAGGACTGGTTGATCCGCCCACAATCATCAACAGCGGACTTCCGGGGACCGGAATGTGAACGGCGGGTCCGTATCGGTCATCGTCGTAACTTACAACAGCCGCGACGACATCACCGCGTGCATTAATTCGATTCCCGATGCGTGCGAACTGATCGTTATTGACAACGGCTCAAAAGACGGCACCGTTCAAGCCGTACAGAATCATCCTCGGAGCCCTGTGGTCATTCAAAACGAAACTAACTTTGGATTCGGGGCCGCAAACAACCAAGGTCTTAGGCTCGCATCGCGCCCGTTCGCCTTGCTGCTCAATCCCGATGCGTTCGCACACCCTGGCGCGATTGAACGTTTGGAACAGGTGATGCGTGATCAGCCTGAAGCGGCTGCGTGCGGAGGAAAACTGCTCAACCCCGACGGCTCCCTTCAGCAATCGGCGTGCCGAGAGCTCACGCTGTGGGCAGTGTTTACCGAACAAACTCTGCTCGAAAAACTTTTCAACACATACTGGATATCGGGCAGATTCGCGCAAAGCAACGAACCAGTGCGCGTTGCGCAAGTGATGGGTGCATGCCTGATGATGCGGCGTTTCGATGGTGAGTTTGCGATGTTCGACGAACGGTTTTTTCTGTATTGCGAAGACACGGAACTGTGCAAACGTCTGGCCGAAAAAGGCCGGATTCTTTATGTCCCGGATGCGGTATTCACGCATCGGTTGGGAACATCTTCGGTCAAAGATAGAGCGCGCGCGGTGCGGATGTACAACCGGGGCAAAGAGATGTATTTTAAACTCCACCATGGCGCATTTCAGGCACTTATCTGCTTCCTGCTCGACAGGTTTGGAGCGCTGCTGCGATTGGCGATCTGGATTCTGGCGTCAGCGGGTTCTCTGTTCCTGTGGAAGGCGGCGGTGTCGAGAGTTCGGGTCTTCGCGAAGGTTTTATTCGGGCCGATTGATCCCTACCGGGCTTCAACCGGGCATAATTAGCATCTGTGTTCGATTCACTCGCAAGCGCGCTTTCTGGTGTTTTTGGTCGTCTTCGCAAGCGCGGCAGACTTTCGGAATCCGACGTTGACGAGTTTCTTCGCGAAATCCGGATTGCGCTGTTAGAGGCCGACGTAAATCTTGCCGTCGCCAAGCAGTTCATCGCGCGCATTCGCGAAAGAGCGGTGGGCGAACACGTGATCGAATCGCTTACTCCCGATCAAACCGTTCTCACCATCATTCATTCCGAACTTACACAGCTGTTGGGAAGCGAGCCGGTGCGATTCAACTGGAGCCCGTCGCCTCCGACGGTCATCGTGTTATGCGGGCTGCAAGGCTCAGGCAAAACCACCACTGCCGCGAAACTTGCGGTTTGGCTGAAAAAGCAGGGCAAATCGCCGATGCTCGCCGCTTGCGATCTGCAGCGTCCTGCCGCCATCACGCAGCTGAAAGTTCTTGGCGACAGCATCGAAACCCCGGTCTTTGCAGATTTCGATTCGAAAGACCCGGTGTCGGTGGCTCGGCGGGCGAAACAGGAGTGTTCGCGGCTTTTCCGCGATGTGTTGATTCTCGACACCGCGGGCCGGCTCCAAATTGATGAGCCGCTGATGCAGGAACTGGCGGCAATCAAAACCGAACTCCGGCCCGATGAGGTGCTGCTGGTCGCCGATTCGACCACCGGTCAAGAGTCCACCCAGATCGCCGAGCGGTTCGACGAGCGGCTATCTCTCACCGGCCTGATCTTTTCGAAAACGGACGGCGACACCCGCGGAGGCGCAGTGCTGAGCATGAGGGCGGTGACCGGCAAACCCGTCAGGTTCGTCGGAATCGGCGAGCAGACCGACGCTTTGGAGCCTTTCATTCCCGACCGTTTCGCTCAAAGAATCCTCGGTTTTGGCGATATCACAGGGCTGCTCGAGAAGGCTCAGCAAGCGATCGAGCCCGATTCGGCGGTCAGACTCACCGACCGAGTCCGGCAGGGCAAGTTCGACCTTGAAGACATGCTTCAGCAACTGCGGGCAGTGAGGAAGATGGGTTCACTCAAGTCGGTGCTCAAACTTTTGCCGGGGGCTCACTCCCTTCCCGATGAACTTGTGGACGGGGTGGGCGAGTCGGGCATCAGCCGCATCGAGGCGATTCTTTTGAGCATGACCCCCAAAGAGAGGCGGAATCCTGATATACTTGACGCCTCGCGGAAGCGGCGCATCGCGGCCGGGTCGGGCACTTCGGTGCAAGAGATCAACCGCCTGGTCAAGCAGCTCGACGAGATGAAGCGTCAGATGAAACATCTGACCAAAAAGGCGATTTTCGGCAAGAAAAAACGCCGATGAAGATCTGGTGATACAAAAAACGTGGTTCGAATTCGATTAGCAAGAATGGGCGCGAAGGGACAGCCGTTCTATCGCATCGTGGTAACTCCCAGCGAGTCCGCCCGAAACGGGCGGTTCGTTGACCTGATCGGGACGTATGACCCGCTGAAAGACCCCGCCGAAATCAAGGTAGACAGGCAGAAAGCGCAAAAATGGCTCGCGGACGGAGCGAAAACTTCCGAAACCGTCGAACGGTTATTGAAACGTGAAGGGATCGAGTTTCCTTCGGCAAACGGAAAACCCCGCCGCAAACCTGCCAAGCCGCGTGTGAAACATCCGAAGCCGGTAAAACCGAAAAAGCAGAAAGCAGCGGTTGCGGCCGAACCGGCTCCAGCCGATCAACCCGCCGAAAGTCAAGCCGCGCCGCAGCCCGAACCAGCGGAACAGACTGAATCATGAAACCTGACTACACGAACCTGGTGAAATATTGTGTCGAGCGTTTGGTGGATGAACCCGACAGCGTAAGCGTGGATTCGCGCACCGACCGCAGCGGCGCATACATCAATGTTACGGTCGCCCCAAACGATGTGGGCAAAGTGATCGGACGCAACGGACGAATCGTGAACGCGCTGCGAAGCCTGGTGTCCTCGGTCGGCGCCAAGCAGCGGCAGCGGGTGTACGTGAAAGTCGTTTCCGACTAACGTTTTGTGCGCAAACGAACTTTCGCGCCGAAGACACCGCAATCTCCCTTGATTTCGATCGGCAGGGCCGTTGGAGTGTTCGGTCTTCGCGGGGCGCTGAAGGTTAATCCCAACACCGATTTCCGCTCCCGATTCGACCCTGGCACCCGCGTGGTGATTGCAGGAAGCCAGCGGACGATCGTTTCGGCGCAGTGGCACAAAAATCAAGCGCGGATCCGTTTGTCAGGGGTTGAAACCGTTGAACATGCCGAGCGTCTGGTGGGGCAAGAACTGTTTGCAGACGAACAGTTTGTTCCGGAATTGGGCGAAGGAGAGTATCGTGTCAGCGACCTGATAGGCGCGCGTGTGGTTACCGATGAGGGCAAAACTCTCGGCGTTCTTGATGAGGTGATCTCCGGTCCTGCAAACGACGTTTTTCGAGTGGGCGAGTATCTGATTCCCGTCGTTGACACTTTCGTGCTGAATGTGGATGTGCCCCACAAAACGATCACGGTTCGCGTGATTCGAGGCATGGCGGGGCTGGGAGCAAAGAACCGAAAACGATGATGCGGGTGCAGTTCGCGACGCTTTTTCCTGAAACCGTGCTTTGCGCGGTGCGATACAGCATTCTTGCAAGGGCGGAAGCCAAAGGAGTTGTCACTTTTTCGGCGGTTGACCCGCGCGGATTCGCGACGGACGCGCACAAAAGTGTTGACGACGAGCCTTACGGCGGCGGGCCGGGAATGGTGATGAAGCCGGACGTTTGGGCTGCGGCACTCGATTCGATCAAAACCGAACGGTGCGCGATCGTTTTTCCCGACCCGAATGGCAGAATCTTTCGGCAGAGCCATGCGCTCGAGTTGTCGGCGCAGAACCATCTGATTTTCGTTTGCGGGCATTACGAAGGGTTCGATGAACGGTTTGTTGAGGCGTATGCAACGCACCGTTTCAGCTTGGGAGATTTCATCGTTACGGGCGGCGAGCTGGCGGCCGCGCTCATGGCAGACGCGATCGTGCGGTTGATCCCCGGAGCCGTGAAGGAGGAGTCGAAGGATCAGGACGCGTTCTCGGACGGCCTGCTCACCAACCCCCAATACACGCGCCCGGAAGTCTGGCGCGGCGTCCGCGTGCCCGCCGATCTGCTTTCGGGCGATCATGCCAGAATTAGGAAGTGGAGGCGGGCGTGGAGGCTGCGTGCGACCCGCGAGCGCAGGCCCGACCTGTTTTCGCAGGCCCCGCTGACATCCGAAGACCTCGACCTGCTAAAATAGCGTTTCCTACCCCCAGTTAGAGGTCAAGTTTATGTCGAAGAACGCCATCTTGGAAAGCGTCGTCGAGGCGTCCAAAAAGAACGAGATCCCGCGGATTTCGCCGGGAGACACCGTAAAAGTGCACGTACGGGTTCGGGAGGGCGGCAAGGAGCGGCTTCAGCTGTTCGAAGGCATCGTGCTTGCGAACAAGCATGGGGGGATTCAGCAGAGCATTACCGTGCGCAAGATCAGCCACGGGGTGGGTGTGGAGCGGACGTTCCCTCTCCATTCGCCAATGATCGCAAAGATCGAACTCATTCGGAAAGGCAAAGTGCGCCGCGCAAAGTTGTACTACCTTCGCGAAAAAGTCGGCAAAGAAGCCCGGGTCGAAGAGGCGCGATAGCGAATGCTTTCGCTTCTGGCGCAGGCGCAGGAACCGACCGACGGCTCGCTCGCCATGTTCGTCGAAAAGCTTGCGCGGCTTCCTTTAGCAGCCATCGTGATCGCGTGCGTGTTGTGCACCCTGATGAGAGCGGTCTATTCCCGCTATCTGAGCAGCGATGAAAACAGAGAGTTCCAGCCGGTTTCATTGGCAGCGGCGATCGCCGCAGTTGTAGGAATTGGAATCTGGTGGGGGGTTTCGGGAAGCTGGTTTGTGCTGCTTGCGATGGGTATCGTGGTGGCGTTCGCAGTCTTATTCGTTGGAGCCTCACGCCGCGATCAGGACGCTTACAATTCAGTTTCATTTTGGATGCCCGCGGGTTTGGTTTTCGGTTTAAGTTTGTGGTGGGGAATCACCGAGCATCCGTTGTGCTTCATTTTGGGAATAGCGCCGTTGGTGTTTGCTGCACAAATCTATTTCGGGCGGCCGGACAGAGCGGCCCGATTGATGCACGATCTTTTTGATGCCGTGATTTATGCGGGCATCGTGGTATTCATGATTCTGCGCCCCTATGGAATCCAAACTTTCAGAATCCCGTCGCCTTCGATGGTCCCAGGTCTGCAAGTCGGCGACATCGTGATCGTGGATAAGTTCACGTATCGTTTTCGGGGCGAGCCGCAGTTTCAGGATCGTGTGGTGTTTCGTCCGCCCGAGCGTGCGCTCAAACTTGCGGGGCATACCGACCCGAACACCGACTATGTGAAGCGGTGCATCGGTCTTCCGGGCGACAAGATCGAACTGAAAGACGGCGTTTTGTATCGTAACGACAAGATGGTGGATGAGCCGTACCTTCGGAAGGAGCCGGGAATCAACAGCGGTGATTTCAAACTTGTGATGTATAAGGGAAGTTTGATTCCGATTCGAAGAAGAATCGCCGAATACACGAACCAGGGCTCGGCGGACGAATATACGATTGACCCGGCAGATTACGAATCGGTGTGGAATCTGCCTGCCGAAAAAGTTCCGCAAGGGTTTTATTTGATGCTCGGCGACAACCGAAGCGGCTCCGCCGACAGCCGGCTTTGGGGTTTGGTGCCCCGCGATCAGATCGTGGGCAAAGTGTGGTTTGTGCTGTTCAGCCCGCGGCGGATCGGAATATCCGACGCGCCAGAAGGTTAACTCACATCGGTCTGCATCATTCGACTGCGTGACTGTTCGACTCCCGATTTGAGCATCGCGTTGTCCGGCGATTCCAACTTCGGATCGGCATCCAGTATTTCGATGGCTGCGCTCCGCGCCTCTTCGAGCAGCGCACCGTCTCTAAGCAGATCGGCCACGCGCAGCTCGATCGCCCCGCTTTGGCGCGTTCCAGAAAGGTCTCCTGGACCCCGGATGCGAAGGTCCTCTTCGGAAATCTTGAAACCGTCGTTTGTTTGCACCATCACGCTCAGCCTCTGGGCCGAGTCGGGAGTCACCGGAGCGCCGATCAAAACGCAGTAACTTTTCTTGCTTCCACGGCCCACGCGGCCTCGCAGCTGATGCAGCTGAGCAAGCCCGAAACGATTCGCATCCTCGATCACCATGATCGTGGCGTTCGGAACGTCTACGCCAACTTCGATGACGCTCGTCGCGACCAATACTTGGGTTTCTCCAGAGCGGAACGCTTCCATCTGCCGCTCTTTGTTTTTTGACTTCAGTTGCCCGTGAATCAGTCCCACCTTGAATTCCGGAAACACCTCGGTTGAGATCTGTTTGTAAAGGTCTTCCGCGGCTTGCATCTGCATCTTCTCGCTTTCCGACACCAAGGGACAAACGATGTAAACCTGAGCACCCTGCTGGAGCATAGCGCGCACGCCCTCATAAACTCTGGCGCGTTCGTTCGGCTGCTTCCAATGGGTTTTGATGGGAGTTCTGCCTGGCGGCAGTTCGTCAATCACGCTCAAATCCAAATCGCCATAAATGGTGAGAGTCAGGCTGCGCGGAATCGGCGTAGCGCTCATCACCAACACATCGGGTGCGACGCCTTTTCTTCGAAGCGCTCCGCGCTGCATCACGCCGAAGCGATGCTGCTCATCAATCACCACAAGTCCGAGCCGGTCGAAATTCACATTCTGTTGTATCAGCGCATGCGTTCCTACCGAAATGTGCGCATCTCCGCTGCCGATGCGTGCGATCGCTTTCTTTTTCGCGCGTGATTGCTGCTTGCCGACTAACAGTTCGACCTCGATTCCGATGGGTTCGAAAATCTGTTTGAGATTCGCGGCGTGCTGTTCGGCGAGAATCTCGGTCGGCGCCATCAGCGCGGCTTGAAAGTTTGCGCGGACGGCAGCAAGCATTGCCGCTGCCGCAACGGCGGTTTTTCCGCTGCCCACGTCGCCTTGCAAAAGTCGGTTCATCGGATGGGGGCTGCGCATGTCGGCAAGGATTTCGTCCAAAACTTTTTTCTGCGCGGCTGTGAATGTAAAACCGCATGCCCTTTCGATTTCGGTATGCAGATCGCTTGCGATTTCAAAACCGATCCCTTCTTGCAGCCCTCGTTCGCGGTTGCGCATGCATTGGGCCAACTGCAGATAAAGAAACTCTTCGAACACCAGTCTGCGCCGCGCGCCGATCCGTTTTTCTTCGCTTTCGGGAAAGTGTGCGTTGCGAATCGCCGCCCTGCGCGACATCAGTTTGTGCCGCTTTCGAATTTCGAGTGGCAGAGTTTCGGGAAGGGCGTCAACCATTGTGAGGGCGCTTTTCACTGCCCTGCGAACCATCTTCTGGCTCACACTTTCCTTCAGCGGATAAATCGGCGTGATGCGCGCAAATTCCGCTTCGCTGTCTTCGGAATCCACAATCTCCCACTCGGGCGACTGCATCTGATAGCCGTATTCGCCGCTTTTGACCTGCCCATATGCGATGATTTCGGCGTTTCTGCCGCTGAGTTTCGTGGTGATCCAAGGCTGGTTGAACCAAACCAGACTGAGCGATGCAGTGCCGTCGGTAACGATTGCCCGAATGATCTGCAATCCGCGGCGCTTGGGAACGTCCACGTCAATCACTTTGCCTTTGACCGTTGCCCAATCGTCCGCACGCAATGAACGGATCGGCACGAAATTCGCGCGGTCTTCGTAGCGGCGCGGAAGATAATGCAGAAGATCATCAACGGTTTTCACGTCGAGTTTTTCGAGCGCCGCCGCAAGTTTCGGCCCCACGCCCTTCAGGAATTTAATCTCGGTGGTAAGCGAATACTGCGTCTGCACGTTCATAAAACTTTCCGCAACACAAGTGTGCCATCGGATAGACGTTCGGATTCCCAATGTTTTGGCAGATAAGTTGTGGAGTCGGACTGAACGATCAGCAAAGGTCCCTGCACGATTCCGCCCTGGGGAATTGCGTGTCTTTGGATGATCGCGCTGCCCGACGGCTCGGAAAATGACGGTTGTTGCGCCGGCGGGAGAGGCTCCGGATCGCGCTCGGCGCGAACGCGGGCTGCGACCCACTGAATATCTGCCCGTGCATGCCGTGCGCCATAAACCGCTTGATGCTCGCGCTCAAACCCCTCGCAGGTGCGCTCAAAACCATCGTCTGCGCAAACTGTCAGTTCATATCCTTGTCCTTTATATCGCATATCAGCGAACGTAACAATCCGATCGGGCGGGCACGCCATTTCGGCTTTCACTTTCTGAATCAGACCCTCATACACTTGGTGCCACGATTCCGGCGTGTGGGTTTCGATCACTGTTGCGCTCGCTTCTTGAACGATCGGAGCCAACAGCAGACCGTATGCCGAAAACACTCCTGGAAACTGCGGAATGAGTATCTCACGAATGCGCAGCTCGTCGGCAACTTCGCACGCGTGCAAGCCGCCTCCACCGCCATAAGCCACCAAGCAGTACTCTTCTGGATCGCGTCCACGTTCCGAACTAATTTTTCTAATCGCGCGGGCCATCTGCGCGACCGCCAGTTCGATGATCGCGTTTGCCGTCTGTTCGGCGCTTGCTCCCAAACGGCTTGCAAGCCCGCCGATGGCGTGAAACGATCTTTCGGGAATCAAACGGCCTGCCAGCCCGCCGGAATATAAATCCAACGCTAATCTTCCCAGCACGACGTGGGCGTCGGCGATGCACGGAGTCGAACCGACGCCGTAAAACGCAGGGCCCGGGTCAGCGCCCACGCTTTTCGGGCCCACTTTCAGCGCTCCGGCCTCATCCAGTTCGGCAATCGAGCCGCCTCCGCAGCCGATGGTGTGCACGTCCACGCGCCGGAGCCTGCAAGGCAGGCCGCCGATGTCGCTCAGGTTTGTATACAGCGGATCGCCTTCGATAAGCGTTACATCGGTGCTTGTTCCACCCACGTCGAAGGCGATGGCTTTAGTTTTGTTGTGCGTTTTTGCGAGATGCGCGGCCGCGGCCGCTCCAGCCGCGGGTCCGCTTGTCACACTCAAAATAGGCTTTTCAATAGCCGAACGGATCGGCATGATGCCTCCGCCGCTTGTCATGATCGAAATCTGATCGGCAGGGAACGCGCGTTCAATTTCCGAAAAGTACGCTTCGATGACGGGCGCAATGTAGGCGTTCAGCAGCGTAACACATCCGCGTTCGTATTCGCGGAACTCTGGCGATACCTGGTGCGAGAGCGATACGTGCTTCATCTGCAGCACATCTTTCACCTGCGATTCATGCATAGGGTTTGCATACGAAAACAGCAGGCAGACCGCGGCGGACTGATACCGCAGTTTGATTTCAGACAAAGCGTGCGCGCCGCAGGGCTGCAGTTCGATTCCCGATGGGCCGATGCGGCCGGTTACGACGAAACAGTCTTCGCGCGAAATGGGCACGGGTGGAAGAACCGGTTCGAGCGCATAAATATCGGGCCTGGTTTGCCGCCCGATAAACAGCAGATCTTTGAATCCTTCATTCACGATGAACGCGGTTTTCGCTCCGCGGCGTTCCAAGATCGCGTTGGTGGCGACTGTCGTGCCGTGAATGATGTTTTTTGGTCCGGGAATGTCGAGCAGACCTTTGCGCATGGATTCTGCCGGGTTGTTTGGCGTGCTGGGGATTTTGAATATCTGCACACCCGAAGGATGCGCAACCACAAAATCGGTAAATGTGCCGCCGGTGTCAATACCGATGCGGATCATCGCAGAATTTACAGCGTGCCCGACAGCCTGCGCGACATGTCGAACGATTCGATGATGTTTGTCAGCGTTTTCTTCAACTGTTCTTGGCTGAGCGTGTCGGAACTCAACTCAAGTTTCAGCAGCCAGTTTCGCCCAAGAACGAACGCATCGAACGCGACGGTTTTGGCAGAACCGTTTTGCGATGCCGACCACGTTCCAGAAAGGTACTGCCCGATGGGCAACAGTTTTTTGGGTTGCGCAGCGCGCACCGTTTTGGGAACATAAACGGAAACCTTGAGTTTCGCCTTGGCTTCGGGTTCGATGGAAGCGATTTCGGCGGGCATGTCCACCCGGCGCGCGGCTTGAAACGCCGAGGGAAGCCTCAAGGTGAAGAATGCGTGCAGCTGAGCGTCCCGAAACCCAACGGTGTGTCCGCCCGACGGAGCCGAACGCGGATGGGGAGCCTGACTTTCAGGCTGAACAACCGCCGACCCGCATCCCAAAAAAGCGAAAACCGCTCCCAAAACCCACCAACAACCACCGTTCATCCACCTCATTCTACTGCTTATACGGAAGAACCCAGGCGTTCGAACGAGCCATAATTGAAAAAAGTGTCACGGAAGAGACTTCTCAGCGGCATGCAGCCGACCGCAAGCCGCCTGCACCTGGGCAACTACGAAGGTGCGCTGAAAAACTGGGTGAGGCTCCAAAACGAATATGAAATGTTCTGCTTCGTTGCGGATTGGCACGCCCTGACCACCATGATCGAAAAGACCGAAAACATTCGCGAAAACTCCCTTCGCGTTGCGGCAGACTTTTTGGCGGCGGGCATTGACCCTGAAAAATCTACTGTATTCTTGCAGTCGGCGGTCAAAGAGCATGCCGAACTGTACGTCCTGTTTAGTATGGTAACGCCGTTGGGCTGGCTGGAGCGCGTGCCGACGTTTAAAGAGAATCGGGAAAAACTTTCGGGTGAAGCAGAAGCGAGTCATGGACTGCTTGGGTATCCCGTTTTGCAGGCCGTAGACATTCTGATTTATAAGCCTTATGGTGTGCCGGTTGGAAAAGATCAGGTGCCTCATTTGGAAATTACGCGCGAAATTGCGCGAAGGTTCAACTATCTGTTCGGCGATGTGTTCCCCGAAATTCAAAACGTTTTGAGCGACACGCCGCTGTTGATGGGCACCGACGGCAGAAAAATGAGCAAGACCTATGGCAACACCATAGATCTTTTCGAAACGGACGAAGAAACAACCAAAAAAATCAAAACCGCATATACCGATCCGCTGAAAATTCACAAAAACGACCCAGGTCACCCCGAAGGCTGTTCGGTTTTTGCTTTGCACGCGGTGTATAACAAGCCGAATGCAGCGGTTGTGGAAAAGGAATGCCGCGCGGGCGAAAGAGGGTGCGTTTCGTGCAAGCAGGAATGCACGTCGGCGCTTTTGGAAACGCTGGCTCCGCTGCGCAAACGGCGCCAGGAGATCGAATCCGATCCTCGCTCTGTGGAGAATGCCCTCAAGAAAGGCGCAGAACGGGCGCGTGAGGTTGCGTCGCAAACGCTGGTCGAGGTGCGCAAGGCGATGAAACTCTCATGATCCGCGCAGTTTATTTTGATCTCGATGACACGTTGTGCGCCTACTGGTCGGCGTCGCGTTCGGCTCTTTCGCAGGCGTTCGAAGAGCACGCTCTGGACGTTCCAGCCGCGTTGCGTTCGTGGCGCGAAGTGTTCAAAACGTTTTCAAAAGAGATTAAGACTGAAGAGTGGTACGCGCGTTACTTGGAATCAGGCGAGCCGACGCGCACCGAGCATCTGCGGAGAACGCTCGCACATTTGGGAATGCCCGACGAAGAGTTGGCTTCGTCGCTCAGCCGGCGATACGCCGAATTAAGGTCGCAATTTTTGGGGCTGTTTGAAGATGCGATTCCGATGCTCGAACATCTTCGCGGTCGGTATCGGCTCGGAATCATTACGAACGGGCCGACAGACGTTCAGCGCGATGAACTGGCGCAGTTGCGAATCGAACGGTATTTCGATCAAGTTTTGATCGAAGGCGAGGTGAAAGCCGGAAAGCCCGCGCGCGAAATCTTTGCGGTCGCGGAACGGTTTTGCAATCTTTCGGCAGATGAAATGCTGTTTGTCGGCAACGCATTCGAGCATGACGTGCAAGGTGCGAAGGCTTCGGGATGGCACGCCGTGTGGCTCAACCGCGGCAAGGAACTTCCTGTTGAAACCGGCCCAAGGCCCGATGCTGTGATCCGCAACCTGTATGAGTTGTGCGGCTATCTGCATATCGCGATGCCCGACGGCGACCTTCCGCAGGTTTCCGAATCCCGCGTTACGAATTGGCGGTGAGGGTTCCGTAAAGTTCGGGTCTGCGCGCGTTCCACAAATCCATTTCATATTCGCCAGGTTTCTGCACCACGCGTTTGCTGCGCGCTTCGAAAAGGTCGCATTCGGCCTCGATGACCGTTTCCTGATCGTGTTCTGCGCTCGCAAGGATTTTTCCACTCGGAGCGATGATTTTGCTTTTGCCGATGAACCGAAAACCGTTTTCTTCGCCTGCGCGATTCGCGGCCGCAATGAACACGTGGTTTTCCACGGCCCTTGCGGGGCAGATGTAATCGCTCGAAGGCTGCGCGCCTTCGGGCCAGTTCGTGGGAACGCAAATCAAGTCAGCGCCGCGAAGCGCATAACTTCGGGCGAGTTCGGGAAATCGAATGTCAAAACAGATTGCAATCGCGACGTTTCCGAACGGAGTTTCGAATATCGGCGCGTCACAACCCGCCGTTACGAAGCGGTCAATCCCCAAAAACGGGATGTGCGTTTTGCGATAGATGCCGATACGTCCATTTGGTCCGAACAGCGCGGCAGAATTGAAAACCTTTTCACCGTCGAGTTCTGCGAATCCCACAATCGCATACGAGCCTTGATCAACGAGAAGCCGCTCGATTTGTTGCAGCGAAGCGTGGGTTGAAGGAATCGAAATCTGTTTCGCCTCAGCGTCCGAACTCACGCAATAGCCCGTGAGGGCGGCTTCTGGAAACACGATCAGATCGGCGGCAGAAACGGAGGTAATCTCGCAAATCCGTTCTGCGTTGGCGCCGGCATCGCCAAACGTTGGAATGAACTGCGCGCACGCGATTTTCATTACGGTTCCAGCCACAAAATCGGATCGCCTTCCTGCAGCACGTTGCCGTCTTCGACGGCGAAACTTTTGATGACGCCCGCGACGATTGCTTCGACAGGGTTGAAAACTTTCATCGCTTCTATGATGCCGATGATGTCTCCGCGTTCGATCCGGTCGCCTTCTTTAACGTATTCCGGCTCATCGGGGCTTGGCCGGCGATAAAAGATTCCCGTAAGGGGCGAAGGCATCGGAACTCCTGCTTGCGGCCGGCTTGGTGGCGGCGCGCCGGCGATGGAGACTTGGGTGGTTCCTGCCGCTTCGCGTCGGATTTCGATTTCGTTTTCTCCTTCGCGAACGGTGATGGCAGTGAGGCCGTGCTTGTCGAGCAGTTGGGTGAGTTCGTCAATCTTTTTCGCAAGGTCTTTCATGTGGGGCGGGCAGTGGCGCGGACGAAGGGATTCGAACCCCCGACCCTCAGTTCCGAAGACTGATGCTCTATCCACTGAGCTACGTCCGCGCGGGGAGAGATTGTACCGGGCTGGGCTTTATCGTTCAAAATAGGGAAGTCGGGGCGTAGCGCAGCCTGGTTAGCGCGCTTGCCTGGGGGGCAAGAGGTCGCGAGTTCAAATCTCGCCGCCCCGACCATGAGACCTCAGGCGCTTGATTTTCGCGGCAGGATATGCCTATAATAGGGATTCGTGTGGCCCGCGATGGGCCCCGTTCCTTGAAAATTGGATACGCAATCGGCTCTATAAAGACGTTCCGGATGGCCTTCGGGCCATCATTCAACACTTGACCGTCCCGGCTTGCCGGGACAAAAGAAAGTCAAGATCAAACAAAACGATAACTCACGGAGAGTTTGATCATGGCTCAGGACGAACGCTGGCGGCGTGCTTAAAACATGCAAGTCGAACGAGGCAGCAATGCCTAGTGGCAGACGGCGGAGTAATACATAAGCAACCTGCCCCGAAGACCGGGATAGCCCCTCGAAAGAGGGATTAATACCGGATGTGGCCATTGGGGGACATCCCCTGATGATTAAAACGCGCAAGCGGCTTCGGGAGGGGCTTGTGGCCTATCAGCTTGTTGGTGGGGTAACGGCCTACCAAGGCGGCGACGGGTAGCTGGTCTGAGAGGACGATCAGCCCGACTGGGACTGAGACACGGCCCAGACTCCTACGGGAGGCAGCAGTTGGGAATCTTGCACAATGGGCGAAAGCCTGATGCAGCGACGCCGCGTGGAGGACGACGTCCTTCGGGATGTAAACTCCTTTTGCCAGGAAAGAACAATGACGGTACCTGGTGAATAAGCCCCGGCTAACTACGTGCCAGCAGCCGCGGTAATACGTAGGGGGCGAGCGTTGTCCGGATTTACTGGGCGTAAAGGGCGCGTAGGCGGTCTGCTAAGTCAGAAGTGAAATCTCCAGGCTCAACTTGGAAACTGCTTTTGATACTGGCGGACTCGAGTAGTGGAGAGGTGATTAGAATTCCCGGTGTAGCGGTGACATGCATTGATATCGGGAGGAATACCAACAGCGAAGGCAGATCACTGGCCACTCACTGACGCTGAGGCGCGAAAGCGTGGGGAGCAAACAGCATTAGATACGCTGGTAGTCCACGCCCTAAACGATGGATGTTAACGATCAGGGGTATCGACCCCCTTGGTCGTCACAGCTAACTAGCGTTAAACATCCCGCCTGGGGACTACGGCCGCAAGGTTGAAACTCAAATGAATTGACGGGACCCCGCACAAGCGGTGGAGCATGTGGATTAATTCGATACAAACCGAAGAACCTTACCCAGGTTTGACATCTAGGGCAAGCCTGTGAAAGCAGGGCCCCATCCCACAAGGATGGCCCGAAGACACCTGTTGCATGGCTGTCGTCAGCTCGTGCCGTGAGGTGTACGGTTAAGTCCGCCAACGAGCGCAACCCTCATCTTGTGTTGCCATCAGGTAAAGCTGGGAACTCACGAGAAACTGCCGGCGTAAGTCGGAGGAAGGTGAGGATGATGTCAAGTCAGCATGGCGGTCACGCCTGGGGCTTCACACATGCTACAATGGGCGCAACAAAGGGCAGCAATATCGCAAGATGGAGCTAATCCCAAAAATACGCCCTCAGTTCAGATTACAGTCTGCAACTCGACTGTATGAAGTCGGAATCGCTAGTAACCGCAGGTCAGCTATACTGCGGTGAATACGTTCCCGGGGTTTGTACACACTGCCCGTCAAGTCACCCGAGTCGTCTGCACCCGAAGTCCGTGGCTCAACCCTCGTGGAGAGAGCGGCCGAAGGTGTGGGGGGTAAGGGGGACTAAGTCGTAACAAGGTAGCCTTACCGGAAGGTGTGGCTGGATCACCTCCTTTATAGGGAGTAGAACACTTCTACTAACCATCTTCACTCACGAAAATGGTTTATCCCAGGTCGATCTCGTCCCGGCGTGCCGGGATCGAGGTTTTCCAAAATGAACGCTTTACACCCGATGCGTATCTGATTTCAGGGCTCAAACGTCAGGAGTTTGAGGAGAGACTATGGAGATGAAAATCACCATCTGGCTCGGAAGGTTTGTTGCCTGCGTTTTGTGCGCTTTTGCTGTTCACGCAGGCATTGCGCAAATCCCCAATGTGCCGCACCCGGACAAAGTGCCGCCAGACGGTTCGACAGCGGCGAACCCCACAATCTTTCCGGTTGGTCTGCAATGGAATGCCGATCATTCTCGTTATGAAGCGAACGGCGCAATTTGCTTACCACAACCTCCTCTAATTTACAACGAACAGGGACAGCTCCAAGGCGAACTCGGTATCTACTGGGATTCGAATTGGGGTGGTGGCGTGTAGAACTGGCCGGGCAATGGCGTTACGCACAATTTTGACTTTTGCAGAATATTTCAGGGCCTGGCTCCAGGCGAGACGGCTACGGTTAGCGCGTGGGTGCTTTACGAATACAACGGAGAGATCATTTGGGATGAGGAGTATTGGTTCAAGATCGTCGTTGGCGGCGGGCCCATAAACGTTGACGTGCTGCAAAAGTCGACCGGGTTGGCGAATGTGCCGTTTGTTCGCCACATTCGACCGCCAGACCAAATTCGACCTGAAACGCCCGACGGTGCGTTCCCTTGGTATCTTGATGACTTCGGCTACGATCCGTTCTACTACCGAATCAACATGGGTTATCACCCCGCTGGTCTACAGGCAGCGAACGCCTTCAAGGCTCATGCGGAATGGACCCAGCCAGCGTCTGTCAAAATTCGGTATCAACTGACGAACAAAGGCGTATTCGTCAATCCCGACCCCGATCTTGAGGTCTTGGGAAGTGGTCGAAACCCGAGACTCACCAAACCGTTTGAAGGAACGAAGAATGCTCTCATTTCATGGGACGGACAGACGGGCAACGAGGGTGACACGGTGCTAACCGGAACGTACTACTATGTCGCCGCAGACGGAACAGAAACTCCGCTGTGCGATGACCAGACGCCGCTGTACAGGACTGCAAACCCGCTCTCATACGAAGACGAACTTATCCAGTACCCCGACAAATACTGCACGTTTCGATCGCACCGACCCAACGCTTTAAGCGCGTACACCGATCATGTCGTCACTGGCCCGCCAGCGAATCATCACCTATATCAGGTACTTGACATGGCAGGTGAAGGATTTCCCGGTGTTTGGGTGCAGGAGAGATTTTGGTTCTACGTTCCACCAGATGCATGGACTAACGACCAATACCCGTTGGGTTATCTTTGGACAACACAACGAAAGGGTTATGCTAATGGCGTCGGCAGTTTTGTCACCGCGGCATATAGTGTGCACGGTGTTTTTGATACTCCTGACGACCTTGTTTATCACGACCAATTAGTGCTTGAGGGCCACGAGTACTTCGCCGCCACTAACAAGGGCGCGAGGCGTGAGAACGGTGTTCCGTATCCCGTGCGTCTAATTCCGGGCACGCAGACTTGGGTGTACGTGGGAATGTATATCATAATTGATGGCACTTACACGATCACCATTAATCCTCCAAACGGCGACCAGGCACCGACGGGACAAAAGAGTGATTCGACAAAAAATGGAGGATAAGGAGTTAAGCAGATGATTACAGAACTCGCGCTAACACTGTTGACCTCGGGATTTCAAGACAAAGGGCAGTACTATCCGAAGGCAGACATACTCATGATTGCCCGCAGCCTTGATTATGCGGGGACATTTACCCGCAGATGCGAACAACTGGACGAGGTCATAGTTTTGAATAAGTACCGATTCCGCCCTGTTTTGACGGTCCGAGGTACACCTCTTTCCGGCGACTTTGAGGCTGTGGGAATTTCAGACATCAGACCGGCGACGAATCGGTACAAAAGAGAGAGTCTCTACATGATAGCGCTAACGCGACCTGACGCGAGCGGGACTCTCCCTGGATTCTCGGAGTGGCGTTATCGACCTGAGCGCGAGGATCAGCTCGCACTGGCTGACTTCCAGCCTTGCCAACTGCCGGAGGCAACCTATGAGCTGGTCGGTAATACAGAAAAACAGAGTGTCACCCATATCTATGCTCGCGCGTTCCAGGCCAGCCAGAACGCAGATTACTTGAATCTTATTTCGACATCAGGCAAGGGAGAGCTGCAGTTTTATACCGACTCCATTGAGCCGATCCTTTTGCGGGCGGCGACTGGAAACGATGTTCTGCGAGCGAGAGTTCTGTGGACCTCTCAGGCAGTTGGCAAAGTGGATCGGCGCGAAGAATTGAGAACTTTGGTAGGAAAAATTGATCGCGAGACCGAAAACGTGGATGCTGACCTTCCACCGTTTCCAGCTGCATTCTCTGATGAAATCGATTACCTCCAAACGATGCTACATGCGCGCACTACGGCGTTTCGAGTTGCTGCCATCAACGCCTTTGAGGTCAAGCCTGAACGCAGAGACCTGATAATTTCAATGCTCGGAGATTCGAAGAAGCGTGTGCGCTACTACGCGATCAAGTGGCTTTACAAACTCCACGAGGAAGGTGCGCCGCAACCGAAGTGCGGCGCAAACGAAACAATCGAGAACGAAGCGGAAGTCATCGCGTATTGGCGGGGAAGGTGAACGACATCTGCGCCGACAACAGCGATAGGAACTGCATCGAGGAGAATTGAATGAACGAGCCAAGCGCAAGAGTTGCCTCGCCAGCAGCACAAAGGATTTGGAAAGTCACGAGCCGGGGCATGGACATACCTTCGGTACGATTATCACTGGATGACCTCAAAAGTTGGCAAGCTTAATTCGTGAACAGGCAATTATTGCTGTCGAAGCACAGTTGAAGTCCAAGCCGGTTCCCGATGACAGCGACGAAGTCCGTAAGATGGTCGAGGAGTGGAAGTCTAATCCAGTGAAGATTGCAGTCAGCGGCGCGAGCGGTGAATTGTACGCATCCATGGGCTCGGGGATCTTTGATCACATGCCGGATGGGATTGAAAGAGTCGAGCTGACGACCGAGATTCAGGATGGCTTTCCAGAAAACCACCTGACCGTGAGGCTGGACTTTCGCTCGACTCCGGCGATGACCAACTACAATCCCTGGGATTTGGCAACGCCAAATGACAGCCTGTTTATCTGTACCGGCCCAGACAGCACTTGGACGAACGGTGCCTTCACTGCAATCAGGGAGTTCTTTGACAGACGACGCCTCCCGTGGCAGTTTTTGCATACAGTCTTCTTTTACAATCTTGCGGGCTGGCTGATCGCGATGCCCGCCGCTATGTGGGTGGCGTATCGAATTGACTCCCGCTGGTTGTCCCGCTACACGGATGTAAACCCGGCTCTCAGAATTTCAGTGGTGGTTTACTGCACGCTGCTGGGATTCCTGATGTTTAGGCTATTGCTGCATTGGATAAGGTGGAGTTTTCCGCGAGTTGAGTACGAAGGTAGACCTTCGAAGTGGCAAAAGACTCTTTCCGTTGCTGTTCTGTCGGCGGTCTTAGTGGATCCGATTTGGAGTTTGCTTTCAGGCCTCTACAAACTGATCATTTCCATGTGAAACAAGGGCCGCATCCCACAAGGATGGCCCGAAGACACCGGTTGCATGGCTGTCGTCAGCTCGTGCTTTGAGGTGTACGGTTGCGGAAGGACGCAGAATGCCAACACAAAACGATGCTTTTTTTCGTAATAAACCCGAATCACTGGTTGAAAAAGTGCCGCCAAGAACACTATAGGCAGGTTCTCTGAATCAGCCCCAATCCGACTCGCTTGCAACGGCAAACTGGGCTGCGCGCAACCGCGATGCGATCCTGCGGCTTGGAGGGCAGAAATGAACCGCCGCGCTTAGTCTGCAAGCGAAAGGAGCGCGTCGAGATCGAGCGGCTCGGTGACCATGGCAATGCGGCCGTTTTCACGGGGCCATTCGGCTTCGGGTCTGTCCCAATACAGTTCGATTCCGTTCTCGTCGGGATCGCGAAGGTAAACCGCTTCGCTTACGCCGTGATCGGATGCGCCGTCAATGTGCACTTGATGTTCGAGCAATCGCTTTACCGCAATGGCGAGCGCTTTTCGATTCGGATATAGAATTGCGAAATGATAGAGCCCGGTTGATCCAGCGGGCGGCGGATGTCCGTTGCGGCTGTGCCAAACGTTCAACCCCACGTGATGGTGATAGCCGCCCCAGCTTAGGAAAGCGGCCGAATCACCATAAGTTTGCTGAAGTTCCAAGCCAAGAATTTCCGTATAAAACTGAACCGCACGCTTCAGGTCGGAAACTTTCAAGTGAACGTTCCCAATGATAGGGTGATTCTGCATCGTTATGAGCGTACCTCAGGCGTCATTTTTCGCCGGTCTTTTTGAACTGCGATAACAGCCGTTCCAACTGGGCATAACGTTCGTTCACCCAAGGCTCTTCGTTTGGCAATCGGAATCCCGGCTCACGCCGAAAATCCACCGGGCAGATGATGATCGTTCGGTTTGCGGCGGGCACAAGCTGCGCGATTCCATAAACCTGTTCGATTGCGTCGTCTCCAATCGCGATGCACCCAATGGACACGGCCTTGCCATGCACGAAAATCTCGCCGCCCATTTCGCTGCGCTCGAGCTTGGAGTTCAAGATGTCATCCTTGTTTGGATAATCCACCAAGATGGACAGGTGATAGGCGCTTCGAGGGTTCAGAAACGGCAATCCGTATACGCCTTCGGGCACTTGACGATCGCCTTCTTTTCGCTTTGGGCCAAGAGTGCCGCTCGCGGCCAGAATGGGAAACTCACGGATCATTTTGAAGCTGCCGGTTTGGTTGGCGACCCAGATTTCCAGCAGACGTTCGCGCTTCAGAGCGATGAGCGTCAACTTCGCTGGGGGCCAATGAATGCCGAGTCGTCGGCCGTCATCGGCCAATTGAGCAGCTGCGCGGACGCTCCGCGCCACACGCTCTTCGCCCGGAATTTGGCGTTTGAACAGAAGCCACCAGCAGAACACCGCGGCCAATAGCAACAGCGCAACCGCAACAGTTTTCATCGCAGATTTCGGCGGTCAGACGGGTGCGGCCCGCCATGTTGAAGTATATTCGAGAAAGCGAAAACCAACGGGCGGCGTTCGATACGATTTGTTTCGACGAGGCGATCGGATTTGTGATTCCGATTTCGATGTGTTTTGGGCTTTCTGCCTGGTGGTACACTTTCGCGTCCAGATTTCCAGGTTGAAGCATGGGGGGAGATAGGTGGCACAGCAGATCAACTTGAGTCGTGGCTATTCGCGCGCGATTCCGTTTCCAGGTCAGGTCAAGGTCCGCGGACGGCTGCTTTTGCTGGCTTTTTTGGAGTTTAGTTATCTGTTCATTTTGCTGAGCGTCATGGCGGGCTGCGTCGTTGTCGGTTTTTTTGCGATTAGGTTTCTTGGATTCGGGGTGCTGTATTTTCGGGCGATCATTCTCATTTCATTGGGTTCGGTGTTCGTCACTTGCGCTGCGGGGCTGCGAGTGTTTCGTGCGCCGCGGCCGCGCCTGCATTTCAAGGCGCACGCCGACCATTATCCGCTGCTTTGGAATTTGGTGAAGGAAGTCGCTTCGACTCTGAGAACAAGAATGCCGAATGAGCTTTACTTCGACCCGAAGGTGATCGCGGGAGTGCGTGAAGAAGGAGGGTTTTTGGGAATCGGACGGAAGCGCCAGTTGGTGATTGGTCTGCCTCTATTTTACTTTCTGACTGTTTCAGAATTCAAGGCTGTGATGGCGCACGAATTCGCCCATTTTATTAATGCCGACAGCTGGCTGGTGGCGTGGCACAAGCGCGCTTCGGACCGCGTTTTGTCCGTTTGGGATGCCGCATCAGAGACCGGCGGCCGATCGTTTTTGAGTGTGATCAGCATGCTGTATGCAAAACTGTTGTTGAACGCGATGCCAAAGATCACGGTGCTGCAGGAGTTCGCCGCCGACGAGACAGCCGCCGAAACGTATGGCGCTGCCGTCACCATCTCGGCCCTTGAGAAGTGTTTATATTGGTCGGTTTTGCAATCGGAGTTTGTTCGACTTTATTTTCATGATGCTCTCAATCGGGGCGACAATGTGTTTCAAGCGTTCAAACATTTTGCGAAAAGCGCTGACGAGGCGGGTGCGTTCCGGTCTGTCATTGATGAAGCGCTTGCCGTTCTTCCCGAGCCGCACGATTCCCATCCCACGTTGAATGAGCGAACGGTGTTTTGTAAACGGTGCGCATCGGCGAACCTGCCGAAGGATGATCGTTTGAGCTTGGTGTTGATGCCTGATCTCGCGCGGGTGGAATCCGACCTGCATAAATGGCTCGCGGCGGAACACCGGTTGTGACTACAGCGCTGGTTCGCGGCGGAGCACAATCTGCACCGAAACGGTTTCAAACACCAGTTCTTCGCGCTGGTTATATGTGCTTGTGCGCACCCGGATGACGCCGCGGGATGGATTCGACTTCGATTCGCGCTTTTCGATCACCTCGAAAACCGCATGCAGTGTGTCTCCCGGCAGAACCGGTTTGGGCCACTTCATAGATTCGATTCCAAGGCCGACCCATCCTCCAGCGAGCTGCAGGTCTCCGGTAACGCGGAGGCGCATCGTTAGTGCGGCGGTGTGCCATCCGCTCGCGACCAGGGTTCCAAAAACCGACTGCCTGGCGGCTTCGGGATCGGTGTGAAAAGGCTGAGGGTCATAGCGCTGAGCGAATTCGATCACCTCGTGCTCGTCAACGGTGATCTGCTTCGAGCCGTAACTCTTGCCGATTTCGAGGTCTTCAAAGTACAGCAGTTTTGAAGAGTTTTGCGTTTTCACGAATCTCCTTCGATGCGGAGATTGGTGTCGAGCGGCCTGTCAATCGGCTCCCACATGAAAAGAGAGTTGAAATCTTTTTCCATGGCCGAAGAGCCTCGGTTATAAGGACCGCACGCCTGGAAATACCAATCATCCGAAATCGGCTGCAAACAAACCCAATATCTGCCATGATCCAACCCGATGTTGAGCCCTTCGATGCGCACTTCTTTGCCCACATAAGGCTGCCGAAAAATTAGTTCTGGAAAAGCAACTCTAAACGTCGTTACCGTAACGTCACCGCTCTCGGCAGCGATCAGTTTGCCCGGGCGTCCGTTGTCGTCCGCATAAATCCAAACTTTTGCGCCTATAATTGGGAAAATGCCGAGACCGATATACCTTCCCGAAAGCGAATGAATCGTGACGGGCTGATCGAGCGTCACGTCGTCCGCAACTCTGAAGTCGTAGTTTTGGCCGTACCAGTAGCTTCCGCCGAAACAGTTTCCATAAGACCAGGTGTATTGATTCCTGAGCGTGTCGTAAATGATCGAGCCGAATGCGAATTGTGAAATGAGTGCAGTCAATAACAGTTGCGTCAGGCGTTTCATTATCAGCCTCCTAACACGCGAGTTTTGCATAATGACGCCTCAGATTTCTGCTTTTGCGCTTGAGGGCAGTTCAGGTTTTTGGCATGTTTAGCAGAATGAACTGCTTTTCTTCTGGATTCCAGTCGTTCA
>JAJPJR010000045.1 GCA_021324165.1 Armatimonadota bacterium
GCGATCGTGCGCGCCACTTTAATCACTCTGTCGAACACTCTGCCCGAAATTCCCAACTTTTCGGAAACCGAACTCAAGAACTGTTTTGCGCCTTCATCCAGCGGGCAGATTTCACGCAGCTCTTTGACGCTCATGCGTCCGTTGGTTTTGGTTCTGCTGCCTGCAAATCTTTCGGTTTGGATGTCCCGCGCGCGTTTCACGCGTTCGGCGATTTGGCTTGATTCCTCGCCTCCGCGCATGCCCAACAGTTCGTCTTGCGTGAGCCTTGGAACCAGCACGTGCATATCAATGCGATCCAGCAGCGGGCCGCTGATTCTTCCTGCATATTTTCGAATCTGGTCATGCGAACATTGGCACGGCTTTGTTCGGTCGCCGTGATACCCGCATGGACAAGGGTTCATCGAACCCACCAGAATCATTTCGGCGGGATAATCTACCGACGCCTGCACGCGCGAAACGCTCACCACTCCATCTTCAAGCGGCTGCCGCAGTCCTTCCAAGGTGCCCCGGTCGAATTCGGGCATTTCATCCAAAAACAGAACGCCGTGGTGCGCAAGGCTCACCTGTCCGGGTCGTGGATTTTTTCCGCCGCCTACGATGGAAGCGTGACTTGCGCTGTGGTGGGGACTTCGAAACGGCCTCTCCCAAATCAGTCCCTGCCTTCCGTCCATCATTCCTGCGCTGCTGTAAATGCGCGTGACTTCGATCGCTTCTTCAACCGTGAGCGGCGGCAGAATCGTGGGAAGCCTTCGCGCGAGCATGGTTTTTCCGCTGCCGGGAGGTCCGATCAAGATCACGTTGTGACCACCGGCCGCAGCGATTTCAAGCGCCCTCTTTGCCGGCGCCTGCCCCTTCACATCGGAAAAGTCAACGCCATAATCGGGAAGCGCGCTTGCCATAAAGTCGTGCGCCGAAAGGGGATCGCGCGAAAACGGATTTCGCAGCAGATCGCACACTTCGCGCAGATGCGAAACCGGAAAAACCTCGACATCTTTAGCGATGGTCGCTTCGGGTGCGTTTTCGGCGGGCAGAATCAGCCGCTTGGCTCCCACGCCTTGGGCCATCAATGCGATGGAAACAGCACCGTTGATCGGCCGGATGTCCCCTTCCAAACCGAGTTCGCCCACAATGAGCGTGTCATCGAAGCCGTCAACGGGAACCTGCTCGGTTGCACCCAACACCGCCACGGCGATGGGAAGATCGAGCGCGGGACCTTCCTTGCGGGTGTCGGCAGGAGCGAGGTTGATTGTGATGTCCCTCATCGGCAGTGCATAGCCGCTGCTTCGGATGGCGGTTTTCACCCGCTCGGCGCTTTCTTTGACAGCCGAATCGGGCAGGCCGACGATCGTAAACCGCGGCTTCATCCCCCACGTTCCGGCTTCGACCATAACCTCCAACGCATCTATCCCGTGAAGGGTAGCGGTGCGGGCCTTGCCGATCAGCGCATCCATCATGAGGCGTAAACCTACCGCACAAGCGGCTTATCGCGAAACACCGCCCACAACGCGCCCAGGCCCACCACCAGAACGGCAAGAATCACCCAGGCGGCCACGTCGGGGCGGGCATAGGCCACCGCTGCGCAAACTGTGATGATCGCAGCGGTGATCGTCCATCCGCAAACCAGCCTGCCGATGTCGGCAGTTCTGCTCAGCGAAGCTTTGGCCTGTTCAAGAATGTGAGGGTGCCCGCATTTTTCGCAAAGAACCGCATCGGCAGGGTTTTGATGTTGGCAGTTGAGACAAACGATGGGCAGAACTCTCACATTATCCATTGCGCGCCACTCTTCAAGTTCTTGAAGTTCCGAGCGATACAGGTCTCGCACCGAACGGTTGGTGATCGGATCTTGTTCGGGCGAAAGGCGTGCGGCGGCTTTGTCGCCGATCGCCACGGCTTGTGCATAAAGCCGGTTGTGCGCAAGCCACTTTGCGATTTCGAATAACGCCTGCACATTATCGGGGTGTTGGGCGATTGCGGCGCTTGCGCGCTCCATCGGCACGAGGTCAACTTCCAGATGCTCTCGATGAGCAAGGTATTTGATTGCCTGCGGCAGAAAAGCGGCCGATGCCACGACGATGAGAAGAATGGCGTATTGGACAACCGGATGGGGCGGATAGATCGCGAGCCACATCATGGGAAGGATCGCGAAAAGACTGATGAGTCCAAATTTAAGATCAATCAGTTCATCCAGAATCCAATGCACCAAGAACACTCCATAGATGCTCATGGCGATGCCAATAAACACACTCACCACGAACCGCTCGATATTGGGCATGTCCACTTCGGCGATCATAAGTGCAATTGTGGCAGAGAACCGCGCTCTGCCGGTATAACGGCGTGCGTTGTGCTGCTCAATGCGTTTTTGGCGATTACCTGCTTTGCCTCACCGCCAAACGAGATTGTGCTGGTGCCGATTGACTCCCGCCCCGCAGCGGCTCAGTTTCCGAAAATGATCGCAGATATCGGCTCGATTTCGATTGCGAGCCCGCCCGAAGAGTCGCTCGGAAAGTTTACGACCCCCGGCAGCCCCGATTCCATTGGCAGATGGCTGTTAAACCATAACTATGAGACCTGCATGGCGGCGGTGATCAGCGCCGATATGCTGTGCTACGGCGGGCTGATTCAATCGAGGGTTCCGGCGATTTCGGTGGAGGTCGCATCGCAAAGGTTGGAGACGCTTAGGTCGCTGCGCAAATCGCGCCCTTCGCTGCCGATTTATGTTTTTTGCGCGCTGATGCGCACCGCGCCCACCGCCACCGATGCGGCTCGAAGTTGGCGCCTGGATTTAGCGCGCTACATGGAACTTTTGGATAAGGAGCGGCAAACAGGAAACGTTTCGCGCGCCGAGCTTCGAGCGCTGCGCAAACGGATTCCCGACAAGCAGTTCGAAGATTATCTGGCTGCCCGCAAGCGGAACCTGGACGTGATGCGGAAACTGATCAAACTGGTGAAAGACGGGGTGATCAGCTATCTGATTGTGGGCGGAGACGACGCAAAACAGTATGGGCCGCAAAACGCCGAACAAGATGAACTCAGAAGTTTGGTGAACGAACTGAACATCGCCGGACTGGTTTACTTTTGCGAGGGCGTTGACCAGGACGCGATTCTGCTGTGCAGCCGCGCTGCGCTTCGCGCCTATTTGTATACGCCCCGGGCGCTGGTGCGGCTTTCGAATCCCGACGCGGCATCTCGCCGAATGGCGTTTGAAAAGAAACCGTTGTTGGATGCGGTGAAAGATCAGATCATTGTGAGCGGCGCAAGGCCGGCGCTTTCAGCTGAAGATGCCGATTACACTTTGTATGTTCACGCTCCCGACACCGAGCCGTCGCAGTTTGATTCTTTTTCGGAAAGTTTGGCTGCCGATTTGAAAGAGGGCAGGCAGGCGGGTTTGGCGGACATTGATTTTGATCCCGCAAACGGCAGGCAGAGCATGGCCGAGTTTCTTTGGAAGCAGCCGGACGTCGGTCTGCTCGCGAGTTTCGCAGGCTGGAACACCGCATCCAACTCGACGGGAACGGCGATTCCGCATGCGAACATGTATCTGCTGGCCAAGCGGCAGAACAGCGATGCGCTTCATCGCGAGTTGGCGCATCGGGAGTTCCTGTTTTGCAGATTCGTGAGCGATTACGGCTACCATCGCGAAGTAAGGCCGAAAGCGTATCATCTGGTGGACGCGCTGCCCGGCGCGACTCGCGAAGAACTCTCGCCCGAAGCGTTTCGCATCGTCGAGAACTACGTTGTGCGCACAACCAAGTCGCTGATGGAAAGTTATTTCAAAGACCTGTTTTTGGGGCGGGTGTTCAAAGCCGATGACGCGCAATACCGCATTTCGAGTTTGTCGAACGTGGAAGTGACGCTTCCCTGGCCTCGGGTGTTTGAAACCAAAATTCAGTTCGGATTCGATGCCGAGAAGACTACAGCGCAGGGTCGCGGCCGGTGATCTGTTTGAAAATCTGAATGTAGCGGCTGCGGGTTTCGAGAACCACTTCTTCGGGCAGTTCGGGTCCGGGCGGCTGTTTGTTCCAGTCGAGGGTTTCCAAATAGTCGCGCACGAACTGTTTGTCAAGGCTTTGCTGCGGCGCACCAGGACGATAACTCTCTTTGGGCCAATATCTTGAACTGTCGGGGGTCAACAGTTCATCAATCAGCACAATTTGGTCATCGCGCAATCCGAATTCGAATTTGGTGTCGGCGAGCAGAATGCCCGCTTTATCACACATTTCGGCGGCATGCGAGAAGATTTCAATCGTGAGGTCTTTCAGTTTCTGAGCAGTTTGTTCGCCGACGATCTGCGCGGCCTGCTGCATCGAGATGTTTTCATCATGGCCGGCTGCCGCTTTGGTGGCCGGTGTGAAGTAAACCTTTGGGAGTTTTGAACCGTTGAGAAGTCCGGGCGGGAACCGGTTGCCGTTCACATCTACGCCGATTCCAGGGCCGCCTGCCGCCGCATACTCTTTGTAAAGCGATCCTGCGATATACCCGCGCGCGACGCATTCGATGGGAAACGGCTGGCACTTCGAGACGATCATGCACCGGCCGGCAAGCTGCGTTTTGTCATAAGATCTTCCGAGGGCGGCTTCGATTTCCAAATCATCGGCTGTGATCACATGATTGGGAACGATGTCGCTCATCCGTTCGAACCAGAATCCACTGAGTTTATTGAGAATCTTTCCTTTGTCGGGGATGCCGTTTGGCAGCACGACATCGAATGCGCTCACGCGATCTGTGGCGACCATCAGATATTTTTCGCCAAGATCAAAAATTTCGCGCACTTTTCCAGAACGAACGTGCACAACTCCTTTCAGATCAACTGTTGTTACGGCTTGCATCGAAGCGAGCATACCGTCAGCTGTCCTTGGCCCGCATCAAAACGAACAAAACGGGCGCGCCGATCATCGCGGTGACGATGCCGGTGTTGATTTCGCCGAGTCTTTGTGCCGCCGCATCGGCAAGCACCATGAACGCACCACCCGCAGCGGCCGATACGGGCAGCAGAGTTCGCAGGTCGGGGCGGACGATTTTGCGGCAGATGTGCGGAACAAACAGGCCCACAAAGCCGATGACACCTACAATTGACACCGAAGCGGCAGCAAGAAGCGATGCGAAAATCAGCGTGATCCATTTCAACCCAACGGTTTCCACGCCAAGATGCGCTGCCGATGTTTCACCGATAGAAAAAATCGTGAGGGGGCGCGCAATTTTGATCAGAACGATCAAACCCAGAGTCGTTGCCGATCCCATCATCGCGGCTTTCTGCCAATCGGCGCCGACAAAACTTCCCAACAGCCAAAACAGAATTCTGGTGGAGTCTTGGCCGCTCATCATCAGCACAAACGCAACGAAAGCCCACAAGAAAGAACCGAGCGCGACACCCGCCAAAACGATCGAACTCAATTGCAAATTGGCACGCGGAGAACCAACCGCGATGACCAACGCAAGCCCTGCCATGGCGGTGGTAAACGCCATGCCCATTTGAACCATTCCGGAATAAACCGTTGGGGGAAGCAGAATCGCGGCGGCCCCTCCAACGGCGGCAGAACTGCTCACGCCGATGACATAAGGGTCGGCGAGCGGGTTTCGAAACAGCGCTTGAAACGCTGTTCCGGATGCCGAAAGCGCGCATCCGACAAACATCGCCAACAAGACGCGCGGAAGGCGCAGCTGCCAAACGATGTACGCAATTGGATCGGCAGAATCGGCGGGCGGTCCGTGCTTTAGGATTTGGAAAAGTTGAATCGGCGACAGCCATTGGGTGCTTCCGGAGCAGAGCGCGATGAGAACGGCCAGAACCAGCAGCGCCGCTAAGGTCATTCCGATTTTCATCACGTTTGGCAATTGTAGTCGTTCCTGCCTGTATAATGAGTAAGGATGATTTCAGAGCGTCTGCTTGCGATCGAACCGTCACCGACTCTCGCGCTTACGGGCAAAGTCGCCGCTCTCCGCTCGCAGGGAGTTGAAGTGATCAACTTCGGCGCAGGCGAGCCCGACTTCAACACGCCCGAGAAGATCTGCGAAGCGGCGCATAAGGCGATCCGCGATGGCAAAACGAAATACACTGCAAGCGCCGGAATCATCGAACTTCGCGAAGCGATCTGCGAAAAAAGTATTAAGCAGAACCGCTTTCGGTGTGAACCGAAGCAAGTGGTGGTTTCGTGCGGAGCCAAACAGTCGGTGTACGGCGCATTGATGACGCTGATTAATCCGGGCGACGAAGTGATTCTGATTTCGCCGTATTGGATGACGTACAAAGATCAGGTATTGCTCGCGGGCGGCACGCCGGTGGTGGTGGAAACAGAAACCGACGACGGGTTTGTGCCGTCAGGCGATCGAATCAAGAGCGCCGTTACTTTCAAAACAAAAGCGATCGTTATCAACTCTCCGGGCAATCCAACCGGGGCGGTTTATCCCCGGCAGGTTCTAAAAGAGATCGGCGCTCTTGCCATCCGCCACAATCTTTTTATTATCAGTGACGAGATTTATGAAAAGTTGGTTTACGACGGCGCCGAACACGTGAGCATCGCTTCGCTGGGCGAAGACGTCGCAAGCCGGACGATCACGATCAACGGAGTGAGCAAGACGTTCGCAATGACGGGCTGGCGCATCGGGTGGTCGGTTTCTCCGCCCGAAATCGCCGCGAACATTTCGAAACTGCAAGATCAGGTTACGAGCAATGCGGCAACCGTATCGCAATATGCCGCGCTTGCCGCCCTGCAGCTGAGCGACGATGAAATTCAAGACATGGTGTGCGAGTTCGACCGCCGCAGAATGACAATGCTCGCAGAACTTGCAAAAATCCCAGGTGTGCGGCTTCAATCGCCGCGCGGCGCGTTTTATGCGTTTGCCAATTTCGAATCAGCCATGGCGGATCGAATTCAAGACGATTGCACCCTTGCCGAACTGCTGCTGGATTCCGCGCGGGTTGCGTGCGTTCCCGGTTCCGTGTTCGGCGGGAAAGGCCATTTGCGGCTTTCCTATACTCTCAGCCCCGAGCGGATTTCGTTGGGAGTTGCAAAGATCGCTCAGGCGCTTGAATCGCTGCGATGACCATTCCGGATGTCCCGATCAAGGACGAAGCGCTTCTTTCGGCAGCGCTGAGGCACCGATCGGCTGTGGATGGCAACATCGAGCAGAGTTATGAACGGCTGGAGTTTTTCGGCGATTCGATTCTTGGGATGATCATCGCCGAGTACCTTTACGAGCATTTCCCGAGTTGGGACCAGGGCAAACTGAGCAAAGCCAAAGCCACGGTCGTTCAGGAAGCGCCGCTCGCCGAAACCGCTCTGAAACTCGGCTTGGAAAACTACATCGAACTTTCGACCTCGGAAGCAGCGGCAGGCGGCGCAACGCGGGCCAGCATCCTTGCCGACGTGTTCGAGGCTCTGATTGGGGCGCTGTACATCGAGCAGGGGTTTTCCATGACCCGGTGGTTCGTGCTCGAGCACCTGCACCCTTACCTTCAGCAGGTGGCGATGGGGGATATCGGCATGCGGGACTACAAATCGCGCCTGCAAGAGGTGGCCCAGGCCAGGTGGAGAAAAACCCCCACCTATCGCCTGACCGGCGAACGCGGCGAGTCACACGAACGGGCGTTCGAGATGGAGATTCTGCTGGATGGGGAAGTGATGGGGAAAGGGTTCGGCAAGAGCAAAAAGGAGGCGGAACAAGAAGCCGCCCGAGACGCTCTTGAAATGATAGCGAGGTACGATTCTCAGCGGGGGCACAAGGCGCAGGACAAAGTCTAGTGATCTAACTGGCACGAAAATTGCGTTTTTTCCCGTAAACTGGAGTACTGGCACCGGTTTGGAGGTGCCGGAGCGGATTTTTTGGGGCCGGGGTGCATCCAGCCGGACCCTGCTTTGCGATGAAGGAGAGACAGATGAGTTATAGGCCGTTATTCATCAGCCTGATGGCTGGGATGGGAGTTTGGGGATACGCGCAAACCCTCGGTCCCAACCCGTTTTTGGCCTCGCCGGCCCGCACAAATGCCGAACTGGTGAAACAGGTTCAGTCGAACCCCGTTGTACTGGATCGGTACTGCCGCCATTTTCAGCTGTCGCGCGAAGCCGTGATTCACATGCTGCAAAGCCTGCATAAAGTGGCGCTCGACCAGGACACCCAAATGGAGATGTGGTACGTGCCCGAAAAAACCGGTGAACTGAAATCCCGCAAGATGACCATCAAAAAAGGCAGCCTGGTTTGGGCAGACGCGTCGGGAACTCCAATTCTGAAGGCCTCATGCGGGAACCCGCTGGTGCGTACCGACGTGGCGGCTCAGCCCGCGGTTTCCGGGTCGCGATCGGCCGCTTCTGCCGAAAAGCCGGTGATCGCTCCTGAAAAAACGATCGTCGAGGAGATGGCGGAATTCAAACCCTCTCAACCGATGCTGCCTGCTGCGCCTTCTGCCGAGTTTGTGGAGATTCCCGGCCCAACGGGCGTTGTATCCGAAGTTCGACCTTCGCGGTTCGACATCGGAAGCGCATTCGCTCTGCTGCCTTCGCTGCTGATTGGAGTGGGAGGAAATCACAACAATTCGGTTCCTGAGCCCACATCAATGGCCGCGATCGGCGGCGCATTGGCGTTGATGGCGGCGCGGAAAATCAAACGCCGAGCACGATAGGATCGGGCGTCGGCTCTTGATTGAATGACTCGTGACCATCGTCGGTCACGGTTACCAAGTTTTCGATGCGCACTCCGAATCTTCCGGGAAGATAGATCCCCGGTTCGACGCTGAAGCATTGGCCCACTTCGAGCACCGATCTGCTGCCCTGCACGATGTGCGGCGGCTCGTGTCCCATCATTCCGATGCCGTGGCCGGTGCGATGAATGAAATGTTCGCCATAACCGGCTTCGACGATCACTCTGCGCGCGGCGGTGTCAATAGATTCGCAGGTAACTCCAGGCTTGATCGCTTCGCGCGCCGCCATGTGCGCATCATAAACGATCTGGTGAATTTTCTTGGCTTCTTGGCTCGGCTCGCCGATGCTGATGGTGCGCGTGATGTCGCTGTGATAATGCTCGTATAAACATCCCCAATCAATCACCACGATGTCGCCTTCGCGCAGTTCGGTTTGCGAAGTTGAATGATGCGGTTCCGCTCCGTTGGCGCCCGCGGCAACAATGCAGAAATTCGGATCGCCGCCGCCATCGGCCATTTGCGAAAAGATTTTGTTGGCGATTTGGGCTTCGGTCATTCCAGTACGAATGAGCGGCGCCACATCGCCGAATGCGCGCTCGGCGATCAAAGCGGCGTTGCGCATGTTCACGAGTTCGGGTTCGGTTTTGCGCTTGCGCAGTTCGGCCATGGTGTCGCCGCCGAGTTTGAACAGCGCGGCAGGAAGAGCCTGCTGCAAGCGAAGAAGGCTGCCTGCCTGCATCTCGTCATCCACACCGATCACGGCCGTTTTGAGATTCCAGTCGGCTGCGAGTTTTTCGAACATGAGGCCGGCGTCTTCGCCGTCGTGCCAAACGCGGATGTCTTGAATTCCGGTCTGCCGGGCGTGAGTTTCGCTGAGGGCTGGAACGATCATCGCGGGATCACCAGATTGTCGAACGGCCATGATGAGCATGCGCTCGCCGCCGCCTTCGAAGAACCCGGCGAGGTAGCCCATCGAGATGTCGGTGCAGCAGAGGTAGCAGTCGAAGCCTTCGCGCCTTAGGAGCTGCTGGAATCGTTCGTGCCGTTCAGGATCGAGTCTGGGCATGGGTGAGAGTTTAGACTGTTTTCTTGGCCCGTTGACATTTGCGCAGGCATTTGAAATAATGGAGCCATGCGCGGCAGCGCAGGGATATGGCTGGCGGTGTGCGCGCTGGCGTTCAGCGTGCTTGCCGTTGTTTCGCCGGACGTTCGGGCAGCGCTGGGGTTGCTTCGCCCCTCGGCTGGCTCCCGCACCCCCCGGCTGTCCGCCGATCGCGGCCCGGCTTTAGGCCGTACTCTCCCGGTCTGTTACCAATCCCCCACACACCACC
>JAJPJR010000015.1 GCA_021324165.1 Armatimonadota bacterium
CACGCTTCCCCATGGAATCAGGGGGAAGCCCCGTGAGCGAAGCGAACGGTGAAGGGGGTGTCACAGGAACAAGCTCACCCCCATCCGGCGCTCCGCGCCACCTTCCCCCTAAATGCAGGGGGAAGGATGGAAGTTGCTGCAATTCACGCTTCCCCCTGGAATCAGGGGGAACGGTGGAAACCCAAAAACTCTACGCCTTCCCCATAAATGCAGGGGGAAGGATAGAAATAGAGTTCCACGCTGCCCACTTTCCCACGCCGCCCGCTTTCCACGCTGGCCGCTTTCCGCGCAGACCGCTTTCCACGCACCCGGCACCAAGGGCGCAAAGGCCGATATGCCGCTCGGAAACCAAGAAAACCGTCAAGTTGTTCATAATATATATACACATTGGGGGCGACCGGTTTCGACAGAGACGGTCGGCTTCAAGCAGCGAGCCGAGGCGCCGCTGGCCTCGATAAAAGCGGCAAAAAACGTAACTGCGAATAACAATTACGCCTACGCTGCTTAATTAGCAGCACGCCCCGCAACCCGAGCCTGTAGGGAAGCGGATCGCGAAGCCAAATCAGGATAGCGGGGCGAGCCGCCGTTTGAGGCAAGCCTTGGCAAAAAAAATCAAACTGGTCGAACGGCAGCCTGTCCGCCGGAGAGCGGTTCGACGAGATCAAAAGCGCGGACTACGCTCGTAGCGGCTTGAGGTGCGCCTGCTTTGGAAGGGGGTTCGATTCCCCCCGCCTCCACCAGTTTTTGCGGCCCCTCGCGAGCTCAAGCCGTAGGCGCGTCGGCTTTCCGCGTGTGATTCGATTCCCAAGGATCAAAGCAAAAGAAGGTCAAAAAAACTTCACAACTCACTTCACGTTTACGGCGGCGTGCCTGAAAACATCCCGCCTCCACTCCGATGATTAACAGGAACTGCAATGAGATTGCACACCGCCGCGGGAATCACGGCTCTCAGCTTATCAGTCGGTCTGGCGCACGCATCCGCAAGCGATGCCGCAACCGATCCCACCGACGACAGCACACGCGCGGCCTACCTTCCCATCATTAGAAAATCCGACGCGACGGAAGATTTTGCTGCGAGCGTCAGCGTGCAGTTTGCAAACCGATCAGTTTGGCGCGGAATTGACATGAGTCATCAGCCCGTCGCTCAGCCCACGGTAACCATCGCATACAAAAACATCACCGCCACAATCAGCGGCACCATGCTGCTGAAAGATGATGCAACAGTTGGATCAAAAGGCGAGTTCAATCGAATCGAATCCAGCCTTGCCTACTCCAAACAGCACGGCGCGCTCACCACATCCATCGGCATCGCGCACTACGCTTTTCCAAACTCAGAGTTCGACGACACGACCGAACTGTTCGCTTCCCTTTCGTATTCCGCCGAGGCAAAAACCACGCTCTCGCTTTATTGGGACATCGGCAAAGTCAAAGGTTTGTATGCAAAGCTTTCGGGCGAAACCGAGATTCTTAAACTCGGCGATGCGGCTCTGAAACTGGGAGCCTACGTTGCCTGGGGCTCCGGCGAGCACAATCGGTATTGGTATCAAAATGGCGAATCTGGAATGACCGACATGGGGTTTCAAGCCAGTTTGACGGGCACGCTCGCTCCGCGTTTGGAATTCAGCCTATTTGCGGATTTCATCGCTTTGGCCGACCGTCGCTTCTTGGCGAGCCCAAACAGCCGCTCGCACCTGGTTTTCGGCGGCGCACTCTCCTATAAATATTAGTCCCCCAAAACGCAGCTTCGCATTAGGCGTCAAAATGAACGCCTCGATGATTGTGGGAATGAACCTCCGCACCACCATGGTGGATAAAGATGAATCGCTCTTTAGCGATCAGAACGATCTGCTATATCGCAGCGGATGCCGGGCGGTTTATTATGCCGACGACGATGATGAGTTCGACTGGTTTGTGCAGCAAAACGGACATTGGTATCGCGACAGGTTTTATCACTGGTGGCTCGATCGCGGCGCACAGGTGTTGGTTCCAGTTGCGAACTCCAACGTGGGAGTGGAAAACTCCGTGCCGCCCAACATCTGGCAGATGTTTTTGAAAGACCGCAACGGCTGGGCCACCATGGCCAGAAAAGATCTGATCAGCGCAATCATCCGAACAAAGCATGCCGCCGGGTGGGACTGGCTGCTGCAAGACATTGACCGCCGCAAACGCGAACTTCCAAAAGGCGTCATTGGCGTCATCGGCGCCGATCTGTTTCTCTTTGGCACCGACGCATGGGTATCCGGTGTTCAAAAAACTTCATACAACCGGCTGACAACGTTCGGCAAAAGCCAGTTCACGCGGCTTGGAAACTTGTATGAAGGCGACGCGTTCGCAGATTTCGCAAACGATGCGCGCAAAATTTGGCCGAGTGAACTGATTGACGATGCGTGCTTTGTTTATAACCACGGGAACGGCATCCATGTGGAATCGAAATACGGCGATGCGACGCAAAACGTTGTGGAGTTTGGCGTTTCGCTCAAGGCGAACGATTGGCAAAATCAGTGGGACAGGCTGATTGCGTTTTTAAAAAAGTCAAACCCGAAGCGCGCATTGGTTCACACCCCGATTGACCCTTCCGAAGCGTGGAGGTGGAAGCAGCCGCTCGGCACCCGCCAACTTTGGACGTATGCTGGATACGGACGCTTGAAACCTGATAAGCACGAATTCACGCTTTGGCCCACGCGCGCCGGGAGGCAGGCGATTCGCGATGCGTTCAAAACTTTGGGTTCACAATAAGCCATACTTCGCCCTGTGAAAAACCTGGCACTCCTGTTTTTGGCAGCAGCCTGCGTGTGCTGTTCCGCTGACAAGATTGACGATCTGGTGCGCGCCGAGATGAAGAGACAAAACACGCCCGCAGTTTCGATCGCGGTTATTCGGCACGGAAAACTGGAAAAGACCGCCGGTTATGGGTTTGCGAACCTTGAAACCAAAACAGCCGCAACCGCCGACACCGTTTATGAAATCGGTTCGATAACCAAACAGTTCACCGCCGCGCTCATCATGACGCTGGTGGAAGCGAATCAGCTTAAACTCGATGACCCCATCACGCAGATTCTGCCTCAGCTTCCCTCCGAATGGAGCGGGATCACCGTTCGGCATCTTCTCACTCACACATCGGGCCTTCCCGATTACACCGAGGCGTTCGATTTTGAACAACTTGCACGCAACGATTACACGTTTCAACAGATTCTCGATGTGATGAAAACCAAGCCGATGAAAGCCAAGACCGGCGAAAAGTTCGAGTACTGCAACTTTGGCTACTACTTGTTGGGAAGGATTATCGAAAAAGCCTGTGGCAAAAGTTATTGGGACTATTTGAGCGAAAAGATTACAAAACCTCTCGGAATGAATCATACTTGCGCAAGCGAGCCTCATAAAATCATCGAAAACCGAGCACGAGGATACGTTTTGCACGGCAAAACTTTTGAAAACCGCGACCCCATCACATCATCTTCCGGATTCAGCGCAGGCTCGATCGTTTCCACCGTCAAAGACATGGCAAAGTGGCAGATGGCGCTTGGCAGATCTTCAATCTTATCCAAAACTTCTTGGACGCAAATGCTCACTCCCGGTACAACGAACGACGGCAAACCAACGATTTACAGTTTTGGGCTGGTTATCACCAAAGTCAACGGTCACACGGCTTACATGCACAGCGGCGGCACAGTGGCGTTCGTTACGCACGCCGTATGTTTTCCCGATGACGATCTTTCGGTGGTCGTGCTCACCAACAGCAACAACTCCAACCCAAACCGGATTTCAAGGATCATTGCGGGAGAATATGTCAAACCGCTTGGTCTGCCGGAAGAAAAACCGATCGAAGACAAAGAGCCGAACGTGACCGCCCTGTTTCGCAAAGCGATTGAAGACATCGCCGCCAAGCGCGCCGATCCCAACATGTACACCGAAGAGATGCGCAAAGCGCTGTTTCCCGACCTCATCAAAAACGCGGGCGAACAGTTCAGCTCTCTGGGTGCAATCAAAAAGATTACGCTGATCGGAAAGGAAACCAAAGGCGCACTTCGGACGTACAAATACAAGGTGGAGTTCGCTTCCGCCAGCCTCGACTTTTCCATCACCCTCACGCCCGATGGAAAGATCGCAGGACTTTTGGCCGGGTCTGCCCGTCCCTAACCTATGAAAGTTATCGCTGCTCTGCTTTTGGCTGTTTCGATCGGGCTCATCGGGTGCGCGTCGCTCGAAAGCAAGATCGTTGGCAAGTATAAAGTCAAACTTGGCGAAATGCCCAAAGATTTTCCCGGAGGAGAAGCCGCTATGAAAGTGGCGGAATCCATGGCTTCCGGCATGAGCCTGGAACTCAAATCCGACAAGACGTTCGTGCTGAACGTGCCGATGGCTTCGATCAACGGCACTTGGGCGCTCGCCGAAACCACGCTGACGCTCACACCGAAGGTGGACGGAACGAATGTAACGACCGGAAAGAACGAACCGCTTGCACTCAAGGTCAGTTCCGATGGCAAAACGCTCACACCGACCAAAAACATGGGCGGGCCCGAAATGTCTTTTGTGAAAGAGTAGCCAGCGACAAATCGGATTCTTGGTTCGTCTGAAATCATTGTGGGAAGACATTCCACCGCGCGCGAACGGATTCTCGATACGAGCATCGCTCTAATCAATGAGCGGGGCTACGCCAATCTTGGCGTAGACGAGATTCTGGCCGCCGCGGGTGTGGGCAAAAGCAGTTTTTATCATTTCTTCAAATCGAAAGCAGAACTCGGCGAAGCGGTCATTGATGCTTATGATCAGATTTTGGCCGAGGTTTTGTCCAAGGCGTTCGATGCGTCTGTTCCGCCGCTCGATCGGCCGGTTCTGTTTACGCAGTTGGTCCAGCGTCTGATCGAGCGCAACTCGCCCGCGCTCGCCTGCCTCAGCGGAAAACTCACTGCAGATTCAAGCGGCGTTCCGCCCGAAATGCGCGAAAAAGCGCGCATGGTTACCGACGGCATTCGCAAACTGATTTTGGGCGCGTTGTGCGAAGCCGCCGATGCGCGCGACTTGAAACCGAACACGCCGCTTGCCGACATCGCCGACGCATGTTTGGCCTACTTGCAAGGCTTGGTAACGTTGTATCAAGTGCGCAGCTCGCAAGAGCCTTTGCGCGACCTGGGCCCGCAAATCGCGCGCTTTTGGGAACCTTGGAAAGCGTAGCGCTGCGGGCGGCGCTGGTCTGGCTGATTCTTGCAGTTGCGGCAGTTCTCAACGGCGTTTTTCGAGAAGCGGTTTTGAAGTCGGTTTTCGGCGAACGGATTGCGCACGCCGTCAGCACACTTCTTCTCGGCGGAATCATTTTGTCAGTCGCCTTTGCAGCACGTGGTTGGATCGGAATCAGTTCCATCGGCTCGGCCTGGCTCGTCGGGTTCTTCTGGCTGATGGCGACGTTGGCGTTTGAGTTTCTTGCAGGACACTATCTGTTTGGGAACTCATGGAACAAGATCTTCGTTGAGTACAATGCTGCCAACGGACGCGTGTGGATCATGATTCCCATCCATCAATGAGGGTGGCCGTCGCTAGCCTGCAAGCCCACAAGGATAGAACTATGAAGCTGCTCACCATCATTCCCCTTTTGCTCGCTGCGCTAATTGCAGCGGCTCAAGACATACCAGATGACTATGCGGCGGTGCTGACCGCTCTCGGAAAAAAGGGCGATTACAAGGAAAACGTCCTCAAGGTAAACCTTCCGCGCAACGATATCAAAGTGCGCGTTGCAGGAACCGATGTTCCTACTCCGTTCGGATTCGGCGGGTGGATCGCCATGACCAAAGGCGATCACGGCATGAACATTTTGATGGGCGACCTCGTGTTGCTGCAGGACGAGGTGAACCCGGTCATGTCGGCTCTGCTCGACAATGGCCTGGAAGTCACCGCACTACACAACCACTTCTTCTGGGATGAGCCCAAGATTTACTACATGCACGTTCACGGCATGGGCACCTCCGAAGATCTTGCGCGAAGGATCAAACCGGCGCTCGACCTCTACGGGCACGCCGACGCTTCAGCCTCGCAACACGACGGCCCGAGCGACATAACGGGCGGTACCATTGACACCAAAGCACTCGATGCGATCGTAGGTATGACGGGCGACCAAAACGGACAA
>JAJPJR010000001.1 GCA_021324165.1 Armatimonadota bacterium
CTTGGGAATGAACGGCGACGTTGTGCGGCCAAAAATGCGCTGCGCCAGCACAAGCAACCGCCCTTACGAAGGCAGACAAGGTCCAGGTTCGCGAACGCACCTTGTCTCTCCAATCACTGCCGCGGCGACTGCAATCGCTGGACACATCGCCGACCCGCGCGAACTTCTTTAACCTGGCGGCCAGTGCATCTTTCTTCCGCCCAAAAGGTGCACGTGAAGATGATCCACCGTTTGACCGCCATCGGCTCCGCTGTTGATCACAAGGCGATATCCTCGCCGATCAACTCCTTCGTCCCGCGCGATTTGCGCTGCGGCCAGCAAAAGTTCTGCCAATTTGTCGCTTGAATCGGCGGATTCGATTCCTTTGACCCATTTTTTCGGGACGATCAACACGTGAACCGGCGCCTGCGGATTGATGTCGCGAAACGCGATCACATCGTCGTTTTCAAACACGATGTCGGCAGGAATCTCACGCGAGATGATTTTCGAAAACACAGTTTCCATTATTCGATCATCCTTAGCGGCAGCCGATCAGCGGCAAGATCGCCTGCCGCGCACCCGGATTGAGCCGAAACGATTCTTATCGGCACAACTTTTCCGGCAAGATATTCGGGCCCAGGAAACTCCACGTGAATGTAGTTTCCGGTGATGGCAGTGAGCAAACCGTCTCTTGACCGCTTGCCTTCGACTGCGGCGGTCAATTTCCGTCCGACAAAACGCCGAGAGAACTCGTCGCGCGTTTGATTGGTGATTTCGATCAGCCGCGCGCTGCGTTCCTGTTTGGTTTTTGCTGACACTGCGTCTCCCCATTTGTGTGCGGGCGTGCCCGGCCTGAGGCTGAACCGAAAGATATGGCCTTTCGCAAATCGAATCCGTTCACACACACGCACAGTCTGTTCGAAATCTTCGTCGGTTTCGGTGGGAAAACCTACCATGATGTCGGTAGTGATCGCGACGTCGTGAATGCGATCATAAACGGTTTCACAAAGCCGCACAAAGTCGTCTTGCGCATAGGGCCGGTGCATATCTTTCAAAACTTTTGTGCTGCCCGACTGCAGCGGTATGTGCAGATGCGGCGCAATTTTCGAACCTTTTTCGCTCATCATGGCGATAAGACGGTTGGAGACCTGGCGCATTTCGATGCTGGAAATCCTGATGCGCTTCACCTCGGGCAGCTCGCAAAGTTTCTCGATCAGCTGTTCAAAATCGGGGCCGCCGCTGCCGGTTTCTGGGCCATACGATCCGATCAACACCCCTGCCAAAATAATCTCTTGGTGGCCCAATCGGGCATAGCGGCGGGCTTCGTTCACAACGTGTTCAAAGTTGCGGCTTGTCATCACCGGCCTGGTAAACGGAATGCTGCAATAACTGCACATCACGCTGCAGCCGTCTTGAATCTTAATGGTCGCGCGCGATCTCCCGAAAAATCGGCTGAATTCCGTCTCTGCCTTGCGCTCAACGCTTGAAAACTCGGGGAACGCTTGAACAAACCGCTCAAACGTGCTGAGTTTTTCGGGATTGGGCACCAAAAGGTGCGCGGCTTCGAACGACTTCCGCTCATTCAACGCCATTTGTGCGGCGCAGCCCGTAACAACGATCTTCGCATTCGGGTTTCTTCTTGCCAAAGAGCGAACCGTTTGATGACTCTTGCTTTCGGCCTGCCCCGTAACGCTGCAGGTGTTGATCACATAAACATCGGCCGTTTCACCGATCGGCACAATGTCGAAGCCGCCTCGCTCAAACGATTCCAAAATGGATTGTGTTTCGTACTGGTTAACTTTGCAGCCCAGTGTTGTGAAAGCCGCCTTCGGCATGGTTGAAGCGTACCGCAACCTGCCGCACTTCGCGAGCGTATCCCTTCAGCATGGAGCGAGTCACCCTGTCCGGTATCTCACCCGACGCGTTTATCACCCAAGCGGACAAGCGGGCGCTCGCGTCGCTCGAAAAGGTGCCCCTTCTGCCGGCGGTGCTGCGAAAATTTTCCGAACTTGGGCTCGACAGGTGGCTCTATTGTGTGAACATGGCGATGTCTGTGCGATGCGGAAAACGCCAGTACCCGACGCCCTATGGGATCTTTGTGGAAGCGTGCAAGGTGCTCGACGTTCCCGAGCCGGAACTTTACATCACGAACAACCCGTTCCCAAACGCATTCGCGGGCGGCATCGAAAGACCGTACGTGGTCATCCGCAGCTCCATGCTCGACTGTTTGTCGAACGGCCAGTTGTACCACCTTTTTGGGCACGAACTTGGGCACATCAAAAGCGGGCACATGTTGTATCAAATGGTGGGGCGGCTGCTGATTCCCCTGCTCCAAGCCGTTGGCAGGCGGCTTCCGATCGTCGGCGATGCGGCTGCGATCGCTCTGCTTTTTGCTTATTACGAATGGTTTCGACAAGCCGAGCTTTCATGCGATCGAGCCGGACTGCTGGTGTCGCAAAACCTTGAATGTTCGCTTGCTGCAAATCTTGCGATGACTGCCGGACCGAACCGGTTTTCACACGAACAAAACTTGGAACCTTTTCTTGACCAGGCGCGCGCGTATCAAGAAGCCACGCCGCTCGATCAACTTGGCAAGATCATTCTGTTTTTTACGATGACGTGGAATTTCACGCATCCCATGCCGGTTGCGCGAGCGCAGCAGCTGGAGGCGTGGGCGCGGTCAGGTGAATTCGAAAAAATTCTCAAAGGCAGATACCCGCGAGTGTGAAGCTTTACGCCGGGGTGCGCATCGGCATCACAACCACGCACCGCGCGCCTTTGCCTGGCACGCCGTCTTCAAAAACCGTTCCACCGTGCGCGTCGGCAATGCCTTTGACAATCGAAAGACCCAATCCCATGCCTTTTGAGCGCGAGCTTTGATACGCGCCAAAAATGGTGTTCTTACGCTCCGGTTCAACGCCCGGCCCTTTATCCTCGATCCAGATCTTCGCAAACTTTCCGGCGCGGCGCTGCCAGCCCGCTGTTTCAAAATCGCTTTTGGCCGCAACGTCGGTGCCCACGACGATGGATCCTTCGCTCATAAAGTGCATCGCATTTTCAACCAACTCGCTCACTGCCCTTCCGATTTTGTTCGCATCGAACGCAAACGTTTCCATCTGGTCATTCAGTTCAAGGCGCAGATCAACTTTCGATGATTTCGGAACCATCGCCATTGCAGCCTCGCGCACGACCGCGTTCAGGTCGGCTTCCTCCAGGTGAATCTTCGTTGCGGTAACAAGGTCTTTATAATCTTGAATAATTTCTTCCAGCCTTCGAATTCCCGCGGCCAATCGTTCCACCGCTTCCATCGCCTTTGCTTGGTCAAACGGTTGTTCGTTCAGCACATATCGCAGTTCGTTAATCTCTCCAGATATTCCAAACAGCCTGTTGCCGATCATGTGCGAGGTGCGCGCGCTCAGTTCGCCGATTGCGGCCATACGCTCGTTGGTGATCAGTTTGTTCACCGAGCGGATTTTTACCAGTCCTGCGCCCAGCTGATCGGCAATCGCCATCAGCAGGCGTTCGTCATCTTCGGTAAACGGAACGTCCCAAAACGGGTTGCTCGCCCTTTTTCTAATCGCGCGGATGCAGCCCATGGTGCGGTTCGATCCGAAAATCGGAACGCACAAAAACGCGTAAATCTGTTCGACAGGAAACTCCAAGTGCCGGCCCCGCCATCGAGGGTCGGTTGTCGGGTTTTCCAATCGAATGGGCAGACCGTGTTGGCACACCCAGCCTGTTACTCCCTCGCCCGGCATGTATCTGGCCTCTTTTGAAAGCGTTGCGGAACCCACGGTGTCGGCGAGTGTGAACGCCTCGATTGCAGGATCCCAAAGAAAAACCGAATACGCGCTTACGCGAAGCACTTTTTGGGTTACTTCGGAAACTCGGGCAAGCAGGTTTTGTTCGGTTTCGGCTTCGTCCAACGCCGTTCCAACTTCCCAAAACGCTTCTTCGCGCAGATTCGATTCTTCACGATCGAAAGCGTAGCCTGCGATCATCGCCAGCATTTCAAGCGTCTCTTGAGCGTCGGTGTCGAACCGATCTTGCAAATCCGATTCAACATTGATCACTCCGCGCACACGGCCGTACCGATCGAAAATCGGCGAAGCCATTTCGCTTTTCGTTCCTTCGATCAGTTTTCGATAGTGTGCCGCGCCGGAAACATCACCCGTAACATAACTGGCGCCCGAAATCGCCGTCCACGAAATGATTCCTTCGCCGTGCTCGTCGCTGATGCGCGTTTTTTGCCCCACATAAGCAGGCTGCCAATCGGCGCCCGTTCCTGCGCGCAGCGTCAGCGCAGAACGATCTTCATCGAGCTCGGCGATCATCGCATTGCGCGAGCCGACAAACTCCTGCGCTGCCGAACATACGATGTAAAGCGCCGTCGTCGCGTCGGGTGAAACGTGAATGGTGCCCAACAAGTCCCTGAGACGGGATGATCCGATCACAGCGTGAAGTATACAACTCTTGAATCGTGCTACACTGAGTGCGCCATGTTTGATCAAAGCCGTGTCGAGACTTATCGCGAAGCGTATCTCGCCGACGGGTACTGCGTCATACGGTCGCTGCTTTCTGCATCCGAGGTGGAGGTCATCGCCGACAGGTTCGAGCAGATTTGGCGCGAGGGCGTTCCCGGCTTTTTGGAACGCGATGAACAGGGGCAGATCAACTGGCTGAAGGAACGGTATCCCAGAATCGTGCATCCGCACCGTTTCGATGAACTCAGCAAAAAACTGCTGCTGAATCCCAAACTGCTTGCGGTTGTTGCTGCCTGCCTTTCCGATGAACCGCTTGGCGCCCAAACCATGTACTATTGGAAACACCCCGGATCGCTTGGACAAGCGTTGCACCAAGACAATCTGTATCTGCAAGCAAGCGACGCCGCCGGATGCATGGCCGCATGGATTGCGATTGATCCAGCCGATGAGGAAAACGGCTGCATGCACGTGGTGCCCGGTTCGCATCGCCTCGACATCATCTGTCCCGAAAAGGCCGACCCGTCGCAGTTTTATTTTTCCGATTACGTTGCGCCGCCCGAAGGTTTATCTGCAGTTCCCGTGCCGATGTCTCCTGGAGATGTGCTGTTCTTTGGCGGCCGCACGATTCACGGAAGCAACCCTAACCGGTCAAAAACGCGCTCGCGCAGATCGTTTATCTGTCACTACATCGGCGCGCGCTCGTCTCAATCGGCTGGGTTCTATAACCCGCTGATCCGCTCCGATGGAACCGAAATCTCCAATGAAGAATCAGATGGAGGGCCTTGCGGAATATTCGTTTCTGCTCCGCACTAAAAATGAGCTGTGAAAGAAAATGCATCGTGGATGTCGGCTCGAATTCGGTGCTTACTCTGATTGCAGAACGCCATAACGGTGTTTGGCGGCCGATTTTCGAAGACAGCAAGGTAACGGCGCTGGGCGAAGGCACAAAAACGACCAGGCAGTTAAGTGAAAAAGGCATCAAAGCGACGCTCGACGCACTGAAAACTGCGTTTAATTTGGCAGATCAGCACCGCGCCGAACCGCACGCATTCGGGACCATGGCCCTTCGCATAGCGCAAAACGCCGATCAGTTCCTGGCGCTCGCGAATGCACAGGGAACACCCGTGCAGCCGATTTCAGGAAACGACGAAGCCGATCTCTCGATGCGATCCGTAACCGAAGATCCGATGTTTGCAACCAGCCAGCGCATCACAGTCGTGGACATCGGCGGACACTCCACCGAATTCGCAACATCCGAATCATCGCGGAGCCTTTTTCAAAAATCGCTTCCTATGGGAACTCTCAGCGCGCGCGAACAGTTTATGTGCACCGAAAGCGTGACCGGTGTCGAGCTGTTGAATGCATCCGCACGGATTGACGATCTCATCGCTTTCCGCTTCCTTCCGAACTCTTTCGGAACCGTTGTGGTGGTCGGCGCAACGGGAACCAATCTCATCACCATTCAAAACCGAATTGAAGTGTGGGATCCAAACAAAGTTCACGGCGAGTGTCTGACTTACGAAACCGTCAGCCGGGCGGTTTCCAACCTCTGTGCACTGAATGATCGTCAGCGCGCGAGCCTGGTCGGCATCGAACCGGGCCGGGAGCGGACGATTCATATCGGAGCGCTGATTCTTGAAAGAGCGCTCTTTGCGTTGGGCGCCGAGCAGTGCTTCGTCAGCGTGCGGGGATGGCGCTACGCCATGCTGAACCGGGTTTAGCAGTAACATACAATCCGAATGAACGCAATCGCCGGCGCAAAATTGACGGAAAGAAGGCAGATGGACTGGCTTCTCGTCGGATCGGCAGGACTTCTCCTGATCATCGGCCTCTTGGCGCTTTACAGCGCAACCGGAGGCGGCTCGGAATTCAAAAAGCAACTTGTATGGCTTTTGGTGGGATTGCCGTTTGCATATCTGATGTATCGTGTGGATGCGCGAATCTGGGCGATGTATTCACGTCTGCTCTACACCATCTCCGCGATCATTTTGCTCTTGACAAAGTTCTCGTTCTTTGGCAAAAGCATCAACGAAGCGGAACGGTGGTTTTCGATCGGGACGCTGATGTTTCAGCCGAGCGAGCCGGCAAAACTGATCTTCATCATCACCTATGCCGACCTGATCGCAAGGTGGAAGCAGGACTTTCGAACTCTCAAAGGGTTTGTAGTTTCTGTCTTGTTCGTTGGCGTTCCGTTCCTGCTGGTCCTCATCCAGCCTGACTTGGGAACCAGCATGGTTTTTCTGGCGCTCTGGCTTGGAATGTCCCTGGTCGCGCGCCAACGTTTGAGCCTGCTGGGACTCGTACTGCCGCTGGGGGCAATCGCCCTTTGGGGAGCATGGTCATTTGGGATTCTGCGCGATTATCAAGTTGCCAGATGGACGCAGTTTTGGAACGGTAAAAGTTATCAAATCGAAATCGCAATCCTAAGCATCGGCAGCGGCCAAAGTTTGGGTCAAGGCTACAACAAAGGTCAACTCAAACAGTCAGGATTGGTGCCCGTTCAAAAGTCAGACTTCATCTTTACTGTGATAGCGGAAGAGACCGGGTTCATCGGATCGGCGCTCACCATTCTAACATTCGCGTTTTTCTTGTGGAGGGTTTGGCTGGTGGTGCTCGGCGCCGCCGTCCCGTTGCTGCGCTGCATGGCGGCCGGAATCTTCATCGTGTTTGCGTTTCACACGCTGGTGAATCTGCTTATGGTGGTGGGAATGTTTCCTGTTGTGGGAGTTCCGCTGCCGTTCTGCAGTTACGGCGGCTCCAAAATGGTGCTGCTGTTTGCGATGCTTGGACTGCTGCTCAACATTCGAAAGAGCGAGCGAAAACTCGCTTTCTAATCGCCACAATTCGCACTCAGCGGCGTCTATATCAGCGAGGCTCCCTTTAGTTTTTGTGACCAACATCATTTCCGCGCTCGTTCTGTTGCAGCACGGCGGCAACCCGCCCGATGTTCCGTTCATCCGCTACACCAAGCACGCGGCTCCCGGCGTCACCTATATGCAGGAAGTAGATACCCAAATCCCCCGCGTGGTGCATATCCTAAAGTTCAAGTATCCGTCGAAAAATTTGACCTTTCGAACCGCCATCGCCGGGGACGCCATCTTTCAAACCAGCGGCAGATCGCTGGAGAAGACCTCGTCCATCGCCATGCGAAAGCACGCATTTGCCGCCATCAATTCAGGCTTTTTCTTTTCAAACGGCGACCCGGTAGGCCTCATCATCTCTGGAAGTGAACTCATCAGCGAACCGTATCCAACTCGATCCACGGCCGCCTGGTCCAACGCCGCGATGCGGTTCGACCGCCCGGTCTTCAAAGGGTTCCTAAAAAGCGGCGATGGAAACGTGTTCACCGTTGACGGCGTCAACCGCGTGGCGCACGAAAACGAAATCGTTCTGTTCACGCCAAAAGGCAATCGAGCAAAAATTCCAGCAGGCGGAATGCTGCTGCTGTTTTCGACAGAAAAGAAACTCACGCCGAATCGGACGATCGAGATCAAATACTGGCAGTCGGTCAGCCAATCCGAAGACTTCCAAATTCCAGCGGGACATTTCGGATTCGTCGTCTCACCGAAAAAAGTTTCCGACATCGTTCCCGAACTCGCAGCAGGAACAAAATGGAAACTTCGCTTGCAGCTGAGTGGCAGATCGAATTGGACGCGGATGTCGGAAGCCGTCGGCGGCGGTCCCTGTCTCGTGAAAAACGGCTCAATAGCCCTGAATGCCCAACAAGAACTTTTCAAACCGGAGTTCTATGCCTTCCGTCATCCCAGAACCGCGATCGGCCTCACAAAAAACCGCGAATGCATCTGGGTTGTGGTGGATGGAAGACAGCCGTTTTCCGCTGGGGCCAGCCTCGACGAGCTCGCCAACCTGATGCTCAAATTAGGTTGCGTTGACGCAATCAACCTCGACGGCGGCGGCAGTTCCACATTCTTCTTAGACAATCAGGTGATCAACCGCCCCAGCGACGGTTTCGAGCGTCCGGTTTCCGATGCCGCCCTGCTGTTCGTAGATTCGAGCGACCCACCCGCCAGGCCGTTCCGCATCAAAGCGTCCACCCGCCGCATCAGCGTCGGCGCCGCGATCCGGCTGAAGGCCGTTACGCCCTCAGGCGCCCCGATTCCCCAGGATCAGGTTC
>JAJPJR010000022.1 GCA_021324165.1 Armatimonadota bacterium
AACACCACCAACGTGAGAATCAGCGTGAACTCCATCAACAGCAAGCCGTATCGCCGGATGCCGCGATGAAACTCCGGCTCGGGGCGCACCTGCTTCAATGACGCGGCCACAGAGCCGAACATGGTGTCTCCCTGACACAACACCACCAGCATTTTTCCTTCGCCGCTTTGAACATGGGTTCCGGCGCGGACAACTCCCTGCTTTCCAGCTCCAACGCTCTTTTCCGCAGGGGCGCTCTCGCCCGTCAGCGCAGATTCGTTCACCAAAAGCGCGTTGCTCTCCACAACCAGCCCGTCACCCGGGATCGCCGAACCCGATCGGAGAATCACCAGATCGCCGGGAACGATCTGTTCCAGCGGCAGCTCGACCGGCGTCCCGCTTCGAACGGCAGTGAACTTGGTTTCGACCATCGCCAGCAGGTTCTGAACCTCGACGCTGGCCTGCCGCTCTTGGAGATACGAAAGCGTCGTGCTTCCCAAAATGATCGCCAAAATGGTTGCCGCGTCGGAAACCTCACCCAAGAACCCCGACAGCACTGCCGAAGCGATGAGAAGCAGCAGGATGGGGCTTTTGAACTGAGCGAGAAAAGCAAGCACCGGCGGAACGGCTTTCGTTCCCGGAAGCGGTTTGGAGATTTTCGCGGCGTTGGCGCGGGCGGCAGCCGAATCTAACCCTTCAGGTGAAGAACCCGTAATTCTGAAACCCTCATCCAGGGTGAGGGTCTAGAGGTCGAAGGAGCGGGAGCCTAAATCCATTGCCATCCCGAGGCGGGATATAGATTATCAACATTTCAACGTTGAAAACAGTTAGTCTTGAAAACAAAGCGGGATTAAGCCCGGTGATGTTGACAGCCCGCTTCCGAATCGCATAGACTGCACAAACGGCTTCGCCGTCCGGGTATTTGGTCGAGGCCGCACTTGTCAAAGGGGAGGGTCGCTAAGCCGCATGTCGTCCTTCGTTTATGAGGAGCCGGTGTTTTCGCCGGTGGACGAGGAGTTCGTTGTTCGCGCGCGGAGTGGAGATTTGCGCGCGGCAGAGCTGTTGATGGTGCGCTACCGCCCGCTGGTTGAAACCAAAGCCCGTTCGTATTACCTTGCCGGGGCCGACCACGATGATGTGGTCCAGGAAGGGATGATCGGCCTTTTCAAGGCGATCCGCGATTTTGATACGGATCGGCGTTCCCGCTTTCGCCCGTTTGCCGAGATGTGCGTTCAGCGGCAGATCATCACCGCAGTGAAAACCGCCACGAGGCAGAAGCATATTCCTCTCAACGGCTCGGTGTCGCTCGACCGCACGCTGTTCGGCGATGACGATGCCACGCTGCTGGATCTGATTGCCGACCAAACGAGCCTGAGCCCCGAAGATGCGGTGCTGAAGCCGCCTCCTCCAAAAAGCCTTCACGAAGAGATCGGGCATATGCTGAGCGATCTGGAAAAAAAGGTTTTGCGGTGCTATTTGGAAGGAAAGTCGTATCGCGAGATTTCGCAGGAGCTCCGCTGTCATCAAAAGTCCATTGACAACGCGCTGCAAAGAATCAAGCGCAAGATTCATACGTATTTCAAACCGCTCTGAGGGAACCCGTTGACAACCTCCTCCCTCACACGGTAACTTTAGTCCTGCTTCTCAGCCTGGAAGTCAACCGAAAATGGAGAGTGCAAAATGATTTCTGAAGTTGGAGCGAAATTGAATCCCCGCGCGTCGGTTCGGGTCGTAGTGGCCGATACCCAAACGCTCAGCATGGAGGGAACCGTGAAACTTTTGGCGGACACGGACGGCATTCACGTTGTCGGCAAAACCAGCACGCCGGAAGAGATGGTGTATACGGTGCGAGATTCCAAGCCCGACGTTTTGCTGGTGGAAGGAAAGATGCTGTCGCTGCTCGGCGATAAGGAGCTTTCGAAACTTCGAAACATTTCCGACCAGGTGAAGGTTCTGCTTCTTGCCGATCCTGAGGACGTTCCGAGAGCGATGGCGGTGGCTCCAGCCGAGACGCGGGGTTTGGTAACCCGCACGAGCACGCCTTCGGATTTAGCGCATGCGATCAAACTGGTGAATACCGGCAGAACGTTCGAGCTGCCTCCGCTGCCGCCCCAACCGAAGCGAAGGGGGCGCCGGCGCACGATGCGGCTTTCGCCGAGGGAGCAGGACATCGTTACGCTGATTTCGCAAGGGCTTTCGAATCGTGCCATCAGCCAGCGGATGGGCATCAGCGAGCAGAGCGTGAAGAATCTGGTCAGCCGCGTGCTGAAAAAACAAGGTTTTCGAAACCGAGTGCAAGTTGCGCTGTGGCGCGTGCACGTGAACGACATGACGATTCCGTAATGGCCCGGCGGATCGCTACAGCCGTCGTAGGCATTCCGGTTTTGGCTTACGCAGCAACGTCAGTATCGTTCGTTCCCATCGCCGTCATCTGTTTGGCTCTCGGGGTTCTCATCGTGCTGGAGATTGCGCGTGTGCGCTTTCAACTGGGCTGGATCGTGTTTTGGCTGTGTGGAGTTGCGGGGGTTTTGGCGATCGCTTTGAGGCACTCGAACGTCTCGAGCGGCCTATTCACCTGTACGCCATCGCCGCTCATGCTGTTTTTGGCGGTGATTTGGGCAGGCGATACGATGGCGATGCTGATCGGCTCTCTGTCCGGCAGGCACAAATTTGCGCCGACGATCTCCCCAAACAAAACCTGGGAGGGCGCGGTCGCCAACCTGGTGTCCGCATCGGCGGCAGGATGGCTGCTCGCGCCGCTCGGAGCGGTGAGCCACGAACAGGGACTCGGCGTAGGCGTGTTATCCGGTTTCTTCGGGCAGGCAGGCGATCTGATCGAGAGCGCGTGGAAGCGGCAGCACGCGATCAAAGACAGCGGCTCGCTGCTTCCCGGTCACGGAGGCGTGCTCGACCGTTTCGACTCGGCGTTGTTCGCCGCGCCGTTTGTCGCGTTGTTTTTGTCGCTCCTAAGCTGAAGGGCCGGCTGTTGGGCCGGGTTGAGGCTCAGCCGCCTCCGCCGCCGAATCCTCCAGGATTCGGACGCTGCGGCATCGGGTTGAGCGGCATACGGTTCACCACGTTCAGGCTGCCCTTATCCACTTTGTAGATCATGCCGCCTTCTACGATGAACAGAAAGTTGCCGTCGGACACCATCGCCGTTCCGCCCCCACCTGCCATCGGCGGACCCATGAACTGTCCTCCGCCACCGAATCCAGGGCGGGGCTGTGTGGGCTGGGGCCCCTGAGGCGCGCCGACGAATCGGGGGTCTTGCGGGGCGGCGCTTGCCGGAGTTCTGGCTCCTTGTGCCGCTGCGGGTTGTTCGGGCGCGGCGGCTTTTTGAGTTTGAGCGATCGCCAAACTCAGCGGCAGCACTACGGCGAGTGCGCCTGCCGAGATCAATGCGGTTCTTGGGTTCATTGCGAAATCCTCCTCGACGCCCGTTTGGGGCGTATAGGGTTGGACGTTTCCCGAACCCGCGAATTTCATTTGAACCTTTTGCGGAGCCACTCCTTGGCTGCATGAGCGTCGCTGGGCTTCAAGACGCCTTCGAGCACCGCCTCACGCAGTTCACGTTTGATTCGGCCCACTTCGGGCCCCGGGTTCAAGCGCAGAATGCGCATGATATCTTCTCCGGTGAGCGGGCTTTCAAACCGGGCGTCTCCCTGCTTGGTCACCTCGGCAAGCGTGCGGCGCACCTGCCGAAAGTCTATGCCTTTTGCGACGCGCCCGACTGCGCGGGCGTCGGCCTGACAAACGATCAGAAGCGGTTCGACCAGATCTCCCAGATCGCCATGCAGCCGGCGCGCGGCGGATTTGGTGAACGGCACAGCAGAACCGAGACGCATGTGGTTTTCGACGATCGCGCAAACCTGGTTAATCATGCGCGCAGGAAACCGAAGTCGTTTCAAAATGCGCCGGGTCATCTGCGCTCCCGTTCGTTCGTGCCCAAAAAACCGCACCCGGCCTGAAGGCTCGATGGATCGGGTGAACGGCTTGGCCACATCGTGAAGCAGTGCGCCCAGCATGACGACGGTGCGCATCTCGCCTTCGGCTTTTGTTTTTGCGGCGTTTGCCACAACATCCAGCGTGTGGTTCCACACATCTTTTTTGTGAAACGATCCTTGCGAAACGCCGACTGCCGCCGCAAGTTCCGGAATGATTTTTTCAAGCAGCCCTAACTCCATCAGATCGCGCATGGATTCTGCCGCCGATGCGTGCGCAAGCATTTTGATCAGTTCGTCTTTGATCCGTTCTTTGCTCACGATTTCGATGCGGCCGCATTCGGAGCAGATCGCTTCCGTGAGACCTCGCGCGGGCGTCAGTCCGAATCGGTTTTTGAACCTGACGGCTCGAAGCATGCGAAGCGGATCGTCGAAGAACGTCTCCTTCGGAGGCTTGGGCGTGCGAAGAGTTCTGCCGCGCAGGTCGCGCAGCCCTCTTTTGGTAGGGTCGCACAGTTCGCCCGAGTGCAGGTTTTTATAAACCGCATTGATGGTGAAATCTCTTCGAAACGCGTCTTGTTCGAGAGTCGCTGGGCGCACGATCGGTTTGCGGCTTTCGGGTTGATAAGAGTCGGCGCGCGTTGATGCGAGCTCGACGTTCACTCCATCAACGCGGATGAGCGCGGTGCCGAACCGCGGGAACTCGGCGGGCTTTATATCGCTGATCTTCTTTTTTCGAAGGAACTTCGCAAGCTCGATGGCGCTTCCTTCCAGCACGATGTCAATGTCGGGTGATTTGGGCTCGCCCAGAAGCGGGTCGCGCACGCATCCGCCCACCAAATAAAGTTCACCTTCCCACTTGGTGTTCTGGGTGGCTTTTGCGATGCGCTGTTCGGGATTCAACTGCATATCTTGATTGCGAGTAACATCTGCCTTGATGATGCCGCGATCGCTTTCGGTTTTGCTGCAAGGCGCCATTGATTATGCCGGAATGTTCCCACCCGCAAAACTCGAGATTGAAGCCGCCGTCGAGCATTTTGTCCGATACCAGGCTGGCAGAGAGCGGTGGATCGTTTCGCGGTTTGTGGTCAATGCCGCAAGGCTGGAAGAACTCTCGCGGCTTGTATCCAGCGAACCGTATCGGTTTGCGGTCGTGTGCGAATCCGGCCGTTTGGATGAAGCGCTCGCGCAGATTCGCTCGTTTGGAGGCCGCGCCGACACCATCGAGATCAAGTTTTCTGGCGGCGGCGTGAGGGAGTTTTTGGCGGCAAACGCCGCAGGGCTCTCCGGGCTTGATGTTTACATCGAAGTGCCGATTTCGCAGCTGAACTCACTGATTCTTGCAATCCGCGAAACTGGATATGGCAAGGTGAAAGTGCGCACCGGCGGCTTGCAGTCCGATGCGTTTCCTTCGGCAGATGAACTTTCGAAACTGGTTTGTGAATGCGCGAGGGCGGGAGTTCCGTTCAAAGCGACGGCCGGGCTGCACCACCCACTGCGGCATTTCGATGCGGCGCTTGGCGTGTGGATGCACGGGTTTTTGAATCTGTTTGCCGCGGCGTGCATCGCGCATGCTCACAACCCCGCAGAAGATGCCGTGAACAAGATCGTTGCGGAACAAGAGTTTGAACATTTCGCGTTTGCCGACGACGGCATGCGGTATAAGGAGTATTGGGTGGACATTGACGCGATCGCCGCGGCGCGAAAATTTGTGATATCGTTCGGTTCATGCTCGGTGGATGAGCCTCTGGAAGGTCTGGCCGCCCTCGGTTATTTGTGAAACAATGAACCAGAATCCTGCGGAATTAAAATCTTGGGTGAAATACGCCCCTGAAAGCGACTTTCCGATTCAAAACCTGCCCTATGGCATTTTTGATGATGGCAAAGGGGGGCCGCGCGCAGGCGTTGCCATCGGCGATTTTGTGCTCGATCTCGCGCTGATTTGCGAAAAGAACCTGTTCGAAGGGACCGGGCTTGAAGGCAACCCGTTTCGAGAACACCGGCTGAACGCGTTCATGGAGCAGGGCCGTTCCGTTTGGCGCGCCGTGCGGAATCGAATCACAGAACTTTTGAGCGAACACAGTTCGCAAATCCGCGACGATCACGCGCTGCGCGACCGCGCTCTTGTGCCGATCGAAAACGTTGCGCTGCGCAAACCGGTTTACATTCCGAGTTTCGTGGATTTTTACTCTTCGGAACAACACGCCACCAACGTGGGCAAAATGTTTCGCCCCGACAATCCGCTGATGCCCAACTGGAAACATCTGCCCGTGGGATACAACGGCAGAGCGTCTTCCATCGTGCCTTCGGGAATATCGGTTCAAAGGCCGATGGGCCAAACCATGCCCGAAGGCGCCGAAACGCCGATTTTCGGCCCCAGCAAGAGGCTCGATTATGAACTCGAAATGGGGTTTTTCACCGGCAAAAGGAATCCGATGGGGGCGTGCATCTCAACCACCGAAGTTGAAGATTTTCTTTTCGGAATGGTGATCGTCAATGACTGGAGCGCGCGCGACATTCAAAAGTGGGAGTATCAGCCTTTGGGCCCGTTTCTTGCAAAATCTTTTGCCACCTCGATCAGCCCATGGATTGTAACGTTCGATGCTTTGGAGCCGTTTCGGACGATGGGACCGAAACAACAACCGCCCGTTCTGCCCTATTTGCAATGCGAAAAGCCGTGGGCGTTCGATATCAAATTGGAAGTTTCGATCCGCACTTCAAAGATGGATGCTTATCAAAAACTCTGTTCCGGAAACTTCAAAACGATGTATTGGAACGTGGCGCAGCAGCTTGCGCACCAAGCGGTGAACGGTACGAACGTTCAGGTAGGCGACCTTTACGCATCCGGCACGATTTCTGGCGACAGTCCTGACTCGCTCGGCTGTCTGCTCGAGCTGACGCAAGGCGGCAGATCGCCGATTCAGTTGACCTCGGGCGAAACGCGCACCTTTTTGGAAGACGGCGATTCGCTTTTGATGAAGGCTTGGTGCGAAGGTGACGGTTTTCGGATCGGGTTCGGAGAACTGGAAGGAACCGTCCAGCCCGCGCAATAATGGGATCATGCACACCCGACGAGAGTTTTTGGCGGGAGCGATTCCGATCATCGCTTTCAAAAACGACACCCTGCGCTTGGTGGAAAGCCTCATCGCCAAAACCGGCGAGGTTTCTGCCGAAGACGAACAGTTTTGGATGCAGATTCAAGAGGCGTTCACACTCGACCGCACGATGATTAACTTCAACAACGGCGGTGTGTGCCCATCGCCGCGAGTTGTGCAAGACGCCCTGATCCGCTATCTTCAATATCAAAACCAAGCGCCGTCGTTTTTTATGTGGCGCAACCTGGAGCCGGAAATCGAAAGCGTGCGAAAACGGCTTGCACGCGCATTTGGCTGCGACGGCGAAGAGATCGCCATTACGCGCAACGCGAGCGAAGCCCTGGAAATCTGCCTGAACGGATTCGATTTGAAACCCGGCGACGAAATATTGACCACCAATCAAGATTATCCGCGCATGATCACCACGATAAAACAACGCGAACTGCGCGAAGGCGTGAAAATGGTGCAGGTAAACCCGCCGCCGACACCCAAAACGCAGCAGGAACTCTTGCGCGCGATTGAAAACGGCATTACCGAAAAAACTAAACTCATTCTCATTTGTCAAGTGATTTTCATGACGGGCCAAATCTATCCCGTGCGAGACATCTGCCGCATGGCAGCCAAACGGAACATTCCCGTTATCGTAGACGGCGCGCATGCGTTCGCTCAATTTCCGTTTTTGCAGAGTGACTTGGAATGTGAATTCTATGGAACTTCCCTTCACAAATGGCTGATGGCGCCGATCGGCACAGGAATGTTGTTTGTGAAAAATTCGCGGATCGAAACCTTGTGGCCGCTGATGGCTGCAAACAAAGAGCAGGCCAAAGATATTCGAAAGTTCGAGGAAATCGGCACGCATCCAGCCGCCAATCACAACGCGATTGCGGAAGCGCTGACCTTTCATGAGCTGATCGGGCCCCAGCGCAAAGCCGAAAGGCTGCGCTATCTTCGCTCGCGCTGGACAACCAAACTGATCAACGAACCCAAAGTGCACTTTACAACCAACCTAAGCCCCGAACATTCCTGCGGAATCACCACAGTGAACATTTCGGGAATCAAATCAGCCGATCTGGCGGCTTGGCTTTGGGACAAACACCGCATCTTTGTAACCACAATTGCGCACGATCAGTTTGAAGGAATTCGCGTAACGCCGAACGTCTATACGACGCTCGACGAAATTGATCGGTTTTCTGCGGCCATGCTCACCGCGGCAAAACAAGGAATCGCTTAGCGGCGAAGCCGCTGTTTCAAAAAAACAAAACTGTTTTGGATTGATGCGATCGGATCGTTCGGATGATCATGCTCGATCACACAAAACTCCACGCTCGATTCTTCGCATGTTGGAATGATGCGGTCCCAATCCAGAATGCCCGAACCCACATCGGTCATTTCGCCCGATGCAAGCGAATCTTTGAAATGCACACACGGCACGCGGCCCTTGACGCCGCGGATCACATCGGCCGGATCAAACCCCGCAGCCTTCACCCAATGCGTGTCGGGCTCGGCAAAAACCGATGGCGCATTGGCAAAGAGATAATCCCAGTTGTTGGTTCCGTTCATCGGGGCGAAATCGTGCGCGTGGTTGTGAAATCCCAACCGAAGTCCCGCTTCTGAAAACTGCAATGCGGCGCGCTGCATCGCTTCGACAGTCCGCTTCCACGCCTCCGCCCTGTTGCGAAACGGCTCGGAAAACCCCGCAACGATCACATTTGCGCAGCCGAGTTCCAAATGGCTTTCGATTACAGATGCGGAATTGTCCAAAGCATCGCCGCCAACATGAGAGCCCGAAATCCCAAGTCCCATCGCATCGAGCGTTGATTTCAAATCGCGTGGACGCATGCCGGCAAACCCCGCGAGCTCCACAAAACGGAACCCGATATCGCGCGCTTGTTGGCACGTTTTCACAAAATCGTTTTCGCAAAGCGTGCGAAGCGTGTAAAGTTGAACCGAAATCTGCATCGCGCTATTTTGCACGAACTAAAGGAAGCCACGTTTTGAGAAATTCGCCCGCGCGGTGAGGACACGGACGCACGTCCTGCCCCGTCTCCCTGCGGACATCTTGAATCGAAACGTCGTCCAAAAACAGCGATTCGTCTTTGAGCATAATCGTCGGCACCGCCACCACGCCGCCCGACGGGTGAGCGTTCAAAGCGCGGATCAGGTCGCCGCCCGTCACCAGCCCTGCGACGTTGATTCCCGGCCCAAAAAACTGGTTTTTCACAGGCAGAACGGTGGAACGCACTCCCAGCCGCTCGTTAATTTCGCCGGAAAACCATTCCAGCACGTTTGCTGCAAGTTCGCCCGTTACCAGCGTGATCTGTTGGCGCTTTGGCGGATCGTTTTTCACACGCGCAAACCCGCGCTTGGCTTCTTCGATGAACAATCGGCTTGTGCCCACGCCATCTTCAAACTGCGGAAAATCCTCGTAATACTTTCGCGAAGGAATCGGCATTCCTGCGTAATAAAACCATTCATCGGTGGGAAACACCATGCGCGTTCTTAGTTTGGGCAGAAGAAGTTTGTGCCACCTTTTAACTTGGTGCAAAAATCTCAGCGCATATTTTTCATCCACCGGTTTGATCGGATACAGGTTGTGCCGGAATTTCGTAAGTCCCACCGGAACGATCGCAATGCTGAGGGCTCCTGCGGAGTTTCCTGTCGCCATCGGATGGAGGTTCGAAAGGTCGCCGATCGTTTGATCGAGCGCCGCGCCGTCGTTCATTCCTGGGCATAGCACCACCTGGCAGTGCGCGCTGATTCCGGCCCGAAAAAGTTCAAGCAGGCGCGGCAGAATCGGTTCGGGCGCCGTTCGCCCAAGCATGTAGCCGCGAAGCCGCGGGTCGGTTGCATGCACGCTGACATAAAGCGGAGAAAGTCCCTGCTGTTTCACCCGCTCAAACTCTTCGGCGCTCATGTTCGTCAGCGTCACGTAGTTTCCGTGCAAAAAGCTCAAACGAAAATCATCATCCATCAGATAAAGCGTGCGCCGCATGCCTTTGGGCATTTGGTGAATGAAACAGAACACGCATTTGTTGTCGCACGTGTGAATCTGATCGGCAAGTTCAAAAGTAAACCGAATTCCGAGGTCTTCGCCATAGCCGCGCTGCACCTGAATCGTGCGGAATTCGCCAAGCCGCACCAACTCCAACTCGAACTCTTCGGCGCCGGTGTGAAAACGAAAGTCAATCAGATCGTTCACTTCGATTCCGTTTACGAATCGAATCACATCTTTTGGCAGAACTCTGGCGCGCGCGGCCGGCGAATTCGGCTCCACGCTTTGAACGTGCAGGCCTTTGACGCGAATTGATGCGATCTGCTCCGACATGTTTGCCGCCTACGCTTCTTTCAAGTTGACCGCCACATCCACTTCATCTGGCGCATCCAGTTGATACTCTATTTTGCAGCGCTCCATCCTCCACTCCGCCCGGATCGGCCCCCAAGGCGTGGGGTGTCCTCCCGAGCACCATTTCAGGCCGCACGGATTGGGGGAGAACAGATACCGTTGTGGACTGATCGGTCTAATTCCCAACAGATTTCTTATAAAAAAGTACGCGGGTGCCGCGCTCCACGCGTGGCAGCAGCTCCGGGTGTTCCTGCCGCCGTGCATGAAGCCGGGAAATACCTCCCAGCAGGCGGTGGACCCCGCCTGCAGCATCGCTCCCCACTTCTCGCGCGAAAGTTCGAGAATCCGGTCGTGCCTGCCCAATCGGTCGAGCAGTTCGAAAACGAAAAACATAAAATATGGTGTACCAACCTGTACAAAACCCTCTTCTCTGGTGGTTTCCAACGCGATCTGGATGCACCGCGGCATTCGGCTTTCATCTGCGATCTGTGCCAGCGCCATCAGGCAGTGAGTTTGAGCGCTGAACGTTTCCGAAAGCGATCCGGTTTCTGGGTTGATGCAGTCGGAGAAAGCCTGCCGCTCATCCACCCACAGATGCTGGTTTGCGGCGTTTGTGATGGTCGAAACCAGCCGCTCGCATCTTTTCATGCCTTCCAAATCGCCTGCAAGCCCGCACACTTTTTCTGTGGCTTTCGCTGCGAGCGCAGCCCACGCCTGGTTGGCCGTGGTGACGCCTTGGTTCGGCTGATCCATCGCCGACCAGTCGGTAAGGTTCCAAGCGTCAATCGAAAACAGCCCCCGCGCATCCAGGCGGCTTTCTACCGCCTCGATCTGCCGCATCATGTTTTCGTGCATTTCGGATAGAAAAGCCGTATCGTGCATCACGTCGAACGAATCGGCCGCCGCCATCGCCCAGAGAGCGCTCCAAGCCGGAATGATCGTCTGCCAGCCGCTGGGAACGTGGCTTTCCACCAGGTCACTCCGCCTGAGCGATCCCGCCGCCAGCCGCAGGCACCGCTTGCAAAGGTCATAGTCGCCGAACAAAGCGTAATTCACCGCACATTCGATTCGAGAGTCCCCGACCCAAAACGTCTGTTCATAGGTTGGGCAGTCCACAAACGTGTCTTCGGAACACAGTCTCAGGGTGAGCGCGCACATTTGGAAGATCTGTTCGAGCTCAGGATCGGAACATTTGAACGGCACAGCCAACTGGCTGGGATGAGTGGATTCGTGGCATTTCAGGCCCAAAACTTGTGCATTTCTGGTGTCCACGGCCACGTACCTGCCGCCTCTTCGGATCAGGCTCCGAACTTTGTTTCCGCCCGGATGAAGTTGGATCGCCATGGTGTTGGACATCTCCCATGCAAAGTCGGGCTGCCCTTCTTGAAACGCTTCGAAACCGTTGAGCAGGGCGATCTCTTGTTCGGCGGCTTCCAGTTCGATCTCCCACGTTCCTACGGTCATGCGCCCGAAGTCGAACAGGTTGCGGGTAGTGCTGCCCTGCTCGTCGGGGCGCGCGTAGGCGGTGAGCCCGAAGGTCCAGTTCGGGTCAATCGAGCCCTGAGGCACCTGTTTGGCGGCGGGATGAGAAAGGATCGCTTCGAGGGATGCAGCGTTCCAAAGCCGCTCACGCTCATCGGCTGCGAGCGGCCCCACGCAAAGGATTTCGGCGTGCAGTTGGACGTCGGCTTCATCCAGGCTGAGCCCGATCGTCCAATCGTGGAACTTGCCCGCAACATATAGGAGAAGAAGGTTTTCGCCTTGTTTCGCCTCGCCTGCAAAGGCGGCGCCCCCTTCCCACGGGCTCCGGTTGGGGGGTACGCGCTCACATTCGATGCCGTTCAGTTTCACCCTGGGCGCTACCCAGAACCAGTCTTTGGCGAACTCGAATTGGAGCGCCTGGTTCAGTTTGGAGTGAAAGGTGAGGGCGACGATCCCCGAGATCTCCTTCGGCGCCGCATCCAAAAGGCCGGGCAGCAGCAGTTCGCGCAAGGAAACGGCGATGGAAACCTTCGGAGGGCGCATGCGCTGGCTGAGGGTGAGCCTTGCGGGCAGCGCCTCTTGGCATGACACCCGGGCCAGGCTCTTTTCCAGCGCGCGGTCATCCGGCACGACGCTCGCGGGCTGCCAGCCGCCGCAGTCGAACAGCGATCCACGTTCCCGCACAGGCTCGAGCCACCCCTGCTGGCAGCTGATTCTCAGGTTCCGGCCGCGTAGAATGTGCGGCCTGCATTCCCAGTCAGCCCCGGTTGCGGCCAAAACTGTTTCACGTGAAACAATCGCGGCGCGGACTCCTGCATCCGAAACGATGTACTTGAACGTGCTCACCCCGATCGAATGGCCCAGAATCTCGATGAGGTTCCCGTCCGGGCTCAAAAGGCCGGTCACGTCATACTCATCCACCCACCATTCATCCGGCCAGCCCCGTGCGGGGCCCTGGCCCGTCCATTCGCCGTTGATCCAAACCCGGTATTCGGCGTCCGCCGTGATGAGCAGGCGGGCATCGGCTGGCACTTCCCTCAGCCAGAACCGCGTTCTAAAGCCGTCCCACCGGTTCCACTCGCGCCTGCCCTCGGCATCTCCCCAAATCCATTCGCCCGGCATCTCCACGCCGCTGTGCTTACCCTAAATCGGTATCCTCGGCTCATGCCGCCCGTGGTCGTCGCCGACCGCCTCTCAAAAACGTTCAAGGTAACCAAAAAACTGCCGGGCTTCGCCGGAACCCTCAAGACCATCTTCCGCCCCGAAAAGATCGCCGTCGAAGCCGTCAAACAGGTCAGTTTTGAAATCCACGAGGGCGAATTCGTCGGCTTTTTGGGCCCGAACGGCGCCGGCAAAACCACCACCCTCAAAATGCTCACCGGGATTCTGTACCGCTCCGGCGGGCGCGCCGAACTCGTGGGCTTCGACCCGTGGCTGCGCAAACCAGCCATGCAGCGCCAAATCGCCCTTGTCATGGGCAACAAAATGCAGCTTTGGTGGGACCTGCCCGCCTGGGACGGGTTCCAAGTCCTCAAAGAGATCTATCAAGTTCCCGACGGCCAGTTCGAACCCCGGATCGAAGAACTCGTGTCCATCCTGGGGCTCCAAGACAAACTCCGCGTTCCCGTCAGGCAGCTCAGCCTGGGAGAACGGATGAAGTGCGAACTTGCGGCCGCTCTGCTCCACAGCCCCCGCGTGCTGTTCCTCGATGAGCCCACTCTCGGCCTCGATCTGGTCTCACAAAAGCGCATCCGCGAGTTCCTTCTGCACCAAAACCGAGCGCACGGCACCACCATTCTGCTCACCAGCCATTACATGCAGGATGTGGTGGAACTGTGCAAACGCGTGATCGTGATTGACCACGGAAGCCTGATTTACGAGGGAAAACTCGATGAACTCTCGCAGCGCTTCAGCCCTACCCGGCGCCTTCGCCTGACCTTCAATCAGCCGCCGCCCGACGGGTTCGCTCAGTACGGTACGGTCGTCGAGGCGGCGGAAGGCTCGGCCATCCTCGAAGTTCCACGCTCGGAAACCACCCGGATCGCCGCCAGAGTGCTTCAGGAACTGCCGATCGAAGACATCGCCATCGAAGAGCCCGACATCGAAGAGGCTATCCGAAAACTGTTCGCAGGCGAACGAGTTCAGCCGTGAGTTATCACCGCATCCTCCTGCTGATGGACAACCGCGCCGATTCCAACTGGGGGAGCCAGGCCACCACCACCGAGCTTGTCCGCCTTCTCAAACGGCACCATCCTAAAGCGGAGATTCGAGGGCTGCCGCGCTCGGTAACACGGCCCAAAAACGCGCTGCTTCGGCGGTTTGTAGAAACCGCGGCGCCAGCCGCGATCCCATGGGCCGGAGCCGAAACCGGATTGGGAGCCGAGGCCGTGAGGCTGCTGACCGAGCCGTGGCGCGCCGATGTCGAATGGGCCGACCTGATCGTGGTGAACGGCGAGGGCACCCTGCACCCACAAAAGCAAGCAAACCGATGGCTTGCGGCGCTCGCAGAGATCGGCCGATCAGGGAAACCGATCTGGATTGTGAACTGTTCGGTACAATTTGTGGGAGATTCTAACGAACCGTTATACAAATCGGTGCTCGAACGTGCTCAGCGTCTCGTCGTCCGCGAGCCGGTCTCTTATCGAGAACTGACGGGCTGCGGCCTCAAAGCGGTTCTGGCTGCCGATTGCGCGTTCTGCGCCGTACCGATGAGTACAGAAAACCTCGAAAATCTTATTCCTAATCAACCGTTTGTTGCGATCACGGGCTCGGCAGCGGTGAAACGGTGGCCCGTTCCAGCGCAGATCGCGATTCTTGAATTCCTCGCCGATCTGGGGCTGAAGGCGGTGTATCTTTCGAGCACAGAAGAGGATGAGCATAACCACCGGCTGCTTTCGAAACAGATAGAGATTCCGCTTCTTACGCACCACCAGTTAGGTTATGGCGAGGTGATCGAGCTGATTTCCCGGTCGCACCTGTTGGTCGGCGGCAGGTTTCACCCGATCGTGTTTGCTGCCCTAAGCGGGACTCCGTTCGTCGCGGTCGAGAGCACTACAGCCAAAATGGCGGGGTTGGTTGAAATGCTGGAAAGCCGTGATATGCTATTCAAGCTGGACGATTTGGCGGGCCAGCGGGCGGCGGTGCGCAAGGCTTTGGCGGGAAGCACAAAAATTCGGTCAACCTTGCGCCGATTGGCGTCTGTATATGCGAGTCGGGCAGAAATCAACGCTACGGAGGGCGCGCCCGAGCCTCGTTCAAATTAGGAGCGCAACAACTCATGGACCGAGCAATCAGAGATGCAAAACGTTCACGAACTCGTGAGTTCGTTCCGCTTTCGAGCGTCGCGGGCGGCTATCTTTTGCTATTGTTCGCGCAAGTTTTCGCATCTCCTTATCTGATTGTCAACGGCTTGCGGCGGGTGTTTTTTGGCCGCCACAAAGGCGTGGGAATCAAACGGTTTTTCGGAGGCGTTTCGCCTTCTACAAAAGGCTGCGTGATCATCGTGGGCAATGCGATGGGCGAATCGCGAACGGCGCTGCGTGCGGCGCGTGATCTGCGCGACCGCCAGCAGCAAAACGTGGGTGTATGGGTGGAACAGGTTGCCGTCAAGCGCGCCCTCAACGACCAGGACCCCTCGATTTTTGTGGGTTTTTCGCCTTTCAACAACCCGTTTTCGGCGCTGCTTGCGATGATCCGCGCACGCCCGCGCGGCGTGATTTTCGTCGAAAGCGCGCGATATCTGCACATCGCATTTTTCGCTCGGTTGTTCGGCGCAAAAACGCTTGTCGCAAACGTGAACATTTCGGAAAAAAGAAAACAAGAGCAGCAGAGCAAACCCACGGGGTCGTTTCGCTATCGGCTCATCGGCGCCGTTACCGTGCAAAGCGAACGGCAGCTCGATCGGTTGATTGAAATCGGCGTTCCTTCGCAAATCATTTCGGTTACCGGTCCGGCGATTTATGAAAAGGTAACCGAAACAGAATTCGAACGATACGTGGAGAAATGGAACGGCCTGTTGAACATCTCTAACGGTTCGACTCCGGTGGTGGTTGCGGGGAGCACCCATCCCGAAGAAGAGCCGACGATTCTCAAGGCGTTCAGCGATTTCAAGCGCCGCTTCCCGACGGCGCTCCTTGTGATCGCGCCCCGCTACTTCGGGCTTTCCTGCGGATCGGAAAGGGGTGTCGGCGGTGCGGGCGTTCCTTATGTTCTCAGATCGCGCCTCTCCGACGGAATCCCCGATTCGGGGGTGATCGTGCTGGACACGCAAGGCGAGCTGCGCGAGGTGTACTCCGTGGCGGCCGTCGCCTTTGTGGGAGGAAGCCTTGCTCCCGAGATCGGCGGGCACAGCCCGATCGAGCCGCTGCTTTGGGGAACGCCAGTTACGATGGGCCCCAATTACGCCCAGCAAGAGCCGGCGGTTTCGGCATGCCTTTCAGCCGGAGTGCTGTTTGTGTGCTCCGACGCCGATTCGCTGAACCGGGCTTGGACTCAGGCCGCCGAAGGGAACGGCCGGCGGGCCGAGTTCGCCCGCAAAGCCGCCGAGATGCTGGATCGCCACCGGAACGTGTTCGACAAATGGCTCGAGGCGCTTTTCGGCTTCCAAGCCGATTCGAACTAAACCCCCTCGGCCTTACACTTATAGGATAAAACTCGCATCTCGGCAAGAAGGGGAACGATTTCCCCTAAACCTTTGCCCGCGAGAACGTATAATAAATGAGTCTTCGGACACATATGGAGGTGTTCTAATGCGTATTTTGAGTGTCCTGCTGCTTTTGGCGCTCGGGGCTGTGATCGTTGCTGGATGCGGCGGCGGAGAGACCGCCGGCGACAGCGAAATCAAGGAAAAGGCTAAACGAGTTCAAGACAATCAGAAAACCACTGGAGGGCAGACAATCAAATCCAACGCCGCCGAGTAATTGGAAGGCGAAGCGACGTTCGAGGCAGCCGGGCTCAGCACGGCTGCCTTTTTATTTTGGCGTTGCGCGTGATGGGCCGGTACAATTTTGGCCGTGAGTCGGGCGCTGGCAGATCTCGCATTGCAAGCCTCGGCCTGCACGGCCTGCGGCCTGGCCGCCCGAAGGCGGACTGTGGTGTTTGGAGAGGGCAACCCGGAAAGCCCGCTCGTACTCGTGGGAGAGGGCCCCGGCGAGCAGGAGGACGCGACCGGAAGGCCGTTTGTGGGCAGAGCGGGGCAGCTTCTCGACCGGGCGCTTTTGGACAACGGCCTGGACCGAACGGATGTTTACATCTGCAACATCGTGAAATGCCGCGCATGCGATTGGCGGAATGGCACGGCTTTCAACCGCGCGCCGCAGCCCGATGAAATCGAAGCATGCTCAGGCTGGCTCCGGTCGCAGCTTGCGGCGATCTCGCCGCAAGTGATTTTGTGCATCGGATCGCCGAGTGCGAATGCGCTCATTCGCAAAGGGTTTCAAATCACAAAAGAGCGGGGCGTGCTGCTGGAATGCGCGCTGGCTCCTTTTGCCATCGCAACGCTGCATCCCGCTTACATTTTGCGGCAGTGCAGCAAAACGCACGACGGCGGGTATTCGCTTTTGGTGCGCGATATCGGCATCGCGTGGGAAAAAGCGGTTTCGATGCAAACGGAACGCGCCGCGGCGCCTTAGATGATTCTTTCGCGCACGTCTTTGTCTTTTGCTCGAATCGGCTTGATGGATGCTACGTTTTCTTCTTCGAAATCCAACAGCTTCAGCCAATCTTCTTGCGAATCGGTTTGCGGAAAGATTTCGTTTTCGCGATATTCTTGGGTGATGGCGCGTTTGAGATCGTCGAGCCGAATACCGTGGGCAGTTTCAGGATCGGCGATCGCGCGTTCTATCGCGAAATCTTTTGCACGATCCACCACCGATTTGATGAGCGCACCGCTGATGAGGTCGCGCCAATACAACGTTTGCGAATCGCCATGGCGGAACATCACTTTTACAAATTCGGTTTCTTGGTTGGCGCGCCAGATATACATTGCGGCAGAATCAATCATGCACTCGCGCACGGCGTTTTCGTCTCCGCCTTCTGCGGCAACCGCGTCCGGATCGAGCGGAATTCCCGGCTTCAGATAGATGCCGAAGATGTCGCGCGCAGCGTTCATATCGGGCCTGCCAATTTTCACTTTCCGATCAATTCTTTCGGCTCGAAGTATGGCGGGGTCAATATAATCCGGCCGGTTGCTGGTGAGCATCAACACCACGTTTTCGAGGGCAACCAGCCCGTCGAGTTCGGCGCAGAATTGCGGAACCACGGTGTTGCTGATGTTGAGCCATCTGCCGCTGGAACGGGTGCGCAAAACCGATTCGGCTTCATCAAAGAATATGAAAACCAGTCGGCCTTCTTTGGCTCGCTGACGCGCGGTTTCGAAAATATCTCGAACCATGCGCTCGGTTTCTCCCAGCCACATGTTCAGAATCTTCGGTCCGCTGATGTACATGAAATACTCTTTCACATCGCGGCCGACGCGCCTGCTGTACTCTTTGGTTAAATTGTGCGCGGTGGCTTTTCCTATGAGCGTTTTTCCGCATCCAGGAGGGCCATAAAGAAGAATCCCTTTGATCGGTTTCTTTTCAAACTTTTCGTAAATTTCGGGATACAACAGCGGCTGTTCGATTGTGGAGCGGATCAGTTGAATGGCGCTTTCTTGACCGCCGATTTTGTCCCAACCGATTTCGGGAATCTCTTCGTAAAAATATTCGCGTGATTCGACGTGCGGAAAATGTTCCACCGCCACCTTCATGTTCGGCTCCACGCGAACCTCATCGCCCGTTTTGATTTCAGCGGATTCCAAACTTTCGCCCCGAATCACAATGCGCGAAGTTGTGCCGGTGGAATCGGTGGCGATGCGCAGACGGCCGCCTTCCAACACCTCCGAAACTTTTGAAATCTGCCCGCTTTCGTGCGTTTCAAGGATGCCGATCACCGCGTAGGCGTCGTTCACGCGCACGCGAGCGCCGGTCTTCAGGTGCGACGGGTCGAGTTTCGGATCGAGCGAAACCACAAACTCGCTGTCTCCCACAGCAATCAGCGCGATGCCCTCTTCCAGGTGGCGCAGAAACACGCCCGTGCGGTTGGCGGGAGCCGTGAGTTTTTGGTACGCCTGTTCGTACTCTTGCAGCAGAGCGTTCTGCTCTTCGGCTTTCCGTTCCTGATGTTCAATTTCGCGCTCGAGGGCGGCAAAATAGTTTCTGAGCCGCTGATTGTCGGCGGGAATCATTTCGCGAATCTGCGCGATCAGCTGATCTGATGTTGGTTGTTCGGGCATCGGTTTATGCAACTATTGTACGCCGATTACCGCAATCGCGTGGCATCGGAAGCCTACAAGCGCGCGGTTGCCTTCACGTCGAGGTAGTAGTTCACGAGTGCGGAGCCCAGTTCTTTGGGTTCGGCATCCAACGTTCTTACTCCTACCTGATTGAGCAGCAGCTGCGCCATCACCCGTTCTTCTTGATACAAAATCGCGGCGGTTTTTTCGTACATCTGGCGTTCGCCGGTGATCGTCATCGCGCTTGCCGTTCGCACTTCGGGGTCGCTGACGGTTACCACCAGGCAGATATGGCGTTTTGCCAGGGGGCCCAGAACGTGCAGAATCTGCTTTGCGGCTTCGGGCGTTTCGAGGTCGGTGAACACCACAATGAGTCCGCGGCGCTTCCATTTTGCGGCCAAAAACGAAAACGCTCCGAGCGAATCGGGTTCGAAAGGCTCGGCTTTCAGGGCGTGAAGCGCCTCGATGATCAGTCCTACCTGCGTCCGCCCGCGTTTTGGAGATATCCACCGCTGGACCCGATCGCCATACACCAGAACGCCCACCTGGTCGTTCGCGGTGGCCGCCGCGTTGCAAAGCAGGAGCGCCGCATCCAGCACCAGGTCGAATTTTTCGGTGTTCTCGACGTCGGCCATCATCAGCCTGCCGGTGTCAATGACCAAAATCACCGGCTGATTGCGTTCGGATTCGAACTCTTTGACGATCAGTTTGCCGCGCCGGGATGTGGCTTTCCACTCGATTTTTCGATAGTCATCGCCGGGCACATAGTCGCGCAGGCTCTCGAAGTCGGTGCCGATGCCTTTGAGCCTCGAGCGCCTGACGCCGATCTGTTTAAGGTGGCCGCGCTGCTTCAGAAGGTCGAACTTTCTTAGGGCGAGCACGTTGGGATAAACCCTGACGATCTGCCGGGTAGGAATCAAGGTTTGGCGATAAACGATTCCGCCGAACGATTTTGCGCGGATGAAGCTGCCGCGGAAGAAGAAATCGCCGCGCTTAGCCGGGGTTACGTGGTACCGGATTTCTGTGGTTTGTCCCGGCAACAGATGCACCTCGAACTCTCTTTTGTCGGCAAGAAACGATTCGGGGGCCTCGTCGCGCAAAAGGAACGAGATCGGCTGGCGTCCGTGATTGGTGATGAGAAGCCTTACAAGGTTGTTTTCGCGCACGCTCATCACGGGATCGAACTTGCGCTCGATGCTGAGATTGGCTCCGGATGGCGCGGCGGCATATGCGATGATTGCGAGCAGCAGCACTGCGGCGTTATAGGGCCAGATGAGCAGAAACATTCCGGGATCGAATGCGCCCAGGATTGCAAACAGAATCCCAACGGAAAGCAGTGCGAAAAACGGCCCTCGGAGCACCATGTGCGGGGTCGGGTACCTTCCACCCGGTGGCGGCAGAATACACGATCACGACTCCGGAAAAAGTGGATGTGCATTTTTCGCTTGCGAGCATCGGCTCGCGGGGAGTTGCGCTGCTGATTGACACGATGGTCGAACTGATGGCGTTTTATGCGCTGGGAATGGTCATCGGGGTGCTTCTTCCGATGATGTTCGCGCCGGCCATCGCCTTCTGGATTTTGAGCATTCTGCTGTTGTTTTTCGGATACCCGATCCTCACCGAAGCGCTGCTCGGGGGCCGGACTTTCGGAAAGATGGCGATGGGAATCAGGGTTAGAATGGTGGACGGTTCGCCGATCACTCCAGGCGCGGCGATCATAAGAAACCTGCTTCGCGTGGCCGACATTTTCCCCAACCTTTACTTCACCGGAATTGTGGCGATTTTCTTCACCGAGCGCCAGCAGAGGCTTGGCGATCTTGTTGCGGGCACGGTGGTGATCCGCGATCGGCGCGATGTGCAGATTGTGCCTTTGAGCTCGCCGCTGTCGGAAGGCATGCACCCGCTCGAACCTCTGATCGGCGAGCTGAAAGGGATGACTCGCGAGGAGTATGACGCGGTCAAGGCGTTTTGCGATCGGTTTCCTGAAATGCCCGCAGGCGCGCAGGCCAGGCTGATCCGTGAAGTGTGGATGCCGATTGCAAACAGGCTCCAGATTCCGCCTTTCGCCGACGTGCACCCCGCCTGGCTTATGGAGGCCGTCGTGATGAAATATGCTCGCACTCACGGCTTGTTGTAAACACTGTGGAAAGCGCGTGGGATTGCCCCGGGTTTTCCGCATGAAAAGATTCCGCTTCAAAACCGGCCGGTTTTTGACGCGCTCCCGAACCGCTCTCCCAACGTTTTGCACTGGTTTTCAGAGTTCGCTGCGCGCTGTTTGCGGGCTTGCGACACGCAGTTTTGTGGTTTTCAAACCGGTTAATCATAACAAGCACAATCAAGACATAAAAATTTTTAAAATGCTCTGGGTGTGGAGAACGTGTTGAGCGAACCGTTTGCTGCGCAGATCGCTTCACTGAATCTGCACTGTTTTCGGAATTTCGTTGCGGGCGAGCTGAAGTTCGGTGCTGCGCAAAACCTGCTCATCGGGCCGAACGGTGCGGGCAAAACCAATCTGCTCGAGGCCGTTCACCTTCTTTCCACCACGCGTTCGTTTCGGGGAGCGAAGGATGCCGAGATGGTGATGTCGGGTCATTCGGCGGCAAAACTTCAGTGCGAGGCCGGGCTGGACAGGCTGGAACTGCGAATCCCTTCTCATGGCAGGCGCACCGCGGCCATCAACGGGTCGGAAGTCGGCAGGGTGTCCGAACTGATGGGGAGGATGCCTTCGGTGTGCTTTTCGACGGCCGATATGGACGTTGTGCGAGGCGAGCCTTCGGATCAGCGGAGGTTTTTGGATGTGGAGTTGAGCCAGCAGAGGCCGCAGTATCTACGTTGGTTTACGGTGTTCAACAGCGCTTTGCGGCAGCGAAACGCGCTTTTGAAAGCGATTAGAGGAGGAACGGAGCCGCGCAGTTCGCTGCCAGTTTGGAATCGGGAACTTGCGGAAAGCAGTTCTTGCATCCGGGCGGCGAGGATCGAGTATCTAAATGAACTATCAGAGCTGGCGGACCGGTTTCATCAGGAGTTGTCGCTGGGTGCAGAGAGCCTGGAAATCGAGTATCTGTATGCGGACGAATCGAGCGATGCGGACAGTTTTGTTATGCATCTGGATCGGTGCGAAAGCCAGGACATTGCGGCCGGGTTTACGACGATCGGCGCCCATCGGGACAGGGTGGCGATACGCATTTCGGGGCGGGAGGCGAAGTCGTTTGCCAGTCAAGGCCAGCAACGAACGGCGGTTTTGGCGATAAAACTGGCACAGGTCGAGCAGTGGAAAGCGGCGAAGCGGGTGGTGCCGATTCTGCTTTTAGACGACATTTTCAGCGACCTCGATCAGGAGCGGCGGAAACGGGTGCTGGCGGTTTCGGGCGGCTTGGGTCAGGTGGTGATCACGGCAACCGACCTCGGGTCGGTGGAATCGGCGCTGAGCGGCGGCGCGAAGGTGTTTCGGGTGCAAAATGGAAAGGTGGAGGCGACATGCGGCGAGGATTGAAAGGGATTGCCGATCTGATCGGTTCGGCGGTTTCGCGGCCCGAACTTGTGCGCCATGCGAAGGCCGCCCAAGCGTTTCAACGGTGGGATGAGGTGGTGGGGCAGGAATTCGCAAAGGTGAGTTCGCCGAAAAAATACGAGGCGGGGAGGCTCACGGTGGCGGTTTCATCGGCGGGCTGGCTTCAAGAGATGCGGCTGCAAACCGACAGTTTTTTGAAAAAGCTGAACAAGCTGGCGGGCGAACGGCTGTTTTCCGAGATTCGGTATCTGGTGGGTGAGGTCGAAAGCGTAATCGTAGAGGAAGAACGCGCGCCTTATGACGTGAGCGAACTGGATTTCACCATGGAATCAGAGCGGCTGCGGAACGCCGCGGCAAAAGCGTTTGGCAGGATGAAAACGGCATCGCGGCGAACTGATGAGAAGGATTACGAATGAAAATCGGACTGTTTATCGCGCTTTTTGGAGACAAAAAACTGGAAGACGCTTTGGACGCAGCCGTTGCGGCCGGCGTGAAAGCGGTTGAAATAGGAACGGGCAACTATCCTGGCAGCCCGCACCTGGACGTGGATGCTCTTTTGGGCAGCAGATCGGCGCGGACGAGGCTGCTTAGCGAGTTGGACAAGCGCGGCCTGACGCTGAGCGCGTTGAGCTGTCATGGCAACCCGCTTCATCCGAACGCAAAAATCGCCAAGGCGCACCACGCGGTGTTTGAAAAAACGGTGAGGCTAGCAGCGCAGATGGGAGTGCCGGTCGTGAACGGTTTCAGCGGGTGCCCCGGCGAGGGTCCCGGCGCGAAGCAGCCGAACTGGGTGACGTGCGCCTGGCCAGATGAGTTTCGCGACGTTTTAGATTGGCAATGGAAAAAAGTTGTGCTTCCTTATTGGAGCGCGCAAGCAAAACTTCTGGCCAAGCATAAGGTTAAGTTTGGCATCGAGATGCATCCTGGATTTGTGTGCTATTCGAACGAAACGCTGCTGCGTTTGCGCAACTCCGTGGGAGCGGCGGGCGATTGGATCGGCGCCAATTTCGATCCCTCGCATCTTTGGTGGCAGGGGATTGATCCGATCGTAGCGGTGCGCGAGCTGGGCGAACAGAACGCTCTGTTTCATTGCCACGCAAAAGACACGCGCATTGATAACAGCAACAGCAGCAAAAACGGCAATTTAGATACGAAATCTTATGCCGACATTCCGAGGCGGTCTTGGGTTTTCAGAAGCGTGGGATATGGCCACTCAATCACTTGGTGGAAAGATTTCGTTTCGGCATTAAGGATGTGCGGCTATGACTACGTGCTTTCGATCGAGCACGAGGACGGGCTGATGTCCCCGAGCGAAGGTTTGAGAAAAGCGATCGACACCCTGAAGCAGGCGATCATCGAGGAGCCCGCTGGGCAGATGTTTTGGGCTCGTGAGTAGGGCGCGGCTATAATTGGGGCCGCGTGATCGAGTACCAGAATGTCAGCGTGGTCTATCGCGGCGGGATTCGCGCTCTCGACGGCGTGAATCTGAGCATTCAATCTGGGGAGTTTGTGGTTGTTGTCGGGCCTTCGGGTTCGGGCAAATCCACGCTGCTCAAACTGTTGATTTGCGCGTGCCGGGCAACATCGGGGCGCGTAATGTTGAACGATCGGAACGTGGGGATGATCTCTCCGGAGCGTGTGCACACGCTGCGAAGGCAGATCGGATTTGTGCCGCAAGACATCGGCCTGCTTCCCGACAAAAAAGTTTGGGAAAACCTTGCGTATGCGATGCGCGCGACGGGGCACTCCAAGCGCGAACTTCGTGAAAGAGTTCCCGAAGTGATGGACCGGATCGGGATGCTGGATCGAGCGAACGCTTATCCGCGGCAGCTTTCTGGCGGCGAGCAGCAGCGTGTGGCGATCGCCCGCGCGCTGATCAACTCTCCAAGAATGCTTTTGGCCGATGAGCCCACAGGACACCTCGATCCCGAAACAAGCAAAGAGATTTTCGGTTTGCTGCAGCAGATCAATTCGCGCGGAGCGACGGTGTTGATGGCGACGCACGATCTTCCAACGGTGTCCAACTTTCGCTGCAGAGTGGTCGCGCTCGATTCGGGAAGAGTTGTTTCGGATTCGATGGGGTTAGCGGCAAATGATTGACCGCATCGAATTTGCGCTTTCGGAAGCGCTGACGGCGTTGAGACGAAACGGAATGATGACTGCCGCGGCAATCACCACGTGCGCCATCGCGCTGTTTTTGTTCGGAGGCCTTGGGTCGGCATATGTTTCGCTTTCAAGTTATCTGCATGCGCTGCAATATGAGATCGCGATCATGGTTCCGTTGAAGCCCACCACGCTCCGATCGGAAGCCGAAGCGATGACGCGCAGAATTCGAGAGATTGACGGTGTGCAGGACGCGCGGTTCGCTCCGAAAGAGGCCGTTTGGAAGGAGTGGACTTCGCAGCCCGGCATGGAAAAATGGCGCACAACCGCGAATCCGCTGCCCGATCAGATCAAAGTGCTTTTGAAAGATCTGAACAAAGGCAACGCGGTGATCGAAAAAATCAAACAGATGCCGGAATATGATCCGAAGCGCCGCATTCGCGATGCATCTCCTGAAAGAGAGCGCGTCGGGTTTCTGATCGGATTTGTGCGGCTGTTTGGCGGGCTGCTTAGCGTTGCGAGTCTGCTCACTGCCGGAACGTTGATTTTCAACACCGTGTATTTGACGGTGATTGCGCGCAGGCAGCAGATTCAGATCATGTCTTTGCTCGGTGCGAGCCGATCAACCATTCGGTGGCCGTTTTTGTTGGAAGGGGTGATTCAGGGCTGCGCCGGAGGTTTGGCCGCGGGGCTTTTGTTGTGGGGGTGCGCGGCGTATATCGGCTCGCGCACGCGAGATTTTTTGAGTTCGAACGCTCCTTCTGCTGCGGGAATCGGCACCAGCACGCTGATTCTGTTTTTGATTGTGGTTGGGGCGCTGCTGGGTATTCTCTCGGCGGGATTATCGGTGCGCAAGCATTTGAGGTACGAGGGATGAAATCGAGAGCTGCGGTTCTGATTGCGCTGATCTTGTTGGTTTTATCCGCGGCGGTGATCGGCGCGCAGCAGAAAAAAAGACCGGCAAAAAAAGACCTGATTGCCAAGAAGAAAGCGATCTCGAAAAAAGCGGCAACCATTCGCACGCAACTCTCAAAAAAGAAGCGCGAGAAAAACATCGTGATGGAAGATATCCATCAGACCGATTCGCGGCTTTCCGATGCCAGAGACCGCCTGGCCGACACGCAACAAAAACTTGCGGATGCCGAATCCGAACAGTCGGATTTGAAACTCAAACTCCAAGAAGCGATACAAAAAGTTGCGCTGCAGGAAGCCGATCTGAAGCGGCATCTTTATGACCTTTATGTGAACGATCAGTCGAGCCCGGTTACGGTTCTTTTGAGCGCCGAATCGTTTAACGAAATGGCCAAAGACAGTTTCATTATGGAGATGATCGCCGAGCAGGATACGAATCTGATTGCCGATTTGAACGAAGCGAAGCGCGACATTGATATTCGAAAGCAGAAAGTGGACGAAGCGATCCTGCGAATCCAAACTCTCAAGCAGTCGCAGCTGCGGCAGCAGTCGCTTCTGAAGGAAGAGATGTCAAAAAAGCGCGCGCTGCTTTCTGAACTTGCGCAAGATCAGCACGAACTTCAAAGCGAACTGGACGATTTGGAGCAAGACAGCGCGGAAGTCGAACGGATGCTCGAGCGTTATTACAGCGCGGGGGGCGGCGGTGTGCGTGCGTTCCGCGGCAGGCTGATCAAGCCCACAAACGGCGCTTACGGCAGCGGATTCGGCATGCGGTTTCATCCGATTTTGCATTACCGAAGGATGCACACGGGCGTGGATATCGGGGCGGCTTACGGCTCCAGGATTTGGGCGGCAGGCGATGGAAGGGTGATTTTCGCCGGATATCGCGGCGGCTACGGCAACTGCGTGATGATTGATCACGGCGGCGGGCTGGCGACGCTTTACGGCCACTGCTCACGCTTGGCGGTTCACGAAGGGCAGTATGTTCGGCAGGGCGAACTGATCGCTTGGGTCGGCTCGACCGGTTTATCTACGGGGCCGCATCTTCATTGGGAAGTTAGGGTGAACGGAAAGCCGGTGAACCCTGTGGGGCGGTAGCCCGAAAACCGTCATAATTCTTGTTGCATGAGTTTTCTCGATGCGCTTCGCGAGCGCATTCTCCTTTTGGATGGCGCAATCGGCAGCACGCTTTCTGCGCGCGGCTATGCGCGCACGCCACAGTGTTTGGCGAATTTAGACGAGCCGGAACTGGTGAAATCGGTGCACAGAGCGTTCATCGAAGCGGGAGCCGATGTCATCGAAACCAACAGTTTCACGGCCAACCGTTTCAAACTTAAGGAAGCTGACCCTGCGGAAGTTACATACCGCGCGGCGGTTTTGGCTCGGGAAGCGGCAGGCGATAAGTTTGTTCTTGGCGCGATCGGGCCGTGCGGCAAGCCGCTTGCGCCGCTTGGAAACATCGAAATCCAGATGGCAGAAGAGCAGTTCCGCCTTCAAGCCGAAGCGCTTAAAGAAGGCGGAGTGGACGGAATTATTTTGGAATCGTTCACCGATTTGGCGGAGTTGGAAGCGGCGGCCAACGTTGTGAAGGGGGCGTATTCCGGGCCGCTTGTTGCGTGCAAAAGTTTTATCGAAGACGGCGAAACGCTCTCGGAAGGGTTTCCGCTGCGCGCCGCAAACCGAATGATCGAAATGGGCTTCGATGTGATCGGCGCAAACTGCGTTGTGGGCCCGCAAAGAATGTTCGATATTATCCGCTGGATGTCCGAAGCGGGCGACGCTCTGATTTGCGCTTTGCCGACGCCTGGCATGCCTCAACTTTTGAAAGGCACTTATGTTTACGATGTAGTGCCGGAATACTTTGGCAAGGCTGCGGCGCGGCTTGCGGAAGCGGGAGCCAACATGATCGGCGGATGCTGCGGAACGACGCCGGAATTCATCGCTGCGCTGCGCGAGGCGCTGCCCGATCGAAAACCGCGGGCTCGAAAAAGCGTGAAGACTGCGCAGAAGGCTTCCGGCAAAGTTGTTGAACAAAGCGAGCCGAGCGAACTGAGCAGAAAACTTGGCAAAAAGTTCGTAAGCACGGTGGAACTCGATCTGCCCCGCGGTTTGGACTGTTCGAAAGTTCTGGAAGGTGCGCGCGAGCTGAAGCAGCGGGGCGTGGATCTGATTGATATTTCGGACGGCGCGCGCGCTCGGCTTCGGATGACGCCAAGCGCCATCTGCTCGATCATTCAGCGCGAAGCGGGAATTGAAACGATGATGCACGTGGCATGCCGCGACCGCAATCTTTTGGCTTTGCAAGCCGACATGCTCGGCGCGCACGCCCTGGGCATCCGCAACGTGCTTGCGATCACCGGCGATCCTGCCAATATCGGCGATTTTCCGAGCGCGACGAGCGTATTCGACATTGATGCGATCGGGCTGGTGCGGGTTTTATCCCGGTTCAACGAGGGCCGCGATTTGGCAGGAAACAGCGTGGGCAAAAAGTGCGCGTTTACGATCGGAGTTGCGTTCAATCCGGCTGCGCCCGATCGCGAATTCGAGCTGGAACGGCTGCGCCGAAAAGTGGATGCCGGAGCGCACGTGATTTATACGCAGCCGCTTTTTGAAATGGCTCATGCGGAGTTCGCGTGCGCGCAGGCGGCAAGTTTCGGTCTGCCGATTCTCATCGGAGTGATGCCGCTTCGCAGTCAACGGCATGCGGAGTTTATGCACAACGAAGTGCCGGGAATTTCGGTGCCTGCGTGGCTGATGCAGAAGTTTGCATCTTTAGGGGATGAAGACGCTTTGCAGTTGGGAGTCTCGGTTGCGCAGGAGTTCGCCGCGTGCCTTCCTAAGATGGCGCAGGGAATCTATCTGATGCCTCCTGCTGGAAATTGGCGGATTGCCGACCAGGTTTTGGATGCGGTGCGCAAATGAACGTGATGCGCGAAGCCGTTCGTTTTTATGATCAGAACGATCCGTTCTGCCTGGCGTTGATCGTCGCAAAAAGCGGCAGCGCGCCCCAAACCCCAGGCGCAAAAGGGTTGTTTTTGCGCGACGGAAGGATTGTGGGCACGATCGGAGGCGGATGCCTGGAGATGGAAGCAAGAAGGATCGGCCTGCAGGCTCTCGCGGCGGGCGAACCGATTTTGCGGGAGTTCAAACTGGATGATGATTTCGGCTGGGATGACGGCCTGATCTGCGGAGGGCGCGTGCAGGTTTTGCTGCTTCCCAATCCGAAGGCGTATGTGGATGCGCTCCGGGCGGCTTGTGAGCCTTCGGCAAAAGGGGTGGTGGAGTTCTGGCTGACGACCGGACGCGCGGAATTCATCCCGTTTGAAGCGCTCGATGCCGTGCAGCTGAAGGCGCTTTCAACCCGGCGCGAAACGCTTTTTGAAGAGCGATTCATTCTTCCCGTTGCGCCTGCAGAAAAACTCGTTGTGTTCGGTGCGGGTCATATCGGAGCGCAGATTGCGAACATGGCTTCGGGATTAGGGTTTTCGGTAACGATTGTTGATGATCGAGCGGAGTTTCTTGCAGAAAGCAGGCTTCCCAATGTGAACGCAAGGGTTGAGATGAAACCTTCTCAGTTTGCAGCATCCTTGCAAACCGATGACGATACGTATCTTTGCATCGTAACGCGGGGTCATCGCAACGATGCGCTCGTGCTGCGAGAACTGATCAACAAACCGCACGCTTATATCGGCATGATCGGAAGCAAGAGGAAGCGTGAAGTGGTGCGGGCCCAGATGCTGAGAGAAAACCTCTGCACGGAAAGCCAGTTCGAAAAGGTGCGAAGCCCGATGGGATTGGACATAGGAGCAGAAACCGTCGAGGAGATCGCCGTGAGCGTTTTGGCCGAGATCGTTCGTGTGAGGGCCGAAAAACGGGGCCCGGTTGCGGCGCGGTGCGGCCAGCGGCCTATGGCTGTTCGTTCAACAAAACCGGCTGAATGAGCGGCTGAACTGCGCAGAAAGCATCCACCGCGTCTGCGTCGAACTGCGTTCCCGAGCCCGCGCGCAGCTGCTGAATCGCTGCGGCTTCATCTATCGGCTGTTTCCACGGCTGGCGGATTGTCATCACGTCGAACGCAATGCACACGAGCAGGATGCGCGAACCTGTCGGCGGAGCAGCCTCGGCCCAGTCGTATTGATGTTCGATCCAATCCGCGGCAGCGTGGAACCGCGAATCGAGGAGTTTCCGCACGGCGTGCGCGCCCTGTTTTGTTGAGTCTCTGACAAGTGCAAGTTCCTCTTCCGTGAGCGGGTGTGGCGATTCCAGGATGTCGGGGCTTACCGCGAATTTTCCGATTTCGTGAAGCGCGGCGGCGCATCGCATGGCGATCAGTTCATCCCCTTTCAATCCGATTTGATGAGCGGCGGCGACCGCGAAACTGCTCACGCGTTCGGCATGGCCGCGGCGCGATGGGTTGTGGGATTCGATGGCTGCAACCGCGCTTCGCAAAACCGTTTGAACCGTTTGCATCATGCGCGCGCAGCCTGCACAATCCGCTCGATGTCGGGCTCGTCAACCGTTCGCATGTCAAGGTGAAACTGAGATTGAGAGATATATCCGATCACTCCGGCAAGGCGCATCTTGCGCGCGAAACCGTCGGCATCGGCTGCGGCGAAACTCACCCGCCATGATGGCAGCTGCACTCCCGGCAGCGCCCCGCCGCCGGGCTCGCAAACGCCGGGAGTAACGTGCGGCTTGGGCTGGGTGTCTTGCAGTTCGCGGCATACTCGATTGGCGAGCTGTTCGATTTCTGCCGTGCTGCGGGCGAGGTATCTCAATGTGGGAATCTGCATCAGGTCGCCTCGAACGTAATCCAGAAGCGTGGCTTCGAGTGCGGCGGCTGTAAGTTTGTCAATGCGAAGCGCACGCGCCAAAGGGTTTTTCGCGATGCGTTCGATGAGCTTTTTTGCGCCGCAAATGATTCCGGCTTGCGGCCCGCCAAGCAGTTTGTCGCCGCTTGCCGTAACGATGTCGGCACCGGCTTTCAGCGAATCGGCGATTGTGGGTTCATGCGGAAGGCCGAACATCTCGGTGTTGATCAGGCACCCGCTGCCCACATCGTCAATCAGCAGCAGGTGGTGCCGATGCGCCGACTGGGCGAGATCAAACGCCGTGGGTTCATGGGTGAAGCCTTGAATCCTGAAGTTGCTTGGGTGGCACCGGACGTAGGCGGCGGTGTGTTCAGTGATCGCGTTTTCGTAGTCATCCACGTACGTTTTGTTGGTGCAGCCGACATCTATCAGCGCGGCTCCCGCAGAGCGGATCACGTCGGGCATCCGGAACGATCCGCCGATTTCGACGCTTTGTCCCCGAGAAAGAAGCACGCTTTTATTGGCGCAAAACGTGTTGAGCGTAAGGAACACCGCGGCGGCGTTGTTGTTCACGACCAGTGCGCTCTCGCAGCCTGTGAGTTTGTTCAAAACGGGTTGCAGCGGGCGCTGACGATCTCCTCGATCACCCGTCTCAAGGTTGATTTCCAGTGCGACGCTGCCTGCGGCGTCCCTCACCGCCTCCACGGCGCTCGGCGAGAGTTTGGCCCTTCCCAAGCCCGTGTTGAGGATGGTTCCGGAACAGTTCACCAACGGCCGGCACGAACGCTGGATCGCGGCGCCTGCCAGTTGGGCGGCTTCAAGGGCGATCGCGTCCAACGTGGGGCGTGAACCTTTCGCTCGGGCACGCGAAACGGCTTCACGGGCGGCGTCAGCCGCGGCGGCGTGAGGCATCCCCTTCAAAAGCGGGTGCTCGAGAACCGAGTGGACGCTTGGCAGTTGATGGCGGGATTCGTCGCCCACGCCTCGATTTTAGCGGATACCGATCAGGGCAGTCGCCCGCGCCCGCCTCCAAGGGATTTGCGGGAAAACAGTCCGATCAGCAGGATTCCGGCTCCGGCGATAAGGGCCAGCGGCACAAGAATGCTCGAGAGGAACTTAACGATGGCCGCGATGATCGCTATTGCGACTGCTCCAAGCAGAATCGCGGCACCGATTTTTACAGGGTCTTTCATCTCAACCTCCAGACGTGCGCGTGGAACCAAAAGTCCAGCCGCACACGGTATCCATATCGGCTGCGGGCGCCGAAGGGTTGCAAAAAGGGGCCGATGGGCTCATTCACATCACCTGTTCCAGGCCGACCAGCAGCCCTTTTTTGCCGCGGCACCGCCGGAGCGCAAGCAGCACCCCATTCATAAAAGAGCTGCGATCCATGCTGTCGTGGCGGATGGTGAGGAGTTCTCCCTGGCCGCCGAAGATCACGATCTGGTGAGCGACCAGGCCGGGCAGGCGGACCGAGTGGACGTGGGTTTGACCGACAACCGCGCCGGCTGCGCCTTCGTGTTTCAGGAGTTCGGTGGGAGAAGGGTTGGGCGGGTTTTTTCGTGCGGCCTCGATGAGCTCGGCTGTTCGGATTGCTGTGCCGCTCGGCGCATCCTTCTTTTTGTCGTGATGCATTTCGATCACTTCGACGTTCGGGAAAAACTCAGCCGCTTGCTTAGCGAACTGCATCATCAGAACGGCGCCGATGGCGAAGTTGGGAATATAGAGCGCTGCAAGGCCGGTTTGGTCGCAAACCTGGGCGATCTGTTCGAGAGATTGCTGCGAAAGGCCGCTCGTGCCGATGATCGGGATCGCGCCAGCGCGAAGGCATTGCACGGCGCTCTTCTCGGCGGCTGCTGCGTGTGTGAAATCCACCACGGCATCCGGTTTTGTTTGCAGAGCGGCAGGGAGGTCGGTCTGAATCTGATAGCCTTCGGCTGCGCCGGGATTGATGTCCACCGCGAAGACCAGCTGCATGTCGTCCGCGGCGAGCACGGTTTTGCAAACCTCGCGGCCCATCCTTCCGGCGGCACCGATCACGCCTACGTTCATTTCCGCTCCAGCACCAGGTTGGAATCTTTGATTCTCAGAGGGACTCCTTTGTCGTCGAGCCAGCTGTCGTACTGATTGGTTTTCACGTGGTGTGCCGACAGCCTGTTGCCGGCGATGGTGATCCGCTCGACGCCCAGATATTGGCACGTAACTGACTTCCATTGAAGCGTTTTGAAATCGAGCTGCGCGCAGTTGTAAATCTGTCCTTCGGCAGGGCGGGACGAAATGAACCAGAATTCATCTTTGCGACGCAACTCGAGGCGCTCATCCGCTGGGACGGTTTTTGATGTGCGCGTTCCGTCTTTCACGCTCGTGATTTTGGCCGATCGGCCAGCAAAATTCACCTCGATGTATTCCGAACTCGAGGCTGTTTTGCTCGCGGAAACCGTTCGAATCGAAGCGCGGATGGGCGATCCATCTTGGGCGTATTCGCTTTCCTGCGCGACTTTCAGCGTGACGCCGTTCACGCTGATTTCCAAACGGGTTTGATTGAGTTTGGTGCGCTTGTCGGTGAATTTGTAGGAGACTTTCGCCGTTCCGGCAGGGCTGCCCGAATAGTAAACCGTCATCTCTGCCGATCCGGAGAGGTTTTGCGCGGCAATCGCGGCGGCGAGCAGAGCGCACATAGGCTGGGGTGTACCCTATCGGCTCGTGTAGAATCTGCCAATTCGCGGGACACTGGTCAATACGGGGTCTGTTTTAGTCGGTGCGGGAATCGGCGCGGCAGCGCATGCGGCAATTCCTTCCGATTTGGAGCCGCTTGCCAAGGCGGCAATCGGCATCGGAACTGTCGCCTTGGGGATGAAGATGTTTTTCGCGACGCGCAATGTGCTGATTCCCATCGGCGCGCTGATCATCGGTGGTGTGGTGGGGCATTTGTGCCGAATCCAAACGGGGATAGACATCGTTTCGGCGTGGCTTCAAACGCGGTTTGGCGGCGGGACAGGATTTCAAGAGTCGTTCGTAACCAGCAGCATTCTGTTTTGCGCGGGGCCGATGACGTTCATCGGGTGTTTGGAAGACGGTCTGGAAGGCAAGCCGAGGCTTTTGTATCTGAAATCGCTGCTCGACGGCGTGTCGGCGGTGTTTTTTGCGGCTGCGGTCGGATACGGTGTTTTCTTTTCTGCCGCGTCGGTTCTGGTTGTGCAGGGAACGCTCACGCTGGGAGCCAGGGCGTTTCGGAGCGTCGCAGCCGATCGGGCGGTTTTGGATGAGATTTCGGCTGCGGGCGGGCTGATTCTCTGCCTGATCGGGCTGAATCTGCTGGGGCTGGTGTACCCCGAAGTTTCAAAGTTTCTTGCCGACTATCTTCCCGCCTTGGTTTTTGCGGGTCTGGCCGCAGCCCTGACCTCGAAACGGACGCCGCCTAATCAACAAACGCCTGACCTGCCCGGACCATCTTCCGAGCAAGATCGGCGATAGATTCCGGCGTTATCCCCACATCGGCAAGCAGTTCGGACTGAGTGCCGTGTTCGACAAACGCATCGGGCAGGCTCAATGTCAGGACTTCAATGCCGGGCGCGTTGGATTCGCGTATCGCTCTGACCACGGCCTCCCCGAAACCGCCGGATGCGACGTTTTCCTCGACCGTGATCAGCTTTGATGTTTCCTTCGCCGCTGATAGGATCGTCTGCACGTCGAGCGGTTTGGCAAACCGCGCATTGATGACGGTGGCTTCGATGGCTTGCTGTTCGAGCAGCGCGGCGGCCTTGCAACAGGCTGCAACGGTCGAGCCGATTCCCACGAGAGTGATCTGCGTGCCGGTGCGCAGCACCTCGGCGCGCCCAAAGCGGATGCGCGTTCGAGATTCGGGCAGCGATGTATCGGCTGAGCCTCTGGGATAACGAACCGCGATCGGGCCCGCGTTGTGCTTCATCGCAAACCGGATCATTTCGGCAAGTTCAGTGGTGTCGCGCGGAGCCATGATCACCATGTTGGGAATCATCGAAAGATAGCTGAGATCGAACGCTCCGTGATGCGTGGCGCCATCTGCGCCGACGAGACCGGCACGATCCAAGAAAAACCTTACGGGTAGATTTTGAATCGCCACATCGTGGATCACCTGGTCGAATCCTCGTTGCAGGAACGTCGAATAGATTGCACATGCCGGCTTTGCACCCCCTGCGGCAAGTCCGGCGGCGAACGTCACCGCGTGCTGCTCACAAATCCCCACATCCACATAACGTTCGGGAAGTTCTTTTGCGAACTTGGTGAGACCGGTTCCGTCGGGCATCGCGGCAGTGATCGCGACGATCGCAGGGTCTTTCTTTGCGAGTTCAAGGAGCGTATCGCCGAACTGCTGGGTATATGAAATCGGCCCTCCGCTCTTGGGCATTTCGCATTTTTCAGGATCGAACGGCACGACGCCGTGCCACTTTCTTGCGTCCTGTTCTGCAACCTCGTAACCTTTGCCTTTCACGGTGATGCAGTGCAAAAGCACCGGCCCCTTGAGTTGTTTGGCGTTGGCAAAAAGGTCGAGCATCATATCGAGGTTGTGGCCGTCTACGGGGCCGTAATACTGAAACCCGAGCTCTTCGTAAATCGCGCCGACATCTTCGGGAGCGAAGTAGTGGGTTACGCCGTGCTTGAGTCCTGCCGCTGCCCGCGCGACCGGCTTCGGCAGTTTTTCAACCACGCTTTTCGCGCGCTGCTCGATGTTCTGAAACCATCTTCGGGATCGAAGTCTTGCGAAATGGTGCGTGAGCGCACCGACGTTTTCGGCGATGGACATCTTGTTGTCGTTCAGCACAACGGTGATGTCGGTGTTGAGCTGCGCTGCGTTGTTGACGGCTTCCCACGCCATTCCGCCCGCCATTGCGGCGTCTCCGGAAATCGCAACGATCCGTTCGCCGGATTTTCGAAGGTCGCGGGCCATGGCGTAGCCAAGCGCTGCGGAAACGGCGGTGCAAGCGTGTCCTGCTCCCCAATGATCGTGTTCGCTTTCGGCCATCCGCAGAAACCCGCTGATGCCGCCGTGCTGTCGAAGCGTGTCGAATTCGGCGAGGCGTCCGGTGAGCAGTTTGTGAGGATAGGCTTGATGTCCGGTGTCCCAGCACACCTTGTCGGGCGGGATGTCATAGGTTGCGTAAAGCGCGACCGTGAGTTCGACGGTGCCGAGGTTGCTGGCGAAGTGGCCTCCGGTTTTGCTGACGTTGTCCAAAATCGCGAGCCTGATTTCGGCGCAAACTTTGTGCAGGCTCTGCCGGTCGAGGGTTTTCAGATCGCGGGGTTCGCGGATCGCGCTCAGCAGCGGATAACGAGACAGATCGGGCATCGGCGTGGCTATTCTTGCTTAACGCATAGGTTTTTCGGAAACTCCCTGTTTTTTGGAATCAGGACTGTTTGCCAGGGCGGCAAGCCGCAGGGCGTACTTTTTGGCCGATCCTCGGTGCTGTTCCACCAGGCGGCGCCCCGCCTCTCCCATCGCGCGCTGCCGGGCCGGATCGGCAAGGAGCTGTTGAACGTGCCGGGCGATCTGGGCGGAATCGGCCGCGGCAAGAACGGCTCCGGTTCGAACGCCCTCTTCGAAAGGCTGGCGGAAGTTGTGCATGTGGGGGCCGCAGATGACCGGACAGCCCGCCGAGAGCGGCTCGATGATGTTTTGGCCACCGAGAGGCGCGAACCCGCCCCCGATCACGGCGGCCGATGCGCGGGAGTAGGCCGAACTGAGGAGCCCGATCTGATCGAGAATCACCAGCCGGGCATCGGTTTCGCCCAAAGAGAACCTTCCCGCGCTCAGGTTTCTTGCCTGGGCTTTTGAAAGAATCTGCTCCGCCCTTTCGATGTGCCGAGGAGCGAACAGAACTTTGCACTGGATGTTCGCGATCGCGTCGAGGGTTAAGTTTTCTTCTTCTTCTCCCCTGATGCTGCCAAAGACCACAAGCGGTTCGCCCTCTTTCAAATCAAGGGCGGCATTCCAATCCAGTTCGCCTTGTTGGGGGAGTTGAACGTCGTATTTGCTGTTGCCGATGATTTCGGCTTTCGCTCCGAAAAACCGGGCGCGCTTGGCGTCGGTTTCGGTCTGCATCAGGCATGCATCGAGCAGGCGGAAAACTTTTTTGTAAAACCATCGAACCCTAACCGCATCGGCAAAGCTGCGATCCGAGATTCTCCCGTTGACGATTGCGGCGGCGGCAAACTGTTTTTTGGCATAGTGCAGAAAGTTGAACCAGATTTCGGTTTCCAAAATCGCCACGATGTCGGGCTGGACGGTTTTCATCGCGCGTTTGCAAACGTGCGGAAGATCTATTGGGAAATAGATGAGAATATCGGCGTGTTTGGATTGATCGGCAAGGCAGAAGCCTGTGGTGGTGGTGCACGAAACGACGATTTCAAAATTCGGTTTGAGTTGACGAAACTGTTCGATGATCGGCTTTGCCGCCATCACCTCGCCCACCGAAACGGCATGAAACCAGATTCTTGGTTTGGTTTTTGCGGGAATGTTGTCGTAATGTCCGAACCGCTGTCGCCAATCGGGCTGTTGGTTTCGGGCTTTGGCGCGGCGCAGCATCCAGACGGCCCAAATGGGGAACGTTAGATACAACGTTAGGCTGTAAAGAACTCTAAGCATCGAAACCCAGTTCGCGTTCGGCTTCGGTTTGAAGTTGGTTGAGTTGATGTTCGAGCAGCTCTCCAATCTGTTGGAGTTCGTTTTCATTGGCGTTCGGCGGCACACGGATCGGTTCTCCAATCAGGATGAGCCCTTTTGCAAAAGGGAACGGCACGAGATAGCGGTCCCAACTGTTGAAAAGTTTTCTGGGTTTTGCACTTGCAGCCGCAGGAAAGATCGCTGCGCTGCCTTTTTGCGCCAGCCACAAAATTCCGCGCTGCACTTTTTGCGAAGGGCCGCGTGGGCCGTCGGGAGTGAACACGAACGTTTCGCCTTGACGCAGAATGCGCGCACATTCTATGGCAGCGCGGGCTCCTCCTCTTCCGGTGCTGCCGCGCACAACGCGAAAACCGAGCAGATTGAAAATCGTGTTTTGGATTTCTCCATCGCGGGAGTGGCTGATGAGCGCCCACCATTTTCGATTGCGGTATTTCAGGGCGGCAAGCATGGTTCTTCCGTGCCATCCCGCCAGAATTCGGCCAGTGGATTCGGCATCGAACCGTTCTTGTCCGCGGACTTCGATGCGGAGCGTCATGCCGATACATCGCGCCAAAAAGTAAGCGAGCAGCGCGGCCATTTTTCTTTTGACTCGACCCCACCAATGGCGCATTGCGAAAAGTTTAGCGTATGGCTCGTGCGGCAGATCATTTTTCGGCTGAAGAGCGGATCGCGCCTAAGTCATAGGGCGGGGCGAAAACCCCTCGCTCGGTAACGATGTGCGAGATCAGGCGGGCTGGTGTAACGTCGAATGCGGGGTTCCAAACGCGCACGTTTTCCGGTGCGATTCGAGTCTGAGCGATTTCGACGATCTCACTGGCCGCGCGCTGTTCAATCGGAATCTGTTCACCCGATGGGATTTTTGAATCAATGGTGGAAGTGGGGGCGGCAATCACAAACGGGATTTTGAAAGTGTCGGAAACAATGGCAAGCATCAGGGTGCCGATTTTGTTTGCGGTGTCTCCATTGGCGGCGATGCGATCGGCTCCTGCTGCGACCATGTCAACCGAATGGGCACTCATAAACGCAGCCGCTGCGCCGTCGGCGATCACGCGGAAAGGGATGTTTTCTTGTGAAAGTTCCCACGCGTTGAGTTTCAGGCCTTGCAGTCGGGGCCGGGTTTCCAAAAGAATCGCTTCTTTGAGCAGGTTTTTTTGAAAAGCGGTTTTGATGATTCCGAGCGCCGTTCCGATGCCCGGCGTGGCGAGCGACCCTGTGCTGCAGATGGTGATGATGGTCGAAGGTTTTGCAAGCAGCGACGCGCCGAAGTTTCCGATGGCTTGGTTGGCTGCGATCTCCTCGTTTTTGATCGCGTGAGCTTCGGCGAGCGGATCGGGTGCATTTTCTACGCGCCGAATGGCGTGAAACAGGTTGACCGCCGTGGGGCGTGTGCGTTCGAGCGCGCGGGCCGCTTCGTTTATCTCACCGGTTTTGTGGGCCATCGCAAGCGCATATGCGGCTGCGACTCCGATGAGCGGCGCGCCGCGCACGGCCATCGTTTCGATCGCTTCGGCGGCCTGCTGCCAGGTGGAAAGGTCGAGCCAAATCTGTTGGTTGGGCAGAGCGCGTTGATCCAATACGCGCAGCCGGCCTTCGACATAAGCCACAGGATCGAGATGCACGCAGGCAGGATACACTCCCTCCGGTGCCTTTGATTTCGCGTGTAGGAAGACGCACGCGCCGCGCGAGGCTCGCGATGGCGGCGCTTTATCTTGTTTTGATCGCGGGCTCGATCACGATGGTGTATCCGTTCTTGATGATGATCAGCACGGGAATGAAGGGCCCTACGGATCAGAACGACAACAGACTCGTGCCCGCATTTTTGTCCGATGAGTTTGAGATGTTTCGGAAGTTTGTGGATGACAAATACAGCGGCAACCCGGAGCGGATCGCGCTCATTTATGGCGATGCGGCATCGTTTCAACTGATTTCGACTTCGCCGCCCGATGAAGTTGTGCAGGTGAACGTCCTGGCTGATTCCGAATACGTGCGCTATGAAACGTTTTTGAAAAGTTTGGCGCCCGACGAATGGGAAGCGGGTTTTCGGGATGCTCAAGGAAGGTGGGGTTCGCGGCTTTCGAGTTTGTATCAAGATTTTTTGCGAAAACAGTATGGAAGCGTTGATGCGGTGAACCGTGCGTATTTGGAACAGCACGTGGTTTTTCAAACGATTCAGCCGCCGGTAGAGCGTTTCGAAGTGAACCGGTGGGAGCCGAAGCCTGGGGCCAAATGGTCGGATTGGCTGAGGTTTCGCGAAACGCTTCCGCTTTATTTTCGCATTCCGATTACGGTGCGGGGAATGTATCAGGCGTTTTTCCGCTCCAAATACAAAAACCGAATCCAGGCGGTGCCATCCGACGTTAGGGGAAACGCGATGGATTTCTGCGATTTGGAGCCAGCAATCGGGTCGCGCGCGTTTCGGGAGTTTGAGGCGGGGGCGCTTCCCGATCGGTATCGGTTTCACAGCGCGGATGAAAAATGGCTTGAGGCCGGTGGAACCGGCGCGCCGCCGATTGCCGAATATGAAAGCAGTTTTGTGCGCCGGAACTTGGCCGAGCTGCGGCGCGATTATTCGGCCCGGAATTACGATCAAGTTTTGGATTATGTTTTGCTGCACGGCCGCGCGGTTTGGAACACGGCGTTGTTCTGCTTCTTGGCTGTGGCGACGCAGCTTATTGTGAACCCGCTGGCGGCATATGCGCTTTCGCGGTATCCGATGAAAATGACGGGAAAGATCTTGCTGTTCCTGTTGGCGGCGATGGCGTTTCCTGCGGAAGTTACGATGATTCCAAGTTTTCTGCTGTTGCGCGATCTTGGATTGTTGAACACGTTTGCCGCGCTGGTGCTTCCGACGGCGGCCAGCGGCTACACGATCTATCTTCTGAAAGGGTTTTTTGACAGTCAGCCCCGCGAGCTTTTTGAAAGCGGCGCGATGGATGGTGCGAAGGAGTGGCAGATGTTTCGCAAAATCGCGATTCCGCTCAGCAAGCCGGTGTTGGCTGTCGCGGCGCTCGGGGCGTTTGCGGGCGCGTATGGCGCGTTTATGTATGCGTTCGTTGTGGCGCAGGACCAGCGGATGTGGACGCTGATGGTGTGGGTGTACCAACTTCAGGCGCGCGCGCCAAAAGCCACGACGATGGCGGCGCTCACCCTTGCTGCGCTCCCAACGGTGGTGGTGTTTCTGTTTGCCCAACGGGTGATCCTCCGGGGGATCATTCTTCCGGGCGAGAAGTAGACAACATTTGGCAGAAATCTTGCATTTTGTTTTCAAAATGTGCGATAAACTGCCATGCCCACAACAACCGATGCGGCCCGAATCCTTATCGCGGTCGGGCTGGGAATCTGCCTGCTGGGGGTTGGATTGCTGTTGTGGCCGAGCGTGTTCGGCAAGTTGGGAAAACTGCCCGGCGATGTGGCGATCCAAAAAAACGGCGCAGCGTTTTATTTTCCGATTGTTACGTGCCTTTTGCTGAGCGCGCTGCTTACGCTGGTGATGTGGATCATAAGGTGGCGGGGCCGATGATCCGCGCGATAAGTTTCGATGCTGCCGGAACGCTGATTGATCATCGCTGGAACGGCGGGCGCGCACTCTGCCATGGCCTGCGTGAACTTGGCATGGCGGCACCGGACGAGCGAAGCGCAATCGAAGCGTATGATCGCGTGAGCGCACGTTTGAGAGCGTTGCATGAAGAAGTGGAACGGCGGCGTGACGCTGGTGAAATCAAACGGTATTGGCGGACGGCGGCCGAGCAGTGGCTGATCGAAATCGGCGGCGACCCGTGCCTTGCCACGGAACTGCAAGATGTGTGCGAGCGGAACGTTTTTTCTGCCGAGAACCAGATCTGGTCGCTGTATCCAGATGTGATGCCTGCGCTCGAGGGGTTGAAGGCGAGGGGGCTGATCATCGGAATCGTCAGCAATTGGGATTCATCGCTGCACAAAGTGTTGGATGCGCTTCGGGTTGCGGACCGGTTCGATTTTGTGATCGCCTCGTTGGAACACGGCTGCGAAAAGCCAGAGAGACGGCTGTTCGAGATCGCCGAGAAACAGGGCGGGTTTTCGGCATCGGAAGCGCTGCATGTGGGAGATTCGCTCGAGGATGACTATTGGGGCGCGCTGGGGGCCGGGTGGAAGGCGGTTTTGTTGGATCGTTTGGGGGCGGGGTTTGGCGAAGCCAGGACGATTTCCCGGCTGGATGAACTGCTCCGGGAGGATGCGCTTTGCGCGTAGCGGATTTTGATTACTGCCTTCCTGCCGAGGCGATTGCGCAATCGCCGATTGAGCCTCGCGATGCGAGCAGGCTGATGCTTTTAGATGCGAAGAGGCAAAGCGTGGCGCATCATGTTTTTCGCGATCTGCCCAGGCTGCTGCGTCCGGGTGATGTGTTGGTCATCAACAATACGCGCGTTACTGCGCGAAGGCTGAGAAGCAGACAGAAAAACTTGGAGCTGCTGGTGATTCGCGATGTGGGGGATGGAGTTTTTGAATGTTTGGCAAAACCCGCAAAGCGGTTCCGCACGGGCGAGAAAGTTGAATTCGAAGGCGGCGTATCGGGCGAGGTGGTTGGAGAGACCCCATTTGGCGGAAGGCTGATGCGGCTTTCGGGTGCACCTGACTGGCAGAGTGTGGGACAGATTCCGCTCCCGCCTTATTTTCATGGGAGTCTGAGCGATGAATCGCGGTATCAAACGGTGTTTGGCACGACGCCGGGGAGCGCAGCCGCGCCGACTGCCGGCTTGCATTTTACGCATGCGCTGTTGAACGAGATTGCAGCGGTTGGCGTGGAGTTTGCGCAAATAACGCTGGATGTGAGCATTGACACTTTCAGGCCGGTGAGAAGCGAAACCGCCGAAGAGCACGTGATGCACGGAGAGCGGTTTGCAATCACCAGCGATGCGGCTTCGAAGATCAACAATGCGAAAGGCAGGGTGATCGCGGTGGGCACGACGGCGGCGCGAAGTTTGGAATCTGCCGCAGCGGGCAAAACGCGCGTGGAGCCGACGGTTCGGGAAACCAAACTGTTTATTACTCCGGGCTATCAGTTCCAGGTTTTGGATGGACTGATCACGAATTTTCATATGCCGCGCACTACGATGTTGATGATGGCTGCGGCGCTTTGCGGAACCGAAACGCTTATGCGCGCCTATGAAGAAGCGCTGAGTTGCGGTTATCGCTTTTTGAGTTTTGGAGATGCGATGATGATATTGGAGGAAACCGAATGAGAAAAGATGAGATTGATCCCCTGGCTTATATTGAAGGCGCGTTCATTGATACCTCGAAAGCGCAAAAGGAGCATTCAGGGAACGGCCATTCGACGCTGAGCACGGCAAAGCCGATGGTTGAGCCCAAAGCCGCGAAACCGGTGGAAGAGCTTGGCGAACCGATCGAGGCGCCGTCGAAACTAAAAAAGACCGGGATGCGCGCGCCGCGCCCCCGAAGAGCGGCAAAGGATTCTGCGCGCTCGCCGATTCCCAAAAACATCGCGCACCTGATTCAGCGCGCGCCGCACAACCTTACGTTCTTGGCAAGCCTTTATGATGACAGCATCACACAGCGATATTACAGTTCAAAATTCAAGGAATCGCGCGAGGAGCTGATTCGCCGGATGCTTGATCCGGAACTTAATTTGGAAGATACGGCGCGGCTTTTGGGAGTTTGTCCGGCGACGGTCAGAAGGTATACGAACCGAGGCTGGCTGAAGCATCATCGAACGAATGGGAATCAGAGAAGGTTTACGCTTTCGGGGATTGTGGAGTTTGTGGAAGCGTATGGCCGCAACCCGGAGTAATCAAACTTGCGGATTGCGATGTTTTCGGACAGTTATACGCCGATTGTGAACGGCGTTTCGGTGAGCATTCAGCTGCTCATCGAGGAGCTTCGCGCGCGGGGACATTCGGTACACCCTTATACGGCGGCGTACCCCGGCTACCGCGACGACGATCCGAACGTCGTGCGGTTTCGTTCCATCAGAACCCCATATACCGGCGATTATCCTTTGGCGATTCCGCCGTTTTATCAATATGTGCGCGGATTTCGGTCGCAGGCGTTCGATCTGGTTCATACGCACACGCCGTATACGGTGGGGTATGTGGGCATGCGCTGGGCCGAGTCGGAACATCTGCCTTTGGTAAGCACCTATCACACGCTGTATGAAAAGTATGTGCATTACATTCCGATGTTTCCAAAATGGTATGTGCTTTACAAGATTTGGAAACACACGAACTACTATTACAACCAGTGCCAACAGGTGATTGCGCCAAGCGAGGCAGCCAAAAAATCGCTGGCGAGGCATTATGTAACCAAGCCGATTACGGTGATACCCACCGGCTGCAAAGTGAACAGAGGTTTGGACCGGCCGGAGGCAAGGCGCGCAGCGGGGGTTCGTGATAACGAAAAACTCGCGCTGTATGTAGGGCGGATCGCGCGGGAAAAGAACATCGGTTTTTTGCTGGAGGCCGCAGCCATCGCGATGAGACAGAACAGCGCGCTTCGTCTGATTTTTGTGGGCGACGGGCCGTTTCGGGCTCGGAGCGAAGCGTATGCGCGGGCGCTTGGAATCGGGGATCGAACGAAGTTCGTGGGCGCCGTTCCGCGCGAAAGCGTGGAAACGTTTTTTGCGGCCGCCGACCTGTTTGTTTTTGCAAGTCAAACCGAAACGCAGGGGTTGGTGATCGGCGAGGCGATGCTGCATGGCGTGCCTGCGATTGCGGTGCAAGGAGGAGGCGCCGCGGCTGCAGTTGAAGATAACGTAAACGGGTTTGTGGTGCCGCCCGATGTAGGAATGTTTGCCGATGCGATGTTGAGGTTTTTTTCGAATGCGGCGCTGGCGGAGCGGCTGTCGAGGGGAGCGCGCGAATCATCAAAAGGCTGGACGGCCGCCACCATGTGCGACGCCGTTTTAGAAGTGTATGAAAGAGCGGTGCATGAATACCGCGGCGGAGTCAAAACTTATGAGTATTCGCGAGCGGACTGAGGCTTTCGAGCGCAAGACGCTTTCGAAGTTCGCGGCGTTTTCGGGCGAAAGCGCTGGCCGAAAAGTTCCCGAACCCGAAGACGAAATCCGCACCTGCTTTCAACGAGACCGAGATCGCATTCTTCATTGCAAATCGTTCCGCCGGCTCATGCACAAAACGCAGGTTTTCATCCAGCCAAAAGGCGATCATTATCGAACCCGGCTGACGCACAGTTTAGAGGTTGCGCAAATCGCAAGGACGATCGCGCGGGCCGTCCGCCTGAATGAAGATCTGACCGAGGCGATCGCGCTGGGACACGACGTGGGCCACACGCCGTTTGGTCATGCGGGCGAAGCGGCGCTGAACGATGCGGTGCTCGCGGCCGGAAGCGAAAACGGATTCAAACATTATGAGCAAAGCGTGCGTGTGCTGACGGTCTTAGAGAACGACCGAAAAGGGCTGAACTTGTGCTTGGAAACAGTTGCGGGAATCGGGGGCCACAGCAAAGGCAGAGCCGACTTGCAGAGCGGCGATACCGAACGAAGTTCCTCTTTGGAGGCGGAGGTTGTGCGGGTCGCGGACAGGATCGCGTATCTCAATCACGACTTGGATGACGCGTTTCGCGCAGGCTGGTTTCAGCATCAGGACATTCCGCAAGAGATCGCCGCGATGGGCAGAACGCAGGGCGAACGGATCGGGTTTTTGGTGCAAGATCTGATCGAAACGAGCGCCGATTCGCCCTCGATAAGATTCAGCGAGGACACGCAGCAGCGAATAAACCTGATGAAAGAGTTTTTGTTTGAAAAACTGTATCACGAGTATCCGCGAAGGTTTCCCGATGTGGAAAAAGCGCAAAAAGTTGTGACGCGGTTGTTTCAAAAACTGCTCGATGACCCAAAGGCGCTGCCGAGCGGGTTCGAAGGTTTGCAGGGCGCGATAGATTACGTTTCGGGAATGACCGATCGGTTCGCTTTATGGATGCACGAACAGTGGTTTGGCGAGCGCGTTGTGATTGACGAAGATGGTAGAATTGCGTCTACTTGAAGCTGGATCTTGAGACTTTAAACCCCGAACAACGCAAGGCTGTCGAGCATCCCGGCGGCCCGCTGCTGGTTTTTGCGGGCGCGGGAAGCGGCAAAACGCGTGTGATCACGTATCGTGTGGCGTGGCTGATCGCCAACGGCGTTGATCCTTCGCGCATTTTGGCTGTCACATTTACGAACAAGGCCGCGCGGGAGATGCGCGAGCGGATTGCGCAGCTGTTATCCGCGCGCGAGCGGGCAGTTTGGGTGGGAACGTTTCACTCGATTTGCGGACGCATTTTGCGTTCCGATGGGCACGCAATCGGCATTCAGCGCAACTTTGTGATTTATGACGATGCCGATCAGCTGTCGCTGATTAGAACGCTGATGAAGAATAAAGGCGTCGAGGATCGTTCGGTGAGCGCGGCTGCGATTCGCAACGAAATCAGCCGCGCAAAAGAGAGGTTGATCACATCGGAAAAGTATCAGCATTGGGAGGGCGGATACGTGGAGCGGATGGCCGCGGAACTTTATCCGGCATACGAAGAGCATTTGCGAAAGAACAATGCGCTGGATTTTGATGACATGCTTGCATTTGCGGTGCGGCTGATGCGCGAACGGCCCGAAGTCAGAGAAAAGTATCAAACGCGGTTCGAACATATTTTGGTTGACGAGTTTCAAGATGTGAACCTTGCTCAATACGACTTAGTGAAACTTTTGGCAGAGAAGCATCAAAATATCACGATCGTTGGCGATGACGACCAGTCTATTTACGCTTGGCGCGGAGCCGACGTGGAATACATTTTGAAATTCGGTGCGGCATTCGCCAAAGCCACGATTATTAAGCTGGAGCGGAACTACCGCTCGACAAGAAGAATTCTTCAGGCCGCAAATGCGATCATTTCGCAAAACCGCAGCCGGGCCGACAAAAAACTTTGGACTGAAAACGACCACGGCGCGCCGATTTCGATCACCGAAGTCGGAACCGAACAGGATGAGGCTGCGCTGGTTTGTGAAACGATTTCCGCGATGGCGGCATCGGGCGGACGAAAGTATGGCGACATTGCGGTGTTGTATCGCACGAATGCGCAAAGCCGCGCCATTGAAGACTGTTTTCTTCGATACCGCATTCCCCATGTGCTGATCGGCGCGCAAAGGTTTTATGAGCGCAAAGAGATCAAAGACCTAATCTGCTATCTGCGCCTGACGGCAAATCCGAACGACGATGTCGCGTTCGCGCGTGTGATCAATGCTCCGGCAAGAGGAATCGGCGATTCGACGCTGGGAAAAATCGCCGAGAGCGCATCGGGCAGAAGTCTGTTTGCCACGGTTTGCGACGGACAGTTTCAGTTGATGTTTCGCGCGCAAACGCGCCAAAGCCTGCGGCAGTTCGTGCGGGCGATCGAGGGCGCGCAGCGGATTGCGGAAACCGGGTCAACCGAATCGGTGCTCAGGCATCTGCTGGTGGAATCGGGCTATATGGAAGCGCTGCGTTTGGAGCGGTCGGAAGAGGCAAACGGCAGGCTCGATAACCTGCAGGAGTTGGTGAATGTTGCGGCACAGCACGACGCGACCGCCGACGAGCCGGGATTGACAAACTTTTTGCAAGAGATCGCGCTGCTTTCCGATGCCGACCAGTTGCAGGAAAGTTCCGATGCGGTTACGATGATGACGGCGCACACCGCAAAAGGGTTGGAGTTTCCCGTTGTTTTTCTGATTGGAATGGAAGAAGGACTGTTTCCACATTCACGATCCATGCAGTCGGACAAAGAAATCGAAGAAGAGCGGCGTTTGTGTTATGTGGCAGTAACGCGGGCGCGCGAAGAACTGCACATTACGTTTGCGGCGCGCCGAAGCACTTATGGTCAGCCGATGTTCAATGCTCCGAGCCGGTTTTTGCAGCCTCTTGCGGCGCACGAAACGATCAGTTTGGTTGCTGCGCAGCCTTCTGCGGTGCATGATCGCGGAATTCCGCCGCGGCGCGACCCGGTTCCGATCAAGCCGCTCAGGCCGCCCGATTGGAAGGCGCCGTTTGAAGTGGGTCAACATGTGCGGCACGAAAAGTTCGGTGTGGGCGTGGTGGTGGCGTGCGCCCCTTTGCGCGATGACTGCGAGGTTACGGTGGCGTTTCCGGGCGTAACCGGAATCAAACGCCTTTTGCAATCGGCGGCGAAACTCGCATCACCTTAGCGCACGGCGCAAACGGTTCATATACTCTTCGTGCGTGATTGTGATTGCTCCCAACGTTTTTAGGTGCGGTGTCATATATTGAACGTCGAAAAGTTCGACTCCTTGATCCCGAAGGTGTTCAATCAGTTTCCAAAGCGCGGCTTTTCCCGCGTCGGTTTTTGAATGGAACATGGATTCGGCCATGAACGCGCGCTCGATGCGGACGCCATAAACGCCGCCGACGAGTTCTTTGCGCCAGTAAGCGCCCGCTGAATGCGCTTTGCTTAGGCGAAACATTTCGCAATACGCGCGGACAATCTCCTCGTTGATCCAGCTGCCCTCGGGTCTGTCGGCGCATCGGCGGATGATTGTTTCAAAGTCCGTATCGAATGCGATTTGAAACTGTTTAGACGTCCGCTTGAGCGACCTGCTTGCATGAAAGCCGTTCAGGGGAATCACGGCGCGGACCACGGGCTGAAACCAACCGATTTCGCCGTCTTCCATGGCCATGGGAAATGCCCCGTGCCGATAGGCCCATTCAAGAGTGTCAGGATCGAGGATCATCCAGTTGATGCTCACGCGATTTGATCTTGCCACATTGCGGTACGCTTTGGCGTGGAAATGCGGTTCAGCCCCTCATCCTTTTTTGGGCGGACCGCATGCAAAAGTTTTGCAATGGAGTCGGAATGACACGAGAGATTATCGTCAACGTGAGTCCGCGTGAAACGCGGACTGCGGTTTTGGAAGACGGAAGTTTGATGGAGTTGCGCGTTGAGCGTGAAGAGCGCGTCGTCGGCAGCATTTATAAAGGGATTGTGCAGAATGTGCTTCCGGGAATGGACGCGGCGTTTGTGGATGTTGGATTGGAGCGCAACGCGTTTTTGTATGTTGCTGACATTCTGCCCGACGATGATTTGGACGGCGAAAGTCCGGCGAGCATCAAACGGTCCGACCTTCGCCGCCGGCAGATTAAAAATCTTTTGAAGCCGGGTGAAGAGATCATGGTGCAGGTGATTAAGGGCGCGCACAGCACCAAGGGCGCACGCGTTTCAAGCCGGATTTCTCTGCCAGGAAGATATGTGGTGTTGGTGCCGAACGGAAACCACGTGGGAGTGAGCCGAAAAATCGAAAGCCGCGAAGAGCGTGAAAGGTTGAAAAAAATCGGCGACAAAATCAGACCGGAAGGTTTTGGCTTGGTGCTGAGAACCGAATGCGAATCGCGCACAGAAAGAGAACTCCGCGCAGATGTCAAGTACCTGGTTGCGTCGTGGGAAAGAATCGAGCAGAATTCGCGCAGCATGCGCGCTCCGGCTTGCGTTTATCGCGACCAAACGCTGCTCTATCGCACGCTTCGCAACATGCTTGCCGAAGACATCAACCGCATGGTGATTGACGATCCCGATGAATACGAAAAAGTGCACGCCATCGCCGAGATGATTTCGCCCAATTTGAAAGGAAAAGTGCAGTTGTATGATGGTGAAAGCCCTGTGTTCGATACGTATAACATCGAACGCGACCTCGAAAAACTTCTGAAGCGAAAGGTGTGGCTGAAATCGGGCGCTTATCTGGTGATTGATGAGATGGAGGCGATCACCGCCATTGACATTAACACCGGCAAAAACGTGGGCTCGACGAACCTGAACGACACGATTCTCAAGGCGAACTTGGAGGCCGCCGAAGAGGTGGCTCGGCAGCTGCGCCTGCGCGATATGGGTGGAATCATCGTGGTTGATTTCATTGATATGGCCTCGGCCGCTGACCGCAAAAAAGTGTTGACCGAGTTTTCCAACATTTTGAAGCGCGACCGCGCAAGAACGCGCGTGGGCAAAATCAGCAGTTTGGGATTGGTGGAACTCACCCGAAAACGCACCGAAGAGTCCATCACCGAAGCGCTCACCACTGCCTGCCCAACGTGCGAAGGCGTCGGGCGGGTGCCGAGCAGCGAAACCGTGTCGCTGTGGGTGGAACGGGATTTGCGGCGCGCATTGCAAGAGCCGGGTAATGCATCGCTCGTTGAATGCCACAGCGATGTTTGCGAAGCGATCATCGGCACCGACGGCGCAAACATCGAAAACTTGGAACACACTTTGCGAAGGGCGATTTATGTTCGAGCGAACGATCAGTTAGCGCACGATCAGTATTCCATCGAAACCGGCATGATGGATGACATCGAGGCGAGGGCGATGGGTTTCCGCCGCGCTCAAGTGCTCGAATGCAACGTTCGGCAAAGCAGCCTGAGCGGCCTCACGAAATCCGTCGGCTGGACAGATTCGGGATATTACATCGAACTCACAGGAGGCGAAGAACACATCGGCAAGCGAGTGAAAGTCTGCTTGGAAGATATCCGCCGGTCTTTCGCCGTTGGCAGCGTGATTCTTCAAGGCGCCATGCGCAATGGGCATCAAGATTGATGGTGAGCCGAGTGGGGATCGAACCCACGACCCACGGCTTAAAAGGCCGTTGCTCTACCGCTGAGCTACCGGCTCAATCCAGAGGCCGCACATTCTACCGGATGAAAGCGATTCGTGAGTAACGGGACGAAAGGAATCGAAAAAATCTGGCTTTTGGAAAGCCCAGCCTCGCGCATCGCATCGCTTGCGATGGTTCCGCTTTCGTGGCTTTATGCTGCGGGTTGGAAACTGTATTTGGGCACATATCGTGGGGGGCTGAAACGGCGCAAACGTTTTGATGGGCTGAAAGTTGTGGGCGTTGGAAACCTTCTGGTTGGCGGAACGGGAAAAACGCCCATCGTGATCGCGCTTGCTTCGCTTCTGAAGTCGCGCGGCGTTGATGCGGCGATTTCGGTGAGCGGTTATGGCAGCCCGAGTTCTCGATCGGCAGCGATCGCGCCCGAAGGCGAACTGAATCCTGATGTGCACGGAGATGAAGCGTGTTTGATTCGCGAAAACCTGCCGAACGCGGTCATTTTTTTGGGCAGAGATCGAGTCAAGGCCGCGCAGCTCGCCGCGCAGCGCGGTGTGGAGCTGCTGATTTTGGATGATGGTTTTCAGCATCTGCCCCTATTTCGCGATGTTGACATCGTGGTTTGGAGCGGCTTCGGCGCCAACAAGCGGTGCCTGCCAGCCGGGCCTTTGCGCGAGCCGCTCTCCGGCCTCGATCGCAGCGACGCGGTTTTCGTTTCCCAGCCTGAAAGCGGCCTTCCCGATGTTCAGGCTGCAAAGTTTGGGTTCAAAAGAGTCTCACAGCAGATCGCTTCGCTGGATGCGGATCCGGTTCCCATTGATTGGCTCGCAGGCCGCAGCGTGGACATCTTGTGCGCCATTGCGCGGCCCGATCGGTTTGAACAGTCGGTGCGTGCGCTTGGCGCGATCGTCAAGAATCGGTACTATCTGCGCGATCACGATTCGATGCAAAACCTTCCGGCCGCGCTGCTGCAAGATGCGGAGACGCCGTGCATCGTAACCGAAAAAGACGCCGTGAAACTGCGGCGGCGCGGGCTTTGCAAGCAGAAGTTTTTTGTGCTGAAATCCACAGTTGAATTCGATGAACCTGAGGCGGTTTACAGTTGGCTGATCGAAAGAGTTCGCTGAAACGGCGGTTGGGATACAGGTTAGGCGGCATGCTGCTTTCGGCTGGCATGGGGCTGGCAAAAATTCTGCCGCTTTCATGGTGCGATTCGTTGGGTAAGGGCGCCGGCAAACTGGGGTTTTATCTGAATCGCAAACACCGAACGCGCTGCATATCAAATTTGCGGATGTGCTGGCCCAATTGGAATTCCGAACAAGTCCGCGCCACGGCGATGGGAGTGTTCCGGCATTTCGGCAAAACCGCGATGCGATTTCTTGCAAGCGGAAAACTCGAAAAGTCCCAGATCCTGGATTCGGTTGCGGCATTCGATGACAAGCCGATTTTCGATGCTCACGCCGAAGGAAAAGGCGTGCTTCTGATCGGGGCGCATTTCGGAAACTGGGAAAGAGCTGCACAATATCTTACGGCCAAAGGGTTTCAAGTGAGCGTGGTTGCGCGAAACGCAAACGACGCGCGGACTACAGCAAAAGTCAACAAAACGCGCGAAGGGCACGGGCTTGAGGTGCTCGCGCGCGGCAATGCAGCCAAAGAGATTCTGCGCGCGCTGCGCAATCAAAGACTCGTGGCGATTCTTCCCGATCAGAATGCGTCCGATGTTTTCGTTCCGTTTTTTGGTTTCATGGCAGGAACGGTTTCTGGCCCGGCTGTCATTCATTTGCGTACGGGCGCTCCGATTGTGATCGTGATGCTGTGGGAACGAGAAGACGGCCGCTACGAAGGGTACTCAAAGCGATTGATTGTAGAAACCGCGGCTGAGGATCGAGAAAAAAGCGTCGAGGCGATCATGACGCAGATCAACAAGGAGATCGAGGCGGCGGTCCGCGAACACCCAGAACAGTGGCTTTGGATGCACGATCGGTGGAAAACCGCCCGCGAGCGGGGACTTCTGAATGCCTGAACGCGTGTTGATCATTCGGTGGTCGGCAATGGGCGACGTTGTGATGGCGCTTCCGGCGGCGGCATCGGTGAAGGCCAGCGGCGGTCATTCCACCGCCTGGATGATTGATTCCAGGTTTTCAGAACTTGTGTCTGATCACCCTGCAATCAACAGTGTGTTTCAGTTCAACCGCTCGCGTTACAAAAGGTCGTGGATGGCGCCCTGGCTGTGGCGGCGTCAGATTCTGGCTTATCGCTCGGTTCGCGCTTTTGCGCCCACAATTGCGCTCGATCTTCAAGGTCATTCCAAAACCGCGATTGCGCTGAAGTTTTCTGGTGCACCCATTCGCGTGGTGTTGGATCCGAAAGATCTGTTGGCAAAAAAAATGGCAAACCGCATCATCTGTTCCCATTCAGGCACGCACGCCGTCGTCAGAAATCTTGATGCGGTTCAGGAATTAGGGTTCGCTTCAAGAGTGATCGCTTTTGACGTTCCGTTCGAAAAGCAGATCGAGCCTCCACCGCATTTTATTTCGATTCACTTGGGGGGCACGCATTCAAAAAAGATTTGGCCGGTCGAAAACTTCTGCGCCGTCGCCCAGAAACTGAAACTCCCAGTTGTGCTGGTTGGCGGATCGAACGAACTGCACGCCGCACAGCGGTTTGAAGCATCCGCGTCAGCGGCGATGAACTGCGTGGGCAAACTCAGCCTGCGGGGACTGGCTTACGTTCTTTCAAAAAGCAGCCTGCATATCAGCGGCGATACCGGCACGGCGCACATCGCGGCGAGTTTCGGCGTCAAGTGTGTTACGCTTTTCGGCCACATGCCCGCCTGCGAATACCACGTGTGGGGCCAGCCTGAAGCCGTGATCGAGTCGGACGGAGATGTGCGCTCGATTCGGCCCGAAAAGGTGCTGAAAAAAATCGAAGAGCGTTTGGGTGAGCAAAATGCCAACTAACCTGCTCCGCGTTCTTTTCATCAAGCTTTCCGCAATGGGTGACATCGTGCACGCGATGCCCTCTGCCATGGCCATTCGATCTCGATTCCCCAACTGCGATCTCCGCTGGGTGGTTCAAACCGAATTTGCCGATCTGCTGAAGAATCATCCGGCCGTAAGCGGCATTATCGAAGTTCCAAAACGCCCCTCGATTGCCGACCTGATGCGTTTGCGAAAAACGCTGCGCGAAAACGTTTTCGACTTCGCCTTGGACATGCAGGGGCTTTTCAAAAGCGCACGGATTATCGCCATGGCAAAAAGCAGCCGAAAGCTTGGGTTCCAATGGCAGCGCGAAGGTTCGCGGTTTTTTTCCAAGCCGATCAGAACTGATGCGCAGCACGTGGTGGATCAGTATTTGGCCGTTGCAGCAGCCGTCGGCGCCGATACCGCAGATGTTTCGTTCGGCCTTGCTCCTATGCCAAGTGCGCTTGAATCGGCAAAAGCCAAACTGCAAGCGCTCGGCCTGCAAAAACCGATCGTCGCAATCAATCTGGGCGCCGGAGCCGAAGAGAAGCGCTGGCCGGCAGTTAAGTTCGGCGCGCTCGCAAAAGCGCTCATCTCGCACGGATGTTCGCCGTTCACCATCGGCTCGCCGAACGAACGCGAGCTGGCGGCGCAGTTGAACATCCCGTCGCTTGCGGGCCAAACGTCCATTGCCGAACTGGTCGGCGTGCTTTCGTTGTGCGACCTTCACATCGGTGGAGACACCGGATCGGTTCACATCGCAACCGCGCTCGAAAAGCAGGTGGTTGCGATCATGGGGCCCACACGTCCCGAACGCAGCGGGCCGTATCGCAGAATGGAATCCGTCGTGTATTCACCGTCGGGCAGCCTCGCCTCGATTTCGGAACAGGAACTGCTTGAAAAAGCGTTAGCGCGGCTGAAGCTCGTTCGAGAAATCTAACGATCCCTGGCCTGTGCGCACGGTTGCGAATGCGCCGACCTTCGGCCGCTCGAACATATCTTTTTGAACGTCTTCGGGAATCGGAATCGGATATTCGCCCGTGAAGCACGCCAAGCAGAACGTGTCTTTGGGCGATCCCACCGCTTTCACGGCGCCTTCTACCGAAAGATATCCAAGCGATGCGGCTCCGATCCGTTCGCGAATCTCATCAACGCTGAACTTCGCCGCCGCCAGCTCTTCTCTTCGCGCCATGTCAATGCCATAAAAGCAGGGATGACGAATCGGCGGCGCCGTGATGCGCACGTGCACTTCTTGCGCGCCCACTTCATACATCATTTTCACCAACTGTTTGGTGGTAGTTGCGCGCACGATCGAATCGTCAACCAAAACGATTCTTTTTCCGCGAATGTGTTCTTCCAAAGGCGTGAGTTTCAGCCTGACGCCCATCTCGCGCATCCGCTGGTCGGGCTGAATGAATGTGCGATGGATATACCGGCTTTTGATGAGGCCTTCGGCGTAAGGCAGACCGCTGACGCGCGAAAAGCCGATCGCCCCCGGAATGCCGGTATCGGGAACGGGCATCACGCAGTCGGCTTCCACGGGGTGTTCGCGTGCCAACTCTTCGCCCATGCGCTCGCGCACGACATGCAGCCGTGTGCCATACATTTTGCTGTCGGGCCTTGCGAAGTAAATAAATTCGAACATGCACATCGCGGGGCGCTGCGCGGTTTTGGGTTTCAAAATCCGCGGTCTGGATTCGGTAATGACAGCGATCTCTCCCGGCTGCAGTTCGCGGAAAAACTCGGCACCAACGGGGTTGAACGCACACGTTTCGCTCGCCACACACCATCCATCTTCCAGCCTGCCGATGGAAAGCGGCCTGATTCCATTCGGGTCGCGAAATGCGGCGATCTGCTTGGGAGTCAGCACCACAACGCTGTAAGCGCCTTGAATCAGTTCCATCACGCTGCGAATCGCTTCGCCGATGTCTTCTTTAAACGTGCGCGATAACAGTTTGGCGATCACTTCGCTGTCGTTGGTCGTGTCGAAAATTTCGCCTTGAGCCTCAAGTTCGGCGCGGATCTGTTGAGCGTTGATCAGATTGCCGTTGTGAGCGACCGCAATGTCGCCCGTCATCGAAGTGCACGAAACCGGCTGGGCGTTGCGCTTGACGCTGGATCCGGTGGTGGAATACCTGTTGTGCCCGATCGCCATGTGGCCCGGCAAAGTTGCGAGAATCTCCTCGTCGAACACCTGCGAAACCAGCCCCATGTCTTTGTACATGCGCACGCGCGATCCGTCGGAAACGGCGATGCCGGCTGATTCCTGGCCCCGATGCTGCAGGGCGAACAGCCCGAAAAACGCAAGACGGGCCGCTTCGGATTGCGGAGAAAACACTCCGAAGATTCCACACTCCTCCCTCGGCCGGTCGAATTCGGCGTCGAAGGCGTGCTCCATTGCCACCCTCATATTATAGCCTTTGTTGGCGTTTGTCGCGCTTCAACTGGGCATAGGCGTTGTGAGCGTGAATGGATTCGAAGTTCTCGGCCTCGATTTCATAAGAAACAATCCGTGGGTCGCGGTCAAAGGCGATGGCCGTCTCGCGGACGATGTCTTCCACGAAGCGCGGATTGTCATACGCTTTTTCGGTCACAAACTTTTCGTCCGGCCTTTTCAACACCGGATAAAGATCGCAAGAGGCGCACGATTCGATCGTTTCGATTATCTCTTCCAGCCACACCATGCCCGAGGTTCTCACCTTGACCCGCACTTCTCCGCGCTGATTGTGCGCGCCCCGCGAACTAATCTCTTTGCTGCAAGGACAAAGCGTGGTGACCATAACATTCGCCATGATGACGAAATCATCCTCGATTCCTCCTTTAGCATAGAACCCGCACTGATACTCCATCATTCCAGGGTTTTTTGTTACCGGCGCTTTCTTGCACATAAAAAACGGAAACATCACCTGCAAGTCAGAACGATCCGCATCGAGCCTTTCGCGCAAACGGGCAAGAATCTTGGGGATTCCATGCACGCTCATTTCGTTTGCGTGTTCATTCAACACTTGCATAAAGCGGCTCATGTGCGTGCCCTTAAAGTGGTGAGGCAGTTCAACCGTCATGGACAAGGTTCCGATGGTATGTTGAATTCCGTTGGCGCGGTCTAACACCTGAATCGGATAACGAATGCCGCGCACACCCACCCTGTCGAGTGCGATATTGCGCGAATCGGCGCTGGCCTGAACGTCTCGCAGGGATGCAGAATTATCGCTGTCAGACATCTTTTCGAGTTACTCCAAGGTTGTGCCGTTGATAATCAACCGAAACGAGTATCCTAAAACCTCGGCGCTGGCGCGGCACATAACCATTCGAGAAAGGAAGATTTCAAAATACTCAATCAGCGTTGCAAATTTTGTGTCAATCTCCAGTTCCAGCACAATGTCGTGCGTGTTGGCCATTTCGATTCGGCTTTTCTGGACGGCATAGTTTACTCGGTCGTGAATGTCAAAAGTTTCGAGCACGGGGTTTTGAACTCTGGAATAGTGGACGTCGCTCTTGTCGGCGATAATCAGCGCGGCGCTCATCCGGCTGATCGGCTGGCCCTCGTTCTCTTCGTGATTTCCAATTGCGCCGATAATCGGCACAATTTCATGGTTCGGCATTCCCGCATCGCGCAAAATGCTTTCTGCCAAAAGCGCGCCGATCATCGGGTGAACAATCCGGTTCACCACGTTTCCAATGTCGTGCAGATAGGCGGCGATCGCTCCCAGTTCCTGCTCGCGTTCGGGCGCGCCCGCATGTTGAAGAATGTAGCGCGTCATTCCGCTCACAATCTGCGCGTGCCGCGTTCCGTGCTCGGTATATCCCATCGAGCGCAAAAGTTCGTTGGCGCCTTCGATATAATCTTTCACGCGGGGATAGTTGCGAACCTCTTTCAGCGTGATCGGCGCAGGTGCCCCTTCAATCATGTGCAGATTATGAGACATTCGGCCATCCGAAGGAATCCCAGGACGAAATGAATCACGAAACTTTGCTTTGGGTGGCGTTCAATCTGGTGGTGGTTGCGCTCATGGCGCTCGATCTTGGCGTGCATTCGCGCGGCAAACACGAAGTGAGCCCCAAAGATTCCTTGCTGTGGAGCGCAGGCTGGATGCTGGTTGCGCTTCTCTTCAATTTGGGAATCTGGCTGTGGTGGCCGCAGCCGGTTCAACCCGGAGACTTGAAGCCCGGCGATGCCGCAATGCAGTTTTTCACCGGCTACCTGATCGAACGCGCCCTGAGCATTGACAATCTCTTCGTTTTCATCGTCATTTTTGCGCACTTCAGAGTTCGAAAAGCCGAACAGTTCAAAGTGCTTTTTTGGGGAATCATCGGGGCGCTTGTGCTGCGCGCCGTGTTCATTTTTGGCGGAGCGGCCATCATTCACCGTTTCGAATGGACGATATTTCTGTTTGGAGCGTTCCTTGTTTATACGGGCATTCGGCTTGCGCTGGAAAAGAACAAAGAGATCGAGGTGGAGAACAACCCGATCATCAAGTTCCTCAATCGCCATTTGCGAACGACGGACAAATACCACGGCGGCAAATACTTTGTAAAGATAGATGGAAAACGGTTCGCAACGCCTTTGGTAACGGTTCTCGCCGCCGTGGCTGTTACCGATCTGGTGTTCGCGCTGGATTCCATTCCGGCGATTTTCGCAGTTACGCGCGATACGTTTATCGTTTATTCATCCAACATCTTTGCGGTGCTCGGTCTTCGAGCGCTGTATTTCGCGGTTTCGGAACTGGTTCAAAAATTTCACCTCCTGGCCTACGGATTGGCGGTGGTATTGGTGTTCGTCGGGGCAAAAATGCTGCTGCAGTCGGTGCTCGAAATCGGCGTGGCGGTTTCGCTGTTTGTGGTTGTGGGTGTGCTGGTTGCGGCCGTCGTTGCGTCTTTATTGTGGCCGGCCAAAAAGGGAGCAAAATGAGCGTAAGACCGTACGAGCCCTCTGATCGAGAGACCTTGAGCCGAATTTGGAGTGCGGCTTTTGCAGGCGGACGGCGCCCGAAAAACGATGAACCCGAAATCCGCCCCGATTCGCCGATTTTCGTGTGTGAAAGGGAGGGCAGACTGGTCGGCGGGTTCCGCATTCATGAAATCCAGCATACGTTTCGGGGCGGCAGCGTCTTATCAGGCGGCGTCGCCGCCGTGGCCGTTTCACCCGATCGCAGGCAGCAGGGCGTGGGGCGCGAGATGATGCTCTGGGCAATTGATTATCTTCGGAATCGTAGAGTTCCGTTTGCGTCTTTGCATGCTTTCAGCGAAAACTACTACCGCCAGTTCGGCTATGAGTGCTGCGGACAAAAAATCGAAATCCGATGCGACAGGTCGGCTTTGAATGCCGAAAGGATTGCGGTTGACAGCGTGCAGTTATCCGCTTCAGATTTTCCGCTGCTCGAGCCGTGCTATTCGCAATTTGCCGATCGCTACAACGGAATGATTCGGCGCACCGAATGGTGGTGGAAGCGCGCTTTGAATTCCGACGCGCAAGACCGCCAGATTTTCGCTTTCGGCGATCCGGTAGAGGCTTACGCAGTCGTGAAATTCACCTCTGACTTTTATGTGGATCAAAAAATCGAAGAGTGTGTGTGGAGCACGCGGCGCGGCTACGATGCGCTGATGGCTCTTTTTGCTGGAATCGCCGTCAATCGAAGCCACATTTCGTGGTTCGAGCCCGCCGACGGACCGGCCATCCATTCGCGCCTGCAGCAAGGGTGTTCGTTCGCCGTAAAGCCCGCGATTATGTTTCGGTTAGTATCGCTTGCCGAGGCGCTGCAATCGCTGCCGGTTGAAAGAAACGGCGAATTCACCATGCAGATCGAAGACGCTTTGATCGAAGCCAACCGGGGCCCGTGGAGCATCCGGTGTTCCAGCGGTCAGCTCCAGTTGGAGCCTGCGCAAAAAGGCCAAATTCGCATTTCGGAGCGCAAACTTGTGCAGGCGCTGTTTGGTCAGCCGAGTTTCGAAAACCTTCTTCGTGCGGGCGACATCGAGGTCGAATCTCGCGCTGCCGCGCGCGAGGCCGCCCGGCTGTTTTCTGCGCAGCAGGCCTGCTGCATTGATTTCTTTTGACCATGACCCGGCAAACGGCTATCGTTCTTTTAAGCGGCGGATTGGATTCGGCCACGTGCCTTGCGATCGCGCACAATCAGAACTACGCGATCCACACGCTTACGTTTGATTACGGCCAAAGGCACGGCGTCGAGCTGCAATCGGCCCATGCGTTAGCCGACCATTTTCAAGTTGTTTCGCACACAGTGTTTCCGTTGGCGCTGCGCATCATCGGGGGTTCTGCGCTCACATCAAGCCAAAAAGTGCCAAAGCAGCGCGATCTGAGTTCCAACGAAATACCGATCACATATGTTCCTGCTCGCAACACCGTTTTCCTTTCCATCGCTTTGGCGCTTGCCGAGGTTAAACAGTGCAACGACGTTTTCATCGGAGTGAACGCAATTGATTACAGCGGATATCCCGACTGCAGGCCGGAGTTCATTCATGCCTTCGAAAACCTTGCAGCGATTGCAACCAGAGCGGGCGTCAGCTCTTCCCGAAAACTAAACATTCACACACCGCTGATCGCGTTTTCGAAAGCAGAGATCGTCGCCGAAGCAGCTCGGCTGAACGTTCCGTTTGCACTAACCTGGAGCTGTTACGATCCGCAAGAGGGAGCGATTCCTTGCGGAGAATGCGACGCATGCCGGCTGCGGGCAGAAGGGTTCGCCAAAGCGGGCTTTGCCGATCCGATCGCCGCCAAACCCCGCCATGCCTAAAATCTATTCCGTCAAAGAGATCTACTTCACGTTGCAAGGCGAAGGCGCAAACGCTGGGCGCGCGGCAGTGTTTCTTCGGTTCAGCGGGTGCAATTTGTGGTCGGGGCGCGAACAAGATCGCGCGCAAGCGGTCTGCACATTTTGCGACACCGACTTTGCGGGAACCGATGGAGAAGGCGGTGGAAAATACGATGCGGAACACCTCGCCCGCGCCGTCGAATCCGTTTGGCAGGGCGGCAGCGAGCGCCGTTTTGTGGTTTGCACAGGTGGCGAACCGCTGCTGCAACTCGATCAACCTCTCATCAAACTTCTTCACGCTTGCAATTTCGAAATCGCCGTGGAAACCAACGGCACGATTGCGGCTCCCGAAGGGATTGATTGGCTTACGGTCAGCCCCAAAGCGGGCGCGCCGCTCAAGCAGTCAGCGGGCAGCGAACTCAAACTCGTTTATCCGCAGGAAGGCGCCGAGCCCCACCTGTTTGAAAACCTGCGTTTTGATCATTTCTTCATTCAGCCGATGGACGGCCAGAACCTGCAACGCAACACCCAAATGGCAATCGAGTTTTGCAAACAAAACCCAAAGTGGAGGCTGAGTTTGCAAACGCACAAACTGCTGGGAATCCCCTAAAACGTCAACGAATGCCCAAACAGACCGTCGCGCCGCCGCGGACTCCCACATAAATCCTGCCTTCAAACACAATCGGCGATCCTTCCACGTTCGCACCCAAACTGAAATACTCTCTTCCCGAAATGAGGTTGCTGCCGTTTCGAGCATCCAAAATATAAAGCGATCCGGCGGCGTCGCACGCGACCAAAACCCCGTCGGAAACGATCGGCGAACTCCAAGAATAACTCCGAAGGCGCTTGGTCCACACCGGTTTTCCGGTCTGCCGGTTAAGCGCCACAAGCCGGCCCATGCCGATCGTCGGGTCGTGCGAAGTCGTGTAAAACACCAGGTTGCCTTCGGGCCAAATCGCGGCGCTTGAAAGAATGCCGCCATTAATCGGGTTGGCTCCGCCGCCGCCGTACATTGAACCCGCGCGAAAACTCCATGTCCACAACACCTTGGCGCTTTTGGCGTCAATCTTATAAACCGTGCCGCTGCCGTTCTTTCGCTTATCCACCTCGATTCCCACATAAAACGTTCCGTCTTTGTCGAAACTGATCGTCGAATCGGTGTCATCGCCCAAGTCGAAAAGTTTTTTAAACTCATCGGGATGATCCAGATCAATTCGGAACAACTGTCCTCCATTGTCTGCGCAGTAACCGTATCTGCCCCAAACCGCCATCGAGTTTTCCACCCCTTCTTTTGTCAGTCGAATCTTTCGGAGTTCGGGCCTGATGCTGATCTTTCCAAACTTTGCATCCCACACAGTGTTCAGTTTTGCGCAGCAAAAATATCCGTTTTCTGCTGGCGCAAACAAGGTGTCTTTCAGCACCAAACTGTTCGAATCCCAGCCGCCCCAATCGCGCGGTGCCGATGGATCGGCGCTGTCAATCCAAAAAAGCTCCTTAAAATCAATCAACGAATAGATGTGAAAACCGCCGTGCGGCTTTTTCAAACCCGTTCCTACAAACAGAAGCGGATACCCGCGCGGATCAACCGAAACCGTTCCTTTGATCGGATTGAATGCCGGCATCGGCAATGACCTGCGCGATGGCAGACCCGTGTCGGCATCGAAAAAATGCACCCTTCCATCCAAAGCGCCCTGAATCACCTCGAGGCGCGGCCCGCCGGGCTTTGAAAAGTTCATAAACGGCCTGACTTCTGCCGGCCAATCCACAATCAGCGGCTGGCCCGTCCACCCAACCCCGTTCCAATGCCCGTCCGGGTTCGATCCGATAGGCGCCCGCCACAAGACCTTTACCGGCCCGGTGGGAATTGGCCCTGTGCCGTAAAAGTTCCGCTGAGGGTTGCCCCTGAAGCAGACCACGCCCTTGAAATCCACGTTCAGCGGCTCTCCCCAGGCCGCAGGCGGGAACCAGTCGGGCCCCGAACGGTCGGCCCTTTGCAAACCCGCCTTGTTTTCTGCGCGGCTCCCGGAGGGCGGCACGCCCCTGACCGAAACCTGTTCATGCCGGCAAGCCGCGGCTCCAAGGACACAGGCAAGCGCCATCGGCCAGATCCGGTTCATGCTGCGCATTTTGCCGGAAGTCAGGGTGTGAAGGTACATTCGCCCCGTCATGGCTTCTGTATCCCTTTCCGGCGTTTCCAAACGGTTTGGGAAAGTGCTCGCCGTTGATAACCTCACTCTCGATATCGAGGATGGCGGATTCGTGGTGCTGGTCGGCCCGAGCGGCTGCGGCAAAACCACCGCGCTTCGGATGATCGCCGGTCTTGAAGAGCTCAACTCGGGCGAAATCAGAATCGGCGATCGGAAAGTGAATCATGTGGCCCCGTCGCAGCGCGACATCGCAATGGTGTTTCAAAGTTATGCGCTGTATCCGCACATGACCGTGTACGAAAACATGGCGTTCAATCTGCGCATCCGCCTGCTCAAATCGTGGCTGTGGCAGTTGTTCAACGCAAAAGAAGCCGCCAAGCGAAAACAGGACATTGACCGCCGCGTCAAAGAGACCGCATCGCTGTTGGGGCTCGAAGATCTTCTTCAAAGAAAACCCGCGGAACTCAGCGGCGGGCAAAGGCAGCGCGTTGCTTTGGGAAGAGCGATCGTTCGCGAACCGAAAGTGTTTCTGATGGATGAACCGCTCAGCAACCTCGATGCAAAACTTCGAGTGCAAACCCGCGCCGAACTCATCCGATTGCATCGCAAACTCGGTGTCACCACCATCTATGTTACGCACGATCAAGTGGAAGCGATGACGATGGGTCAAAAAATCGCCGTTATGCGAGATGGAGTTCTGCAACAGTACGCCACACCGCAAGAACTGTACGCCAAACCCAAAAACGCGTTCGTGGGTTCGTTCATCGGCATGCCTCCGATGAACCAGATCGAGCTGCGAGTTGAAAACGGCTTCGCCGTGATGGGGGAAGCACGGTTTCCCGTCCCCGATGGCCGGGAACGAATTCTGCTGGGCATCCGCCCCGAAGCGTTTCGGCTTGAAGCAAACGGAATCGAGATGAATCCCGTCGTTGACGTGCTCGAGCCGCTCGGAGCGCAAACCACCGCGTATCTGCAGCTTGGCGGCCACACGTTGGTTGCAACCCTTCCCGCCGACGCGCCCGCAAAAGAAGGTGCGAACATCCGTTTATTCGTCCGCCCAGCCGATCTGTATTACTTCGATTCACACACAAAAGAGGCCGTCAGTTAGATGCGGTTGTGGCCGTTTTCAGGCAAACAAAAATCTCCCGAACTCGTCATCAACAAAAACTTCTTTATGGCGGTGTTCACCACCGAAACCACTCTGCCCACGATTTTGCAGGTCATCAATCCCGACGGAACCAACGGAGCCGTTCAAGGTTTCGGAGCGCCGCTGATGGAAAACGCCTCGCGCGATCTGCTTAACACGCCCATCTCAAGCGGAGATTATGCGCTCGCGACCAAAGATCGCACGACCGTCATTCGCTTAGTGGTTCGCGCAAAAGGCGAAGATCCAACGCCAGACACCGCCGCACTCACGCAAGCCGAAGCCGAATATTACGGACTCGACACCGAGTCGTTTCAATATCTCAAGCGGTGCGAACGGTTCATGGTGCTTCATTTTGCTGGATATTCGCCGAAAGTGTTTGACTCCATAAGATTTCTCTTCGATCTTATAAGCAGGCTTGCGCTGCTCACCCAAGGTCTCATTTATGATCCGCTGGCCGAATGTTATCGCAAGCCTTCCGAACTTGATCGAAACTCCAACGTTCAGGAATCGGTGGATGCACTGAACCTTTGCAAAATCAAAACGGTTCGCGGCGCCCAGGGCATCTGGTGTTCCACCCGCGGCCTTTCAAAGCTCAACCTCCCCGAATTTGAGATGTACGATGTGCCTCAAGAGCTGACGGATGTGGCCGCCTTGATGCTGATTCTGGCTGCCGAAACCGTGCTCATGGGCACCAAAATGAAGCCCGGCGAAACCGCCTTCGCCCCCGATTCGCCCCTTCGCATCGTTGCAGGCACAAAAAACCGCGACGATTGGGGTGATCGTCCAACCCTCGAGTTCCGCGGCTCCAACGGCAGCATTGCCGACGGAATTCTGGCATGGCAGCGATCCCAGGAACCCGCCTGACCGCCGAAAGCGTTGCATTCTTGCAAGTACACTCTATCAAACATGCACCCTGTCTTGTTCAAAGTTTTCGGATTTCCTATTCACAGTTGGAGCGTGATGCTCATTCTGGGGTTTCTTGTGGCGTGGTGGCTGGCGGTCAAGCGCTGCACCCGATATGGCATCACCGCCGATCAACTGAGTTCGCTCGGAATCACCATGCTTCTTTCTGGCATCGTGGGAGCGCGAGTTTTCTGGGTTGCGCAGGAGTGGAAAAGTTATTCGGGCAACTGGCTGGAAATGCTGAACGTTACGCAAGGTGGAATGACCAGTTTCGGCGGTCTGTTTTTTGGAATCGCTGCGCTGATCATCTGGTGCAAAATGGCGCGCATCCCATCGCTTGCGGCCCTCGATCTGATTGCGGCTCCTGCGCTTGTGGCTATCGCAATCGGGCGCGTCGGCTGCTTTTTGAACGGGTGTTGTTATGGGGGTCCGTGCGATCTTCCGTGGGCGGTTACCGTGCACGATGAATCCGGCCGCACGTATTTGGGCCATCCCGCCCAGCTTTACGATTCGGCGATGAACCTTGCGGCCGCTCTTGCGCTGTTTTGGTACGAATCGCGCGCCCGATCTGCCTCGACTTATCGCACCGGCACCCTGTTCGGTTTCGGGCTCATCGCCTATGGAGCGGCGCGGTTCATTTACGAGTTCTTCCGCATCGGATCCAGTTCCGAGCCGGTTCGGCCTGGATTCCCGCTCACCGATGCGCAGATTGTCGCTGCCTTGATGGCCGCGGTCGGCGCCATCGTCGTCTGGCGAGCTGCCCGAACTCCTGCCCTCGCACGCAAGCCGTCCTAACGCCCGACGGAAGCCCCAGGAGCGGCCGGCGAAATCGCGTAGCAGCGAATCATCAAAGCCAAAACCAGCGCCGCCGCCGCGCACACGAAATACAAAACGGTTTTGCGCGTCACGTTCGATCTCCTTTGGCAAAAGCGATGATTCCTGCCGCAATCTTGCGTGCGATCGCTTTGCGGTTGTCGAAATCCGAAATAATCTTTCGAGTCGAATCATCCTTCAGATTTCCAAAAGTAACGATCACCGCGGGCATCACCGACTGCCGCAGCAGATACGCATCCATGGTGCGGATTTCGCACCCATCGAGTTTCGAAGCGATGCATTCAGCCAGAGCGCGTCCAAGACTGCTGCTCGGATCGTATCGCACAACAGCGTTCGAAAACTCGGTGCTCGCTCCGATCGAAATCAGCAGCGCGCCTTTTTTCACATTGGCAAAAACGGTGCGCTCTTTTTCCGTGAGCGATTCATCCTGCGTTCGCGTGAGAATCGGTTTTGCGCCCGCCCCCGAAAGCTCATCCGCCGTCAGTTTCGCAATCTCCAAATCAATTTCTGACTCTTTGTAATCGGCTCCGCCAATCGAAAACGTCTGACCCGCATCCGCGCCTCCTCTTCGGGGGTCAATCACAACGAACAAGTTTTTGATTCCCGATGCAGCCGTTTTTGGAGGCTTTGCCCGCACAACGATTTCGCCTGCTGCCGCGGCGACGCTCGGAATCATCAGCCTTGAAAAATCCATGCGCAGCCGCGCCCCGTCGCGAGTCCGAGTGAGCGAAAGCGATCTCACAAACTGCCCGTTCATCACCTGAATCTGGTTGGGAGCCAACAATCCGGCTTCAGAAAAGTCCACAACGTAGGCTCCCGATTCGTCGTGCCCAATCACCGGCGAACCCAACGTCTTTCCAAAATACGGAATCGCGATCACAATTTCCGATTCCGAATCTTTTTCCAGCCTCGGTGCTCCCAGCCTCAAAGGGAGCGATGCCGAAGCGGGGGGAAGTTCATCAGGGTTGTGCGGCGAACTAACGGCCATCGGTTCCAAATAAGCGGGCGGCGGTTTGTAAGGGTCAGCCGGCACCGATTTCGCCCTCGTCCAGCAGACGGCGACACCCGGCGCGTTATCCTCGATTCTTGCATCGGAAGCCAAAACGTCGGTTTGCACAACAACCCGAACCGTATCGTTCGAAAACTGACTGAATCGCACTGATCCGTCTGTCGAAACCGAAGAATCAATCCTCGCGTTTTTCAAATCCACAACCACGCGCGGCGGATCGCTTACAATCACGGTTTTGGCGTTCAGCGGAAGCGAACATCCCACAACAACGCGATCACGCTGAACCGAGATAGAGAGCACCTTCGAATACACCACCAATCCGTCGGCAGTCCATTCGCTGATTCCGTTCAGAAGCGAAACGATCGCGCGGACAGGAAGCGACGGCACGCCGTCTACGGATCGAACAAAACTCTCGAACTCTTTTTGAGCGGCTTTGATGGTTGCAGAATCTCCGCGGCGTTTCACATCCCATCCCAACCGCTTCGCGGCATCCAAATCCAACAGCGCTTCGTCGCCCAACCGGCGGCACAAAATCGGTGGGTCGAACGGGCCGTTCGAATAAACAACGGGATACGTCGCAGCCTGGTTCAACGGCTGCGCAGCGATCCAAAGTGCCGGCGCAATCCAAACGCTAATAACGCCTCCTGCAAAGGTTTAGATTCGGGCAAGCGAAATCCGTTTCGCTCCCGCGCTCGAACAATTATAGACGCTAAAGCGTGCTTCGCGTGCGCTCCACAGCGTGCGCCGTAATCTCGCGGAGCGATTGCTGCCAGGTTGAAGCGTCATTCAAATCAATCTCAAAATCATCGCCGTCGTTCAAACTGTACGTCAGTCGGAAGGTGGAACCCGAAACGGGTTGAATCGCGGCCATCGGCATGCCAACGCTCACCACATATTCGGCAATGCTTTGATCGCGCTCCACCGTTTCAGGATTCTGCTGTGCAACCCCGTTTGAATCAATCCGCACGGGAAGCACGACCGGCATTCCCGGATCAAGTTCGTGCCGAAGCGTTATGGACATCTCGATGGTGTGCCGTGCGAGCATGCGCGGAAGATCGGGGCGGTATCCGACGGCATAGCCGAACGGAACCTGATGATGAACACAGATGCCGAGTTCATCCGAAAACGATCGCATCGCGCACGTGATCGCGCGTTCCACTTCTCCGCGAACTAAACACCCTTTCTTTGCGGGCGCCGACGTTTCCGCCCATTTCAAAACCGATTCGATCGCTTGAGATTCGCCGCGGTCATCAAACTGCAATCTGCCCGAAAAGCCCGGCCGTTCAAATCGAAACGACCCCCTGCCCGCAACCTGCTCCACTTCGATGTAAGGCAGATCGGCGTTGCGATACAGATCGCGGATGCCGGCGCTGATTGCGTCGGTTTCAATGATCAGCACAGGTTTGGCCTGCGGATCGCTCTCCTCGACCAAAACCCCGAACGCAGGCTTGTTCAGTTCCACGCTCAAAGAGACCGCCGTTGGTTCCACGTCGAAAAACCGTTTGCGCGCGGGCCGAAGTAGCAGCAGTTTCGAAGGCGAACGGGCGAACGACTCGACAACCAAGCGGTGCGAGCCTTCCAGGATCAGTCTATTTGGTTGGTAGCTCAATGAACCTGCTCCCCTCAGCGAAAATCAAAACGGCCCCCCGGCGCGTCTCCCCCAAACCAGATACTGTATTTTGGTGTCGTTAATGGCAATTTAGCAACAAAAAAGCAAAAATTGGTTGAACTTTTTGGAGGTGCTTAGATGACGGAGGGTGGATTGCGGGCAGGCCTGGCCGAGGCCTTTGGCGTATTTTTGCTGGTTTTCGTGGGCGGCTCGGCCATCTGCATGGACTACTACACCGCCTCCCTGCAGAGCCACCAGGCGATCGGAACCGTCGGAATCGCCCTGGCCCACGGCCTGGCGCTCATGATCGGCGTTTACTGTTCCGCGGGCATTTCCGGGGGCCACCTCAACCCTTCGATCAGTTTTGGGCTGTTTACGATCGGCAAGTGCAGCGGCTCGCGCTTGGCTGTGTACGTGCTGTTTCAACTGATCGGAGGCGTGCTTGGCGCCGTGGCCGTCATGGGGCTGTTTTCTGAGTACCGCGCCGATGCTCCGTTTTTGGGCACTCCGCACTTTATCACCGAGGGCGACGGCGCCATCAGCGCGATCAAAGCCGTAGGAATCGAGGCGCTCTTCACGTTTATTCTTGCCATGGTGGTTTTGCTAACCGCCGTAGATAAAGGCAGAAGCGCCAAGCAGATGGGCGGACTTGCCATCGGAATGACCGTCGCGATGATCGGCATGATCGGCGGCTTCACCGGCGGCTCGATGAACCCCGCGAGGTATCTCGGCCCGGCGCTGGTCAGCGGTTCATCAACGGTGCTTTCACAGCTCCCGGTGTATCTCATCGGCCCGGTCATCGGCTCGGTGATCGCCTGCCTGATTTACAGGTTTCTTTTGGAAACCAAGGACGAAACGCAGCCAGCCTGACCCACAGGTAGGCTTCTGCCGGATGTTCTCAAACCTCGACAAAGCCGCCGAACGCGGAAGGCCGAGTTACTCCTGGCGTTTTGGGCAGGAGCGGCGCTTGAACCTGATCGAGCGCATCATGCCGATCCAAGGAAAGCGGGTGTTGGATATCGGCTGCGGAATCGGCACGTTCGTAAAACGATTCCGCCAAAAAACCGACCGCGTGGTGGGGATTGACGTGGAGCACGAACGCGTCCGGCGGGGATCGAGCGAACTGCCGAATCTGTTGGTGGCGGTGGGAGAACGTCTGCCGTTCCGCACCGAAAGTTTCGATCTGGTGCTGCTCAACGAGGTCATTGAGCATGTTCAAAACGACGCTCAGGTGATCGCCGAGGCGGTGCGCGTGCTGGCGCCGCAGGGGGTGGTGATCGTGTTTGCGCCCAACCGGCTGTATCCTTTAGAAACGCACGGTGTGCAGCTGGGTGGCAGATTCATCTATAAGCTCGCGCCGTTTGTAAACTGGACTCCCAACTTCATAAGAAACCGGTTGGTTCCGCACGCACGCGCATACCTTGCAAAAGATATCGCCCGGTTGTTTGCCGGCCTGCCGGTCGAACTGGTTGCGAGCACCTACGTCTATCCCGGCTACGACAAGATTGCAGCCCGCAGCCCCCGGCTGGGAGCGGCCCTCAGAAAGGTCACGTATGCCCTCGAGGCGACTCCGCTTCGGCGGTTTGGGCTCAGCCATTTCATCGCCGCGCGCAAATGTGGAACGAAACAGAGGGAACTCTCGGAACTCCGATCCGATTATTCAAAGTAATCACATCTAACTTTCGCTCGTATTTACTGGTGACACTCATGAACTTCCGCAAACTTTCCATCCTTCTTTCGGTTTTCGCCGGCCTGCTGGCGGCAGTGCCCGCGGCTCTCGCCCAGCCGATTACCAAAGAAACCAAGGCCGCGCTTTTGCAGGCGATTTCCGAAAGGATTTCCAAAACCGCGTATGTGCAGGGAGCCGACTTCAGCAAATGGCCCGAGATGATGGCCAAGCACCAGGCGCAGTTCGACAAGGCCGAAACCGCCGAGTCGTTCGCCGCCGCAGTCAACCTGGCGTTCGACGACTTTCATTTCTCGCACTTGCAGCTGCTCACGCCGCGTGCGGCTGGAACCCAGTTCACCGGAAAAAGTGTCGGAATCGGCATTCTGGCGCAGCCGACCAGCGACGGCATTCGAATCGCCAAAATCATCAAGGGCGGCCCTGCCGAAAAGGCGGGCTTGAAAGTGGGCGACCTGATCGTGAAAGGCGACGGCAAGCCCGTAACCCAGCCCGAGCAGATTCGGGGAGATGCCGACACGCAGGTTGCGCTCACCATCAAACGCGATGACAAGACGTTCGATGTGACGATCACGCGTAAGCCGTTCAGCGTTCTGGAGCCCGATACGCTCACCTGGCCGGAACCCAAAACCGCGCTCATCACGATCCACACGTTCGGCGTGGGCTACGATCCGAAGTTGATTGACAAGATGTTCGCCGATGCCGCCAAAGCCGAGAACCTGATCATTGACATCCGAGGCAACGGCGGCGGCAGAGTGGACAACTTGCAGCACCTCGCCGGCAAACTGCTCTCAGGGTCGGATTCAATGGGCAAATTCATTACGCGCACCGATGCGGCGCGCTTCCAGAAAAAATATCCCGACAAAACGCCCGACCCCGTCGCGGTTTCCAAAGAGTACGGCTTTGAAATTGACCCGCTCACGCCCAAAGAAGGATGGTACAAGGGAAAACTCGAGGTGCTGATCAGCCCCGGATCGGGCAGCGCAAGCGAGATCTTCGCCGCGACGATCCAAGACCACAAGCGGGGCAAGATCATCGGCACAAGGTCGGCAGGAGCTGTTCTGGCATCGGCGTTTTTCGCCCTGCCCGAGGATTACCGCCTGCAGGTGCCGTTTATGGAATACGTTTCCTTCGGCGGACGGCGGCTGGAAGGCGAGGGGGTCAAACCCGACGTTCCGTTGGACCTCCAGACCACCGCAGATGATGAGAAGGTTCTGAAGGCCGCGCTGTTGGCATTTAGCGACGCTAAATTAGGCGGCTGACCGCCGCGGTCACGGCCTCTTCGGAGTACCCCTCGGAAATGAGCCGCCTGGCGAGCTTCGGCCCGTTGAGCTTGGAGCCGAGTTTCGCGAGCGCTCTCTGAAGGAGGTCTGACTCGCTGGGAGCCAGTGAGAGCGCCCGCTCGATAGCCTCGGCCGGCGCCCCGCGCCGCTCCAGAAAAGCACGGATGCGGACAGGGCCCCAAACCTTGTTTTCAACCGCGTTTTGCACGAGCTCTCGGCAGAGGCGGTCGTCGTCAACCAATCTCTTGTGTACCAGATAGTCCAAGCAGTCCGCAATCGCCCGTTCGGGGAGATCTCTCTCAGCAAGTTTTTCGGAAATTTCGTTCGAAAAACGATTCCGCGCCCTCAGCATGGCCAGCGCAATGCCAAGGGCGCGGTCGGAGTCGGGATCGCCTCCCACGGCTACTCCTCGTCGTCGGTCGCGGCAGATTCGGGGCTTTCCGAGGCGTAGTTGGCAGATTTCTCGGCCAAAGATGCCTGAATCCGGTCGGCCAGTTCATCCAGAATGCTCGGATTGGCCTCCAAGAACAGTTTGGCGTTGTCCCGGCCCTGTCCCAGGCGGAGGTCGCCGTAACTGTAGTAGGTGCCGCTTCGGGTGATGAAGTTCAGTTTGGATGCCACATCCAAAAGGTCGCCTGCCCTGTCCACGCCTTTGCCGAAGATGATGTCGAACTCGCACGCTTTGAACGGGGGAGCAACTTTGTTCTTGACCACCTTGACCTTGGTTCTCGCGCCGATCGGCTCGGCGCCGTCTTTGAGGGTTTCGGCGCGCCGGACCTCCAGCCGAACCGAGGCCCAGAACTTGAGCGAGCGGCCGCCAGGGGTGGTCTCCGGGTTGCCATAAAGCACTCCGATCTTCTCGCGAAGCTGGTTGATGAACACAACCGCGGTTTTGGTCTTGTTGGTGTGCCCGCCCAGTTTGCGCAAAGCCTGCGACATCATTCGGGCTTGCACGCCGACGAATGTGTCCCCCATTTCGCCCTCGAGTTCGGCCTTGGGCACCAGGGCCGCCACCGAGTCGAGCACCACAACATCCAGCGCGCCCGACCGGATCATCGCATCCATGATCTCCAGCGCTTCCTCGCCGGTGGCAGGCTGCGAAATGTACAACTTCTCCACGTCCACTCCCAAGGCGCGGGCGTATTCAACGTCCAAGGCGTGTTCGGCATCCACAAACAGCGCCAAGCCTCCCTTTCGCTGGGCCTCGGCGATGATCTGCAATGCGATCGTGGTCTTGCCCGAACTCTCCGTGCCGTAGATTTCGGTGATCCTCCCTCGCGGAATCCCCCCGATTCCCAAAGCCGTGTCAAGGCTCACAGAGCCGGTTGGAATCGCCTCGACCCGCTCGGCCGCGGCCTCGTTCATTCGCATCACGGCGCCTTTGCCAAACGCCTTTTCCAGCTGGCTCAGGGCGCTCTTCAGGGACTGCTCTTTGTTCAGTTCTTGCTTCTCCAAAAGTTCGATGCCGTTCTTGCTCGCTGCCATCATTATCCTCCCTTTGTGATAGGTAGACGTAGTTATACTATAAGTCTACTCATCTGTCAAGGGTTTTTGAAAAAATGTTTGAAAAACGGGAGGACAACGCCCTGCTGAGGGAGAAACCGAACGGGATGACGCTGATTCCGTTGTTCGTTATGGGCTGGCAGGCACGCAGTTGGCTGAAGCCGTACGAGCCGAGCGGCCCGGTTATCCGTGTGGAGATTCAGGGCCGGGGGACGTTTGAAATCACCACCGATCCAAGCCTGTCGCCCAAAACGGTCGCGCATATTCTTCGTTTGACCCGGACCGGGTTTTATGACAAGCAGCGGGTGCACCGGGTGGAGTATTGGGTGACCCAATGGGGGGCGCCTGCCAGCCGCAACAAGCCGCTGGATTCGGATGCGGTGGGAGACGGCGGCAGCGGAACGCAGCTGCCGTTCGAGATGAGCGACGTTGATTTCGTGCGAGGCGTGGTGGGTGTTGCCAGCAACGGCCTTCAGATGGGAGGCGATTCGCAACTGTTCATCATCAAGCAAGACCGCCTTTACCTTTGGCACAGTTATGCGGTGGTGGGGAAAGTCACGAAAGGGATGGAAGTGGTAGACAAGATCATCCGAGGGGACCGCATCTCCAAAATGGCGATCGTCGGCGCGCGAGGAAGATAAAACCGGGCACACGCATCAATCTGCCGGCGCCGCTTTGCAGATAAGCCTTATCTCCGTTGCCTCACCCAACCCGGCAGGAGCAACCGTAAGAGGGGCGGAGCGGATGCGGGCTCAGCGCGCCTGCGAAGCGGGCGGCGTTAACCCGTCGTTAGCATTTAGGCGCGGTAGCATCAGATTCAGATGGACCGGATCGCCGTGCTGTTCGTTTGTGTGCACAACTCCGCCCGGTCGCAAATGGCAGAAGCGTTTTTCAACAAGATGGCGCAAGAGCGGGGCATTTCTTTGCGCGCGGCATCGGCGGGGACGCTTCAGGGCGCAGGTGTGAACCCGAAGGCGGTTCAGGTGATGGATGAGATCGGGATCTCTCTTCGGGGTCACACTCCCAAACTGCTCACCCAGCAGATGGTGGACGCGAGCGAAAAGATCGTAACCATGGGCTGCGGCGTGGATGCGGCCGCATGCCCGGCGAGATTCCTGGCTGCCGAAGATTGGGGGCTCCGCGATCCGGCAGAGCTCCCTCTTTCGGCAGTGCGGGAAGTGAGGGATGAGATCGAGCGGAAAGTAGCCGACCTCATCGAGAGGCTAGGCTGAGCGCTCCCGGCCGAAATCTTGCGGTCTCGGCCGGGAATTTGGAGCGTTAGTTTCCGATGATCCAGTTGGCCATATCCATCGAGGCTCTGAACAGCAGATTCGCGGGGTTGAACCCCGAATAACTGATCAACGCTCGCACTTCGCCCGTTGATTGATTCACGAACCGCGAAAGATCGCCGGTCGCATTTACGGTGACGGTGGAATCGGAAGTTGTGGCCGCGCGCGAATCCACCAACTCGAAACTGTTGGTTTGAAAGTTATACAGCGAGATTTTCTGCGTGAGTCCCGCGGCGTTCACTTTTCCATCGAACTTGAACTGAAGCGTTCCGGGAGTGTGCTTTTGCGTGTGCGAACTGATTTGGATTTTCAACGGATCGCCTATCAGAATCGGAGTGTAGAGCGCCTGCGTCACCCAATACGTTGAATCGTTTGCGGCCAAATCGGAAAACGATCCCGAAACCTGCGTTCCTTGCAGAATGGTTCCCGAATCGGGAACGTCGGTTTCCGGTATCGCTTCGATGCGCACGTAATACACGTCCTCTTCGCCGTTGAAGGTTGCGGCGTAGGCCACATCGGCGCCGGTATTGTCGCTGATCATTCCCATGTAATCACCGATCTTGTTTTGATTCGGATATCCCAGAGACTGATTGAACTGCGCGCTGACTTTGATGTTGGGCGCAAACGTTGCTCCTCCATCGGTCGAGTATGTGTACCAAAGTTCGGAAAGCGAGTTGTTGCCGCTGTTGCGCGTGTCGTACCAGATGACATCAACCCGTCCGTTCGGGGCTACGGAAAGCGTTCCAAACCAGTGATATTTTCCGCCGTTTTGTGAATCGTCGTTGATCCGTTTTCCGGTGCTCCATGTGTTGCCGCCGTCGGTGCTTCTTGCAAACATCACATCGCACGGGTTGCTGCTGTTGCGATACACGCTGCACAACATGTAGAGATATCCGTTGGTTGCGCCTCCAGACCGGTCGCACGCGAGCCAAACCTGACCTGCAAGACCGTCGGGGTTGACCTGGGAGCCGTAGATCATGGACCCGCCCAGATTGATCGTTCGGGACATATCAAATGTTGGGGATTGCGACTTGTCTTTTGCATTAGATGACCGCGCGAAATAGAACTGATTGCCGGAATCCGATCCGCCCAAATACAGTTCGCCGTTCGGGCCGACATCCAGCACGCCCCAAACCATATCGTTGGGAATGTTGATCGGCGAGCTCCAGGTGATTCCGCCGTTGACCGAACGGCTGAACTGTCTGCCGCCGTAGTTGTTTCCGGCGGTGCTCCAGTATTGATACATGTTGCCTTTGCCGATGCTGTTGGTGCGATCAATGGTGAACCACTCTTTGTCGCCTCCTGTTGCGTCGGCCACGCGGCTGAAATTCGCGCCGCCGTTAATGGATTTCCAAACGTCGTCATAAAACGTTTGGAGCAGACTCAGATAAAAGAAGTTTCCGTCGGCATCGGTTTGCAACACCGGATCGCTCCTAAACACGTTGTTTTCCAAAACGCCGGGAAACGTCCAACTGAGGCCTCCGTTCGTGGTGTATGCCCAACCGGCTTGCCGGAAATTGGAAGTTTTGTTGTTGAACTGCCGCCATGCGATCGTCATCAGGTTATGGTTGTTCGGATTGATGCAGATCGAAGGTTCGTTTGCGGCGTCGTTCAAAATGTTTTGCCCTTGCGCGTTCACATTAACTTGCACGCTTGTGAACGAACCGATTTTGCAGCCGCCCGCTGGGCCTGTGATCGTCAAGTTCGAAATCCAGGGCGGGTCTCCATATTTTTCCAAGATGGGAACAGATCCCCTTGCTTCGTCAGGATCGCCGCCTCTCATCTGGCCGAACGACGGCCCTGAGATCAGAATCCCGCACGCAAGCCCCGAAAGCAGAACGTAATATTTCATATTGCTCACCCCAAATATCAGCTCGGAAAAGGCCGAGCAAGCCCTGAATATAATGACCGGGTTCGAACGTTCGTTCGTTCGAACCGCGATTCCTCCTGGGATTAATGCTGGCTTGAAAATTCGTTGGCACCTCGAACGGAGTTTGCCGTACAATCTGTTGGAGAGAACTGTGTCCAATTACCCCGCAAAGGAGCGCTCATGAACATACGTGTCTTTCTGTTACTGCTTGGATTGTGTTTGCTGCGGTGCGCAGCATTCGGCCAAACGTTCAACGTTTCGATCAAAAACCTGGCCTACGACCCGCCCACCATCACCATTCCTGCCGGCGCCAGCGTCAAATGGACGAACAATGAAGTTTTCACCAGCCACACGGTAACGGCTGATGACAACTCGTTCGACAGCGGCACCCTTACCGCAGGGGCCACCTTCACCCAAACGTTCAACACGCCGGGCACTTACAATTATCATTGCAATTTCCACTTCAGCATGCACGGCACGGTCATCGTAACTGCGCCCTCGACCGAGGTCTCACCCAACAATTTCATCAGGAATTTCGGCAAGATTCTGTCCGGCGGGTTGGCTTCGCTCCTTACCAGCGACAACAACAAGCTGAGCATGGCGGCGGGGCCGACCTATGGCAGCAACCTCAGTTGGGATTTGGAGTTTTATGGCAGCAGCGCGGCAACGTCGGGCTCGGAACTCGATTTTACGCTCGAGATGTCATGCAGCCGGGCGGGGCTGGTTCAAACCACCTACCTTCGAAACTATCAGACCAATCAGTGGGATCAGGTGGATTCGAAAGCGTGTCCGCTTTCGGATGGAACGACGGCGATCGTGATCACCACTCCCAATGTTGCCAAATACATCAAGGCAGATGGAACGGTAGGAGCAAGGGTTACGATGCGCTCAACGTCCATAGGCAGCAAAAACTGGAACGGAAGCGTTGATTACGTGCACTGGACAATCAAGGCGTAGCGCAATCGGGGGCGGTACACTCCAGCCCCGTTGAAAGCGATCGCCAAGGCCGCAGCCGCACCCGGCGCAGACCTCATCGAAGTCCCGGAGCCGCAAATCAAGCCAGGGCACGTGAAAGTTCGCGTGCAATACGGTTCGGTTTGCGGCACCGATCTGCACATTTATGATTGGGATGCATGGGCGGCGTCTCGAATCAAACCGCCTCGGATCATTGGACATGAGTTCGCAGGCGTCGTTGAACAGGTCGGCGAACGGGTTTCGCTGCTGAAACCGGGCGATTTCATCGCCACCGAATCTCACATCATCTGCGGCAAGTGCAGGCAGTGCAGTTTGGGACAGGGGCACGTCTGTCCGAACACGCGGATTTTGGGCGTGGACGTGGACGGGGGTTTTGCCAAGTGGGCGGTGATCCCCGAAGCGAACGCGCGCAAGACTTCGGCAGACATTCCGCCCGAAATCGCGTGCATGCAAGATCCGCTTGGCAATGCGGTTCACACCGCGCTGGCGGGGCCGGTCGAGGGACAAGACATTCTGATCACAGGCCTAGGGCCGATTGGGCTGTTTGCCGCGGCGGTGTGCAAACTGTTGGGCGCGAAATCCGTTTTGGGCACCGAAATCAGCCCGCTGAGAATCGAAATCGCAAAGAAAATGGGTGTTGACCTGGTGGTGAACCCCGCAGAACAAGATGCGAAGGAAGTTTTGGCAGGCCGCTGCCCGGACGGCGTGGACGGGGTCTTGGAGATGTCGGGCCACCCCGCCATGCTGAAGCTGGCGCTGGAGTGTGTGAGGCCGGGCGGCAGAGTGAGTCTGCTTGGCGTGTACCACGACGAAACCGTTCCTGTTCGGCTGAACGATGCGATTTTTAAGGGGCTGGATATCCAGTGCATCGTTGGGCGAAGGCTTTGGGAGACGTGGACGCAGATGTCGGCGCTGCTGGCAACGGGACGCCTGGACGTAACTCCGGTGATCACCCACCGGCTGCATTACACTGAGTTCAACCGCGCGATGGAGCTGATGAAGCGGGGCGAAGCGGGCAAGGTTGTTTTCTCGATGGATTAAAGTTGAAAGCCCGCGGGCAAAGCCGCGGGCTTTCGTTTCAAATGACTCGGTTTGAAACCTTACGGCGTCTCGCTGAAGTCATAGTCGGGGCGATACAGCCACGCCCAGCAACCATCCGTCCAGTAGTATCCGGCCGTTCCGGTCGGGCCGTATCCGGTGAACGGA